>NZ_CP022254.1:839166-1205000 GCF_003119195.2 Azospirillum baldaniorum | reverse complement strand
GAGAATGCTGACATGAGTAGCGACAAACAGTGTGAGAAACACTGTCGCCGAAAGTCCAAGGGTTCCTGCGCAAGGTTAATCCACGCAGGGTGAGCCGGCCCCTAAGGCGAGGCCGAAAGGCGTAGTCGATGGGAACCACGTTAATATTCGTGGGCCAGCGGGTGTGTGACGAATGGGAAAGCGTGTCGGGCCTTATCGGATTGGCCCGGCTGGGGACCCGTTCCAGGAAACAGCCCCCGCATCAGACCGTACCCCAAACCGACACAGGTGGACTGGTAGAGTATACCCAGGCGCTTGAGAGAATGGTGTTGAAGGAACTCGGCAAATTGCCCTCGTAACTTCGGAAGAAGAGGGCCCCGTTGTGGCGCAAGCCATGGCGGGGGGCACAGACCAGGGGGTGGCGACTGTTTACTAAAAACACAGGGCTCTGCGAAGCCGTACAAGGCGACGTATAGGGTCTGACGCCTGCCCGGTGCCGGAAGGTTAAGAGGAGGGGTTCACGCTCCGAATTGAAGCCCCGGTAAACGGCGGCCGTAACTATAACGGTCCTAAGGTAGCGAAATTCCTTGTCGGGTAAGTTCCGACCTGCACGAATGGCGTAACGACTTCCCCGCTGTCTCCAACACCAACTCAGCGAAATTGAACTCTCCGTGAAGATGCGGAGTACCCGCGGTCAGACGGAAAGACCCCGTGCACCTTTACTACAGCTTTGCAGTGGTGCTAGGGATCTCATGTGTAGGATAGGTGGGAGGCTAGGAAGCCCGGGCGCCAGCTCGGGTGGAGCCATCCTTGAAATACCACCCTTGAGGTCTCTGGCATCTAACCGCGCTCCGTTCATCCGGAGCCGGGACCCTGCATGGCGGGTAGTTTGACTGGGGCGGTCGCCTCCCAAAGTGTAACGGAGGCGCGCGATGGTGGGCTCAGAGCGGTCGGAAATCGCTCGACGAGTGCAATGGCATAAGCCCGCCTGACTGCAAGACAGACAAGTCGAGCAGAGACGAAAGTCGGCCATAGTGATCCGGTGGTTCCATGTGGACGGGCCATCGCTCAACGGATAAAAGGTACGCCGGGGATAACAGGCTGATGACTCCCAAGAGTCCATATCGACGGAGTCGTTTGGCACCTCGATGTCGGCTCATCACATCCTGGGGCTGGAGCAGGTCCCAAGGGTTCGGCTGTTCGCCGATTAAAGTGGTACGTGAGCTGGGTTTAGAACGTCGTGAGACAGTTCGGTCCCTATCTGCCGTGGGTGTCGGAGTTTTGCGAGGATCTGTCCCTAGTACGAGAGGACCGGGATGGACATACCTCTGGTGCACCGGTTGTCACGCCAGTGGCATGGCCGGGTAGCTAAGTATGGACGGGATAACCGCTGAAAGCATCTAAGCGGGAAACCCACCTCTAAACCAGAACTCCCTTGAGAGCCGTGACAGACCATCACGTCGATAGGAGGCATGTGGACGGGCGGCAACGCCTGAAGCTGAGCCTTACTAATCGCTCGATCGGCTTGATCCTTCCCAGCAGGCGGCCCGCGCGCAGCGGCAAGCCCTGGGCGCACGAGCCAACACCGCAAAGAACAAGAGCAAACGTCCTCGCTCAACGAAACCTCTGCCGTCCCGTCCGGATCGTTCGCGTGTGCCTTGGTGACCTGGTGGTCATGGCGAGGCTCCCAACACCCGATCCCATTCCGAACTCGGCCGTGAAACGCCTCAGCGCCGATGGTACTGCGTCTTAAGACGTGGGAGAGTAGGTCGCCGCCAGGTCACCACGGCACACGCCAAACCATCCAAGGACGTGGACGCAGAAGGCTTCAGGCACACTTGACAATCGGCTTCATGAACGACCAAGCCGGCGCTTTCCCCTGGGGGAAGCGCCGGCTTTTCGTTGTGCCCGAAGTGTTGACGCGGGGCCCCTTTCTAGCCCTCCCCCGCCACCGGCGGGGGAGGGGACTGGTTGCCGGGGCGGCGATCGAGCTGGGTCAGGATCGTCTGAGCCTCCGTCAGCAGGGCGTCACGGACGCGGATGTATTGGTCGAGGGAGGTCCCGGATCGTTGCCGCGCCTGCAAGGCGGCGATCTGGATGTCGAGCGCGTCGAGATCGCGGTCGATGCATTTCAGCGCGTCGCGCGCCCGTTGCTCTTCTTGCGCGTTCATGGCCACTCCTCCCGTGTCTGGTCTGGATTTCCGGCGAATCGCATCCGAACGAGGTACGGCTTTTTGTTTCGGTCTCCCTGGCACTGCTTTTGCTGAACGAGTTCCGTTCACGAGCGTCCGCTCGGCAAGCTGAGAGGGAGACTACGATGGCGTCACGCGGAATCAATGCCGGTTTGGTGATTACGGTCGCTCAGAGTGCCATCGACTTTCTGTGGTCGCATTGGGACGGCTCGTCCAAATCCGTCCGCTCGGCGCTGATGGCCTCGGAATTCTGGACGCTGCAAGCCTATGGCCGGCATGGCCAGTGGGTGCAGTCGGTCACCCGCGACGCGCTGGTCGAGTTTCTCGGCAACTACATCGACCGGCGCATGGAGGTCGGCGACAGCGAGGACCGGGCGGTCGCCACCGCGGTTTACCGTCTCACGGGCAAGACGGTGGGTGCGGTTTGAACGCAGGCCAGGGATTGGTCTGCCTGTTTTTTGTCCGGATGCCCATGGGGTGAGCAATGCTTCCCATGGGCGTCCGGGAAGCGAATGTCACTCGGGGTCGGACCACAGCTTGCCGCCGCTGGCCCAATCGCTCTTCTTCACGTCGTGGAAGATGACATCGACCGCCTCCGGGCTGCAGCCGAGCACCGCGACCGAGGCGTCGGTGAGCGCCTTGGCGTAGGCGCGCTTCTGCTCCAGCGTGCGGCCTTCGAAAAGCTGAACGTTGATCAGCGGCATAGTCGTTCCATCCCCTCTGTTGCGGACCGCGGTCCGGAAAGCTCAGTTCCTGTAGTCCGGGCAGCGCCGGTCCAGGCGTCGCAGCAGCGCCGGCCATTCCAGTTCGCCTTCCGGCTCCGGATCGGCGGTGAGTTGCCGGTAGGTCTTGTCGCACAGCTCCGGCGGCGGCGACACCAGTTCCGCGCCAGTGGCCTGCGCGGCGAGTTGCATCCGGCACGCCTTGTCCAGCATGTCCATCAGGCAGAAGGCCTCCGCCACCGTGCGCCCGGTCACCAGACTGCCGTGGTTGTGGAGGAGCATCGCCCGGCGGGTGCCGAGATTGGCGACGAGGCGGACCTTCTCGCTGTCGGTCAGGGCCAGCCCCTCGTACCGGTGATAGGCGAGGTCGCGGTAAAAGCGCAGGGCGTGCTGGGACAGCGGGAGGAGCCCGTCCTTCAGCATCGACACCGCCACCGCCGCCTCGTTGTGAAGGTGCATGACGCAGCGCGCGTCCTCGCGCGCCGCATGGACGGCGCCATGGATGACGAAGCCGGTGGTATTCACCGGGTGGGGGCTGTCGCCGATGATGGCGCCGTGGATATCGATCTTCACGAGGTTGGAGGCGGTCACCTCGCCGAAGGTCAGGCCGAAGGGGTTGATGAGGAAGCGCCCCGGCTCCCCCGGCACGGCCAGCGAGATGTGGGTGTAGATCAGGTCGTCCCAGCCGCGCTCGGCGACCAGGCGGTAGGCGGCGGCGAGATCGATCCGGGCTTGCCACTCGGCATCACTGATGCCGGTGTCGGCGATGCGCGGTCCGGCATGGACAAATGATCCGCTGGTGTCCGTCACGGTCGGCTCCCGGTCTGTGCGATGAGCGGGAGAGCGTCGCATGGCGCGGCGCGGTTGTCCAAGCGGGACGCTGGGACTATTCCGGATTTCGGAAATCACTGGCCCGGCTTGGCTATGCTCCCTTAGACTGTGGGGCTTTCCGCCGCCGAGTGCACAGTGATGACCATGACCGCGCCTGTCTCCACCCCGTCCGACCGCAGCGCGCCGGAAGGGGGCCGAATGGAGGATCAGGCGAAGCCCTCCATCCTCGTGGTGGACGATGAGGAGGGGATTTGCAGCTTTCTGTCGCGCGCGCTGGAGCGGCGCGGCTGGCGGGTCGAGGTGGCGGGCAGCGCCGAGGAGGGCGCCCGGACGCTGGAGCGCATCCACGCCGAGGTCATCATCCTCGACGTCGCCCTGCCGGGCCGCTCGGGGCTGGACTGGCTGAAGGAGCTGATGGCCGGCGGCTACGCCGGCGAGGTGATCCTGGTCACCGCCTTCGCCGACATGGACACGGCCATCGACGCCCTGCGCTCCGGTGCCGCGGATTTCGTGCTGAAGCCCTTCCGGGTCGAGCAGATCCTGAACTCCATCGACCGCTGCGTCGAGCGCACCCGGCTGACCCGCGAGAACTATGTTCTGCGTCGGCAGCTGTCGAAGAAGGACAACGGGCGCGATGAGATTGTCGGGCGGTCGGACGCCATGATGCGGTTGCGCTCGCTGGTGCAGCGGGTGGCGCCGACCCCGTCCACCGTGCTGATCCAGGGCGAGTCCGGCGTGGGCAAGGAGCTGGTCGCCCGCGCGCTGCACGACCTGTCGCCGCGCGCCGACCGGCCCTTCGTGGCGGTGAATTGCGCGGCGATCTCCGCCGACCTGATCGAGGCGGAGCTGTTCGGCCACGCCCGCGGCGCCTTCACCGGGGCCAAGGACGCGCGCAAGGGGCTGTTCTACTACGCCCACGGCGGCACGCTGTTCCTGGACGAGATCGGCGAGCTGTCGCTGACCCTGCAATCCAAGCTGCTGCGCGTTCTGGAGGAGCGGCGCATCCGCCCGGTCGGCAGCGAACAGGAGGTGCCGGTGGACGTCCGCGTGGTCACCGCCACCAACCGCGACCTGAAGGCGGAGGCCGCGGCGGGGCGCTTCCGCCCGGACCTGTTCTACCGGCTGGAGGTGATGACACTGACCATTCCGCCGCTGCGCCAGCGCGCGGTGGACGTGCCGGAGCTGGCCGCGCTGTTCATGCGCTTCCTGCCGGTGCGGCTGGCCGTGCCGCCGCTGACCCTGACGCCGGAGGTGACGCGGGCGCTGATGTGCCATTCCTGGCCCGGCAACGTGCGCGAGCTGCGCAACTTCGTGGAGCGGTCGCTGCTGCTCGGCGAATTCCCGCTCGACGATCTGGACACCGCCAACGCCGCGGCGGTGGAGGCCGGCCTGGCCGCGGACCCCAGCCTGTGCGCCGCCGCGGTGGCCGGCAACCCGCCCTGCGCCCCCTGTCCGGTCCGCCACGTCCGCATGGACGGCGACAGCGACGTGCTGCCGCTGGCCGAGGTGGAGAAGCGCCACATCCTGACCGTGCTGGCGCGCTGTGACGGCAGCAAGACGCGCGCCGCCGATCTGCTGGGCGTGTCGCGCAAGACGCTGGACCGGAAATGCGTGGAATGGGGGGTGTGACGCCTCCATCTCCGGCGCCATCCTCGGCGCCTCGCCCCAACCCGTCCCGGCCCAACATGCTGAAGCGGCTGGCGGCGGCCTACGCGGAGTCGGTGCGGCTCAAGCTGCTGGCGCTGGTGCTGGCGCCGCTGCTGGTCGGCGCGCCGGTTCTGCTGATGATCGTCTGGGCCTGGGGGACGCAGGGCTACGACCAGCTTCTGGTCAACAAGGTCAGCTCCGACCTGGGCACGGCGCGGCAGTTCTTCGACCGGGTGCAGATGTCGCTGCGCAACGGGCTGGAGGGGGTGGCGACCTCCCATCGGTTGGCCCTGATTCTGGAGCGCGGCACGCCCGCCGACCTGCGCCGGCTGCTGGAGGAGGAGGCGGAGGAGCACGGGCTGGACTATCTGCTGCTGCTCGACGCCGGAGGCATGGTGCGGGCGGGCGGGTCGTTCGCCGTGCCGGCGGACCGCAGTGGCTGGTCGGTGGTGCGCGAGGCGCTGCACGGCTACGCGCAGCACGGGCTGGAGGTCTTCGCCCCGGCGGAGCTGGAGGCGCTGAACCCGGCGCTGCGCCGGGCCGCCCACACGCCGCTGGTGCCGACCCGCGCCGCCCGGCCCGATCCGCGCAATGTCGAAAATCATGGGGCCGAGGACCGCGGGCTGGTGATTCAGGTCGCCATTCCCTTCGACGGGCCGGACGGCCGTCTGCTCGGGGTGCTGGAAGGCGGGGTGCTGCTGAACGGCAACCAGGGCATCGTCGACCGGCTGAACACCATCGTCTATCAGGACGCCTCGCTGCCGCTGGGCAGCCAGGGCACCGCCACGCTGTTCCTCGGCGACACCCGCATCGCCACCAACGTCCGGCTGTTCGAGGGGCAGCGGGCGCTGGGCACGCGGGCGTCGCAGGCGGTGGCGGACAAGGTGCTGGACCGCGGCGAGCCGTGGCTGGGCTCCGCCTTCGTGGTCAACGACACCTACGTGTCGGGCTATCAGCCGCTGGCCGACACCGCCGGGCGGCGGATCGGCATGCTCTATGTCGGGTTCTTGGAATCGCCGCTGCGCGACACGCTGTACAAGGCGCTGGCCGGGCTGTTCCTGCTGTTCCTGCTGGTGTCGGGGCTGGGGACGCTGGTGGGTCTGCGCGGAGCGCGGGCCATCTTCCGCCCGCTGGAACGCATGGCCGGCGTCATCGCCCGCATCGAGGGGGGCGAGGATTCCGCGCGCATCGGCCCGACCGCCAGCCGGGACGAGCTGGGGCGGCTGGCCCGCGCCTTCGACCATCTGCTGGATTCCGTGGCGGCGCGGCGGTGGGAGCTTCAGCGCTCCGCCGAGGAGCTGGACCGCAAGGTGGCGCTGCGCACCGCCGCGCTGGAGGAGGCGAATGCCACGCTGCGCCGCGCCCAGCAGCAACTGGTGATGAACGAGAAGCTGACCGCCATCGGCGAGCTGACCGCCGGGGTGGCGCACGAGATCAACAACCCGGTCGCGGTGATCCAGGGCAACCTCGACCTGCTGCGCGAGGTGCTGGGCGACGGGATCGAGCCGGTGCGCCAGGAGGTCCGGCTGATCGACGAGCAGACCCGGCGCATCCACGCCATCGTGACCAAGCTGCTGCAGTTCGCCCGGCCCGGCGACTTCGCCGGCTACGCCGAGCCGACCGACGTCAACGGCGTGCTGTCCGACTGTCTGGTGCTGACCCGGCACAACCTGAACCGGGCGCGGGTCGTGGTGACGCTGGAGACGCGGGCGGGCGGCCCGGTGGAGATGAACCGCGGCGAGCTTCAGCAGGTGCTGATCAACCTGATCGTCAACGCCATGCAGGCGATGCCGGAGGGCGGCCGCCTGACGCTGGACAGCCGCGACATCGGCCCGGACGACCGGTTGCCGGGGGCGGAGCCCTTTGAGGGGGTGCTGGTGGGGGTCGAGGACACCGGGCACGGCATCGCGGCGGGCGATCTGGCCCGCATTTTCGACCCCTTCTTCACCACCAAGAAGCAGACCGGGACGGGGCTCGGCCTGTCGATCAGCTACGCCATCGTCCAGCGCTACGGCGGGCGGATCACGGTGGAGAGCGTTCCGGGGCGCGGCACCCGCTTCACCCTGTGGCTGCGGCGGCAGGCCGTCTATTCCGACCAGCCGACCGCGCCCTTCTTCGCCGCCCAGCGGATCACCGCGGGGGGTTGATCCCCCTTTACCCGGCGTCCCTTTACCCGGCGACCGCCAGGAACGGGTTGACGCCGATGCGGCGGTACTCCTCCTCGCCCAGCAGCAGGTCGAGCGCCAGGGTGGCGAGGTCGTCCGCCACCGGGTCGAGGCCCGGCGCCTTGTCCAGGAACAGCAGCTTCAGATAGCTGTGGCAGGCGTCGCAGGTCTCCGCCCGCACCGCGCCGTTGGCCTCCGTGCCGTCCGCCCCTTCGACGAAGCGCTGGGACACGTCCTTGCCGTCGCCGCAGGCCACGCAGGACGAGCGCACATGGTGCCAGGCGGTGTGGCAGATCCCGCAATGGAGATAGCGCAGGCCGCCGCTCTCCATGCCGACCTGCAACACGCCGGCGACCGGCGCGCCGCCGCAGACCGGGCAGGCGGTGGCGGTGGCATGGGTGGTCACCGACGCCGGATCGAGCGCCGCGGCGTGGCGCGTCCAGGCGGTCTGGAAGGCCGCGGCCAGGAAGGGTGCTGCGGCGAGGTCGCCGTCCTCCAGCGCGTCGCCGGCCCAGCGCCCGGCCAGCGCCTCCAGGGTGTCAGTGTCGGACGCGGCGAGCGCGGTCAGGGCGTCGCGCGCGCCGCCGGACAGGCTGTCCAGCCGGGCGGCCAGGGCGCGCAGGTCGGCGGCCCATTGCTCCTCCGGCGGCAGCGTGGCGGGGGTGGCGGCCACCGCCGTCTGGGCGTCGGCCAGCGTGGCGACGAAGCGCAGCCAGTCGCCCATGGCGTGCCCCTCCGCCAGCGCGAGCAGGCGCGCCGCCCGCCGGGCGAAGATCGCCGCGCCGGGCAGGCGCAGCGGGGCCGGCGACTGGCCCGGCACCAGACCGGCGGCGGCCATGGCGGCGGCCGTCGCTTCGGACATTGCCGCTTCGGACATCGCCGCTTCGGAAATCGGGGCGTCGGAGGAGGAGGCGGTCATGGTGGCTTTCCCGGTCACGGATCACGAACAGTCGGAAGGGATAGCACAGCGCAAGAACGGTGCCAGGAGGACGAATAGCCCTCTCCCCTCCGGGGAGAGGGTGGCCCGAAGGGCCGGTGAGGGGGCCTCGCGTTTCCGGTACGTCCGGCAAAAGCGCAACCCCCTCACCCTGACCCTCTCCCCGGAGGGGAGAGGGGACTTCATTGCGGCCTCCCCGACAGATTGTCCTCCACACAAACGTTAGGGACATTTTGTCCATCGCCGGCTGGACAAAATGTCCCTCAGAGCGGTGCGGGCATGGCCGTTCCGTCCGTTCACCCCAGCAAACGCACCGCATTCCGCCCGTGGCCCCGGCTGGCACGGAATCTGCCCTTTGGGGGATGCGCCGCTCCGGCCGGGTCACCCCGGACGGTGCGGCGCCGCCGGCTCCAGGCGCTCAAGCGCCGGGCCGGCATATCCTGACACCAGGGCCGACATCAGGGAGGTTTCATGCCCATCACACCCATGCAGGTATCACGGCGGCAGTTCTTGAAGGTCACGGCGGGCGGTCTCGCCGCCTCCAGCATGGGGGTTCTGGGCTTCCTGCCGTCCGAGGCGCTGGCCGAGGTGCGCCAGTTCCGCCTCGCCCGCGCCAAGGAGATCCGCAACACCTGCCCATACTGCTCGGTCGGCTGCGGCCTGCTGATGTACAGCCTGGGCGACGGCGCCAAGAACGCCAAGGCCGAGATCATCCACATCGAGGGCGACCCGGATCACCCCGTCAGCCGCGGCTCGCTCTGCCCGAAGGGCGCCGGCCTGCTGGACTTCATCCACAGCCCGAACCGCCTGAAATATCCGGAGGTCCGCGAGGCCGGGTCCAACAGCTGGAAGCGCGTTTCCTGGCATGAGGCGATCGAGCGCATCGCCCGCCACATCAAGGACGACCGCGACGCCAACTTCGTCACCAAGACCGCCGACGGCGTGACGGTGAACCGCTGGCTGTCCACCGCCATGCTGACCGCCTCGGCCTCCTCCAACGAGACGGGCATCCTGACGCAGAAGGTCATGCGCTCGCTGGGCATCGTCGGCACCGACGCGCAGGCCCGCGTCTGCCACGGCCCGACGGTGTCGGCGCTGGCCTCCACCTTCGGGCGCGGGGCGATGACCAACACGTGGGTGGACATCTCCAACGCCGACTTCATCCTGATCATGGGCGGCAACCCGGCGGAAGCGCATCCGGTCGGCTTCAAGTGGGCGGTCGAGGCGAAGAAGCGCGGCGCGCGCATCGTCGTCGTCGACCCGCGCTACAACCGCTCCGCCGCGGTGGCCGACGAGTATCTGCCGATCCGCGCCGGCTCCGACATCGTGTTCCTGGGCGGCGTCATCAACTGGCTGGTCGCCAACGACAAGATCCAGTGGGACTATGTCCGCGCCTACACCAACGCCGCCTACATCGTGAAGGAGGGCTACGGGTTCGAGGACGGGCTGTTCAGCGGCTACGACGCGGCCAAGGGCCAGTACGACCGCTCGTCCTGGAACTACGAGGTCGAGGCGGACGGGAACACGGCGAAGACCGACCCGACGCTCCAGCATCCGCGCTGCGTGTGGAACCTGATGAAGGCCCATTACGCGCGCTACACGCCGGAACTGGTCGAGGACCTGACCGGCACGCCGAAGGACGGCTTCCTGCGCGTCTGCCAGCATCTCGGCTCCACGGCGGTGCGCGACCGGGTCGGCACGATCCTCTACGCGCTGGGCTGGACGCAGCACACGGTGGGCGCCCAGAACATCCGCACCATGGCGATGATCCAGCTCCTGCTGGGCAACATCGGCATGCCGGGCGGCGGCGTGAACGCCCTGCGCGGCCACTCCAACATCCAGGGACTGTCCGACCTCGGCCTGCTGTCCACCAACCTGCCGGGCTACCTGACCCTGCCGTCGGAGAAGGCGCACCCGACCTTCGCCGACTACATCGCCAAGACCGCGCCGAAGGCGCAGGCGCCGGGCCAGCTCAATTTCTGGGCCAACACGCCGAAATTCTTCGTCAGTCTGCTGAAGTGGTTCTGGGGCGACAAGGCGACGGCGGAGAACAACTGGGGCTACGACTGGCTGCCCAAGTGGGACAAGATGTACGACGTGCTGCAGGTCATGGACCTGATGCACAACGGCAAGGTCAACGGCTTCATCGTCCAGGGCTTCAACCCGCTGACCTCCTTCCCCGACGCGCGCAAGACGGCGGCGGACTTCGCCAAGCTGAAATACATGGTGGTGATCGACCCGATCGCCACGGAGACCGCCTCCTTCTGGCAGAACCACGGCGAGGTCAACGAGGTCGACACCGCGTCGATCAAGACCGAGGTGTTCCGCCTGCCCTCCACCTGCTTCGCCGAGGAGGACGGCGCCATCGTCAACTCCTCGCGCTGGCTGCAGTGGCACTGGAAGGGCGCCAACCCGCCGGGCGAGGCGAAGACCGACCAAGAGATCCTGGCCGAGCTGTTCATGGCCGTCCGCACCCTCTACGCCAAGGAGGGCGGCACCGCGCCGGAGCCGATCCTCAACCTCTCCTGGCCCTACAAGAACCCGCTGGAGCCGATGCCGGAGGAACTGGCGAAGGAGCTGAACGGCCGCGCGCTGGCCGACATCCCCGACCCCAAGGACCCGACGAAGTTCCTGGCCCGCAAGGGCGAGCAGATCCCGAACTTCGCCCTGCTGCGCGACGACGGCACGACGATGAGCGCCTGCTGGATCTTCGCCGGCTGCTGGACGCAGGCGGGCAACCAGATGGCCCGGCGCGACAACACCGACGCCGGCCTGGGCAACACGCCGGGCTGGGCCTGGGCGTGGCCGGCCAACCGCCGCATCATCTACAACCGCGCCTCATGCGACCCGTCGGGCAAGCCCTGGGACCCCAAGCGCAACCTGATTTCCTGGAACGGCACCGCCTGGGCGGGTGCCGACGTGCCGGACTTCAAGGTGGACTCGCCGCCGGCCGACGGCATGAACCCCTTCATCATGAACCCGGAGGGCGTCGGGCGGCTGTTCTGCACCGACAAGCTGGTGGACGGCCCCTTCCCCGAACATTACGAGCCGATGGAAAGCCCGCTCGGCACCAACCCGCTGCACCCGAAGGTGGTCAGCAGCCCGGCGGTGCGCATCTTCAAGGCCGACCGCGAGCGGCTGGGCACCCATGACCAGTTCCCCTACGTCGGCACCACCTACCGCCTGACCGAGCATTTCCAGTTCTGGACCAAGAGCGTTCGGCTGAACGCCATCGCCCAGCCGGAGCAGTTCGTGGAGATCGGCGAGACGCTGGCGGCGGAGAAGGGCATCCAGGCCGGCGACTGGGTCCAGGTCTCCTCCAAGCGCGGCCACATCAAGGCCAAGGCGGTGGTGACCAAGCGCATCAAGGCCCTGAAGGTGGCGGGCCGCACCGTCCACCAGATCGGCATCCCCCTGCACTGGGGCTGGGAGACGGTGGCCAAGAAGGGCTTCCTGTCCAACACGCTGCCGCCCGCCGTCGGCGACTGCAACACCCAGACCCCGGAATACAAGGCGTTCCTCGTGAACGTCGAGAAGATCGGAGTGGCGTAAGTCATGGCACTGCAATCCCTCGATATCCTGCGCCGGTCCGCCACCCCGACGCCGACCCCGCAGGCCCGCAACCCGCAGGAGGTGGCGAAGCTGATCGACACCACGGTCTGCATCGGCTGCAAGGCCTGCCAAGTCGCCTGCTCGGAATGGAACGAGCTGCGCGCCGAGGTCGGCACCTGCGTCGGCGTCTACGACAACCCGACCGACCTGTCCTCGCAGGCCTGGACGGTCATGCGCTTCAACGAGGTGGAGGAGAAGGGCAAGCTGGAGTGGCTGATCCGCAAGGACGGCTGCATGCACTGCGCCGACCCCGGCTGCCTGAAGGCCTGCCCGTCGCCGGGCGCCATCGTGCAGTTCAAGAACGGCATCGTCGACTTCCACCAGGAGAACTGCATCGGCTGCGGCTATTGCATCTCCGGCTGCCCGTTCAACGTGCCGCGCCTCAGCCCGGCCGACAGCAAGGCGTACAAGTGCAACCTCTGCTCCGACCGCGTCGCGGTGGGGCAGGAGCCGGCCTGCGTCAAGACCTGCCCGACCGGCGCCATCCAGTTCGGCAGCAAGGAGGACATGATCGAGGTCGCCCAGACCCGCATCACCGACCTCCAGTCGCGCGGCTACGACCAGGCGGGCCTCTACGACCCCGCCGGGGTGGGCGGCACCCACGTCATGTACGTGCTGCACCACGCCGACAAGCCGACGCTCTACTCCGGCCTGCCGGACAACCCGTCGATCAGCGCCGTCGTCGGGGTGTGGAAGGGCATGCTGAAGCCGCTGGCGACGCTGGGCGTCGCCGCCGCGGGCCTGTTCGGCTTCTTCCATTACATCACGGTCGGCCCGAACCGCGCCGACGACGAGGATGAGGCCGAGCACGGCACGCCGCCGGTGCCGCCCGCCCAGGGCACCAAGCATGCCCATGGGATCAAAAACGAGGAACGGGAGAACGCGCTGTGAAGACGTCGGAAAAGCTGATCCAACGCTATTGCGCCGCCGAGCGCATCAACCACTGGATCGTGGCGGTCTGCTTCGTTCTGCTCGCCATCTCCGGGCTGGCCTTCTTCTACCCGGCCTTCTTCTGGCTGACCGGCGTGTTCGGCACGCCGCAGCTCGCCCGCATCGTCCATCCCTTCGTCGGGGTGGTGATGTTCCTGGCCTTCGCCCGCCAGTTCTTCCGCTACGCCCACCACAACCTCATCAACAAGGAGGATGTGAAATGGATGATGTCGGTGAAGGAGGTGATGAAGGGCAACGAGGTCGGCGACATCGGCCGCTACAACGGCGGCCAGAAGGGCATGTTCTGGGTCATGGTGCTGTGCATGATCCTGCTGCTGGTGTCGGGGGCGATCGCGTGGCGGCCCTATTTCGCGGGCTATTTCCCGATCCCGATCATCCGCATCGCGCTTCTGGTCCATGCCGCCAGCGCGCTGGTGCTGATCGCCAGCATCATCGTCCATGTCTACGCCGCTCTGTGGGTGCAGGGCACGATCCGCGCGATGGTTGAGGGTGTGGTCACCCACGCCTGGGCGCGCAAGCACCATCCGCGCTGGTTCCGTCAGGTGACCGGCAAGGAAACCGGGCATTGATCGTTTGAGAGCGCTTTATAGCCTCCCCTCCGGGGAGAGGGTGGCCCGCAGGGCCGGTGAGGGGGATGCGCATGGCGGAACATCCGGCCAAAGCGCAACCCCCTCACCCTGACCCTCTCCCCGGAGGGGAGAGGGGAATTCCTAGGAAGGACACCACCATGAGCCTCGCCACCGACGTCGCCGCGCCGACCACCACCCACCGCATGACCGTCCTGCGGCTGGGTCCGGACGCCGCCCAGTTCTGTGACGACGCGGTGGTGGAGGAGGTGCCCGTCGCCATCGCCTACAACGGCATCGTCCATGCGGTGATGCTGGCGACCCCCGACGACCTGGAGGAGTTCGGCCTCGGCTTCTCCCTGACGGAGGGGATCATCGCCGACGCGGAGGAACTGGAGAGCCTGCGGGTGGTCGAGGGCTGCGACGGGATCGAGGTGCGCATGGAGATCCCGATGGAGCGCTTCATGGCGCTGAAGGGCAAACGGCGGAGCATCGCCGGGCGGTCGGGTTGCGGCGTCTGCGGGGTGGAAAGCCTCCAGGCCATCGCCCGGTCCGGCCAGCCCGTCCCCTCGGGCGGGCGGCTGTCGGTCGGCGCGGTGGAGCGGGCGCTGCCCCGCTTCGCCGAACGCCAGACCCTGCATCGCGCCACCGGGGCGGCCCACGGCGTTGCCTGGGTGAACGCGGCGGGAGAGATCCTGGCGGTGCGCGAGGATGTCGGCCGCCACAACGCGCTGGACAAGCTGATCGGCTGGCTGGTGCGCACGGGCGTCGACCGGCGGGGCGGCTTCGTCCTGACCTCCAGCCGCGCCAGCTACGAGCTGGTGCAGAAGGCTGCCCGGCTGGGCATCAGCGGGCTGGTCGCCATCTCCGCCCCCACCGGCATGGCGGTGCGCATGGCGGAAAGCTGCGGCGTGTCGCTGGCCGGCTTCGCCCGCGGCGACCGGCTGGTCGTCTACAGCCATGGTGACCGTTGGGTGTGAGCGGCTCCGCGACGGACGTGGCGGGAGGAGGTGGGCTTACTCCCCCTCGCCCTTATCTTCACCCTTGTCCTCGCCCCCGCGCAGCCGCTCCAGGACCTGCCGCAGATCGCCGGGGTGGAGGGGCTTGTGCAGGAAGGAGCAGCCGCGGCGCTGGCCTTCCAGAAGCGCGCTCTGGGCCGTCTCGCCGCTGAGCACCACGGCGGGAATCTCCTGCCCGTACAGGCGGCGCACCCGGTCGATCACGTCGAAGCCGGACACCTTTCCCGGCAGCCGCAGGTCGGTCAGGATGACCGACGGCGCGTCGGGCAGGCCGTCCAGCACCGCGAAGACCTCCCGCATGTCGCCCGCGGCGGCGACGGTGCAGCCCCAGCTTTCCAGGATCATCTGCAGGCCGGTCAGCACCATCGCCTCGTCGTCCACGGCCAGCACCGTCATCCCGGTCAGGGGCGGCGCCGAGGCGGTGGAGGGCGGCGGGGAAACGTGGCTGCACGGCGGTTCGGCCAGCGGGCTCGCGGCTTCCAGCGAGATGGAGAAGACGGTGCCGCGCCCGATGCGCGACCGCACCTCCACCTGAAGACCGAGAAGCTCGGCCAGCCGGCGCACGATGGCGAGGCCGAGGCCGAGGCCGCGGGTGGGGTCGCGGTTGGGGTTCTGGAGCTGGTGGAATTCGTCGAAGATGGCGGTCAGCTGCTCCTCGGGGATGCCGAAGCCGGTGTCCCACACATCGATGCGCCAGCGGTTGCCGCGCCGCCGCATGGCGAGGAGCAAGCCGCCGTGCCGGGTGTAGCGGATGGCGTTGGTCAGCAGGTTGCGCATCACCCGGCCGAACAGCACCGGGTCGGTCTTCACCGTCCCGGGGCACAGGCGGGCGCGCAGGCGCAGGCCCTTCTCCTCGCTTTGCGGGCGGAACTCCTCGACGAGCTGGCCCAGAAGCTCGTCCAGGGAGACCGTCTGCGGGTCCGGCGTGACCGTGCCGGCGTCCAGCGTGGAGATATCGAGCAGCGCGTTCAGCAGCCGCTCGCCCGCTGTCATGGCGTTGCCCAGCATCTCGGCCGTGCTCAGCGCCTTCTCGTCGCTGATCTGGCTGCACAGCGCGTCGAGGAACAGGCGCATCGCCTGGAAGGGCTGGCGCAGGTCGTGGCTGGCCGAGGCCAGGAAGCGGGAGCGCGCGGCGGTGGTCCGTTCGATCTCCGCGCGCATCTCCCGTTCCATGCGGGCGACGACCCGGTCGTCGGGGGCCGCCTGGGTGGCCAGGGCCAGCACGGCGACCGTCTGCCCATCCTGGGTCAGCGGCACACCCTCGAACGCCGCGGGGTCGGCGTCGCCCACGGGAAGAAGCTCGATGCCGACCGGCTCCCCAGTGTCGCCGGAGAACAGCGGATCGACGGCGCCCAGCACCGCCGGCCAGACCGGCCCGAACCAGGCCGGGGCCGGCTGCCCGCCCGCCGCCGGCTCCTTGCCGAGGAGGGCGCAGAGCGCGTCGTTGGCGAAGAGGGTGGCGGCGTGCGACGGCCCGGTCAGAACGAAGGCCGGCAACGCGGCGGCGCGGCAGACGCGCAGCGCGTTCTCCACGCACTCCGTCTCCGCTGGCGCGGTGTCGATGCTGGTCCTGTTCCTGTGCCGAGGCGTCACGTCGGTCTCTCTCTACCCGCTAGAGCTGAAGGTGTAGCACCTTAACCTTTGGTGCACTGGGGATGAAAGCGCCTGAAAGCCCTATACGCCTTCTATGCGGAAGGCATTGGGGGCGAGAGGCGGGCGAGGTGGTCCTCCACCATGTATTTCCGGCGGAGCAGGGCCATCAGGCGGATCTTCAGGATGTCCATCGGCTGCGACTTGCCCACGAAGTCGTCGGCGCCGGCGGTCAGGCTGGCGGTCAGGCGGTCGTCGCCCTCCTGGCTGGTCAGGATGACGATCTGGAAGAACAGGCCGCGGCGCCGGCGGAAACGGTCGAACCGCTCGCACAGCTGGGTGCCGCTGGTGCCCGGCATCACGAGGTCGAGGATCACGCAGTCCAGCCCCCCGTCCTCCAGCGCCGCCACCGCCTCGTCGGCGTTGCGCGCGGCGACGACGTGGCAGCCGTCCTCCTCCAGCTCGGCGCGCAGGAACTCGCGGTAGGTCGCGCTGTCGTCCACCACCAGGATGCGCGCCCGCTGCAGGATGTCGGACACGGTTGGCGGCGCGTTGCGCCGGTCGAGCAGCGCCATGGCCTGCCGCACCACGCCCTGGGTATCGGCGGGGTCCGTCCAATGGACGTCGGCGGGAACGCCGGCCTCCGCCGCCCGTTCCGCCGAACCCAGCAGCATGGCCGGGGCCGGGCAGCGCCGCCGCAGCTCCGTCAGGGTGCGGGCGGCCTCGCCGTCGGCCTCGACCATCAGCAGGTCGAAGGGACGGCGCGACAGCTCCGCGACCGCGGGCTCCACCGTTTCGACGCAGCTCGCCTCGATGCCCTGCTCCTCCAGCATCAGCTTCAGGAGAAGTCCCTGTGTCTGCGAAGCGATGACGATCAGCGCCCTGGGTCCACTCATGAGGGCTCCACTCCCGTCGAAACCAGTTCCAGCAAACGGGCCGCCACCTTGTCGATGGGCAGCTCCTCGGTAACGCCTCCCAGCCGGACCGCGGTCCCCGGCATGCTGTGGATGACCGCGGTGGAGGCGTGCTCCGCGATGGTGTAGGCACCCGCCCGGTGCATGGCGGTGAGGCCGCGCGCCCCGTCCTCTCCCATGCCGGTCAGCAGCACGCCGATGGCGGCGGCGCCGAAGGCCGAGGCCAGGGAGGAGAACAGCACGTCCCCGGACGGCCTCTGGCCGCAGACCGGATCGCCGTGGACCAGCCGCATCCCGCCGGGCTCGGCGGTCAGATGAAGCTCGCCGGGGGCGACATAGACGTGGCCGGGCCGGTGCGGCCCGTCGGAGGCCAGCGCCACCGGCAGCGGCGTGACCGACCCCAGCCAGGAGGCGAAGCCGGCCACGAAGGGCGCGCCGATGTGCTGCACGACGAAGACGGGCAGGGGGAAGTTGGTCGGCAGCCCGCGCAGCAGCTTCACCAGCGCCGCCGGCCCGCCCGTCGAGGCGGTGATCCCCAGCGCGCGGAACTGCCGCTTCACCACGGACGGCGGCAGGGGCGGCGGCATCGGGACGCTGGCACCCCTGCGGCGGCCGTTGGTGCCGACGGGCTCCTCGTCGCCGTTGCGCGGGCGCCCGCGCTGCCGGATCACCTTGACCTGGCTCATGATGGTGAGTTGGGTGCAGAGATGGCGGGCGACGGTCTGATAGTCGGCGCGGGCCATGCTGCCCGGCTTTTCCACCACGGCCAGGGCCCCGGCCTGGAGCGCCCGCATCGGGATGTCCAGGTCGCGCACGTCGGAGGCGACGACGACGATGGGCACGGGATGCTCGCGCATCAGCCGCTCGGTCACGGCGAAGCCGTCGATCCCCGGCAGGCGGATGTCCAGCGACACCACGTCCGGCTTCAGCGAGACGACCATGCGCAGCGCCTGCTCGCCCGACGCGGCGATGCCGGCCAGCTCAAGCCGCGGGTCCTCGCCGATGACGTGGGCGAGGAGCTGCTGGACGACCGGCGAGTCCTCCACCACCAGGACGCGGATCTTGCGGGTGCCGGTCACAGCAGCCGCCGGATGCCGGCCAGAAGCTCGTTCTGGTCGAAGCGGGTCTTGACGATGTAGGCGTCGGCGCCGAGATCCAGCCCGCGCTCGCGGTCCTCGTCGCTGGCGCGCGAGGTGACCAGGATCACCGGCAGATCGGAGGTCATGGGGTTGCCCTTGACGGCCTGGAGCAGGGCGAACCCGTCCATCCTCGGCATCTCCACGTCGCTGATGATCAGGTTCACATCCTCCAGCTCGCCGAGCGTCTCGACCGCCTCGCGCCCATCCACGCACAGCGTGACCCGGTAACCATGGGCCTCCAGGATGCTCTTTTCCAGGGTTCGCGTGGTGATGGAGTCGTCCACAACCAAAATGTGCGGCCGCCGCCGCTCCGACTCGTCGACCGGACGGACCAGCGGCGGCAGGGCCATGCCGGGGCGCGGCGACAGGGCGGCGGGATTCAGCACCAGGGCCGGCGATCCGTCGTCCATCAGCACGGTGCCGAGGAAGCGGGCGGCGTCGATTCCCACCTCCTCCGCCGGGGTGACCACCGAGTCGCGGGTGGCCATCAGCGCGTCCACGACCAGGGCGACCCGCCGCCCGGCGGTGCGCAGGATGACGAGCGCCAGCGGCGCCCCGTTGCCCTGCGGCATGGCGCCGTCGTAGCCGAGCAGGGCGGACAGCGGCGTCACCGGAACGTCCTCCTCCAGCCGGATGGTCGGGGCGGCGAGGTCGGTGAACAGCGTGTCCGCCGGGACGCGC
This sequence comes from Azospirillum baldaniorum, assembly GCF_003119195.2. Taxonomy (NCBI): domain Bacteria; kingdom Pseudomonadati; phylum Pseudomonadota; class Alphaproteobacteria; order Rhodospirillales; family Azospirillaceae; genus Azospirillum; species Azospirillum baldaniorum. The sequence continues at coordinate 1,186,055 of NZ_CP022254.1, read as the reverse complement.
AGCACGCGCGCCACGTCGTTGCTGGGAATCGCCAGGATGTCGTCCTGGACCGCCACGAAGACCAGCCGCTGGCTGAGCAGGCTGAGCGGCACCTCCACCGTGACGACGGTCCCGCCGCCCTCGCGCGCGGCCAGCGTCACCGAGCCCTGGAGGCGGGTGACCTCCCGCCGCACGATGGCGAGGCCCATGCCGCGCCCGGCGTATTCGTTCGCGGTGGGGGCGGTGGAGAAGCCCGGCTCGAAGATCAGGTCGAGCAGCCGTTCCTCCGGCGCCGCCTCCGCCTCGTCGGCGCCCAGCAGGCCGCGCTCGACGGCGTGGCGGGCGATGGCCGCGCGGTTCGGGCCGCGCCCGTCGTCCTCGATGCGCAGGACGAGGCGGCGCCCGACCACCGAGGCTTCGAAGCGGACGGTGGCCGCGGCGCGCTTGCCCGCGGCCACCCGCTCCTGCGGGGTTTCGACGCCGTGGCTGACGGCGTTGCGCGCGATGTGCAGCACCGGGTCCTTCAGCCGTTGCAGGACCACCCGGTCGGCCTGGGTCTCCAGCCCGCGGATGTCCGCCTCGACCTCCTTGCCCTGGGCGCGGCTGATGTCGCGGATCATGCGGCCGAGGTTGCTGAACTGCGACTCCGCCGGCAGCATGCGGAGCTGCCGCACCTCGTCCTGGAATCCGCTGCCCCAGCGGCGCAGCGACCAGAGATGCCGGTCATGGGCGCGGTGCGCCGCGTCCAGCGAGGCGCCGAGCGCGCGGAACCGCCGGTCGAAGGAGGACAGGCGAAGGGCCGTCTCGTCGCCCGCGAAGCTGGTGGCGCCGGACCCCGCGGCATCATGGGAGCCGCGGAGCAGGCGGGGCCGCATGGCGTGCCAGCTCCGCTCCAGGGCGCGCCATTCGCCGCGCAGTTCGCGCAGCTCGGCGACCAGGGCGGACTGGTTCTCGATCTCCGGCAGGAGGCCGGCGGCGGCGGTGAACAGCCGCTCCAGCCCGGTGGCGCGGATGCGGACCAGCGCCGCGTTTTCGGCGGGACCGGCGGTTTGGGCGCGGCGCGGTGCGGCCGTCGGCGCGGCATCACGGGCGGCATCCGCGGCCGGAGCGGCGGGGGATGCGCCGGGAGAGGGACGGCGCTGGACCGGTTCCGGGCCGCCGCCCTCGCCGCCCATGCGGGTCAGTTCGGCCAGCACCTCGGCGATGTCCACCTCGCCGCCGCCGCGGGTCGCCCAGGCCACCACGTCCTCGATGGCGTCCAGCGCGCGGCGCACCACGTCGCGGGCCGCCGCGTCGAAGGGCACCGTGCCGCGCTGGATGGCGATGAAGGCGGCCTCCAGCCAGTGGGACAGCCGCTCGACCTCCGGCAGGTCGACGGCGCGGGCGGCGCCCTTCAGGCTGTGGGCGCGGCGGTGGATCTCCACCAGATCGGGGTGGTGCGCCGGGTCCTTCTCCACCGCGCGCAGGGCCTCGCGGATGGCCGCGAGATGCTCCTTGTGCTCCAGGTCGAAGGCGGCGAGCAGGCGCGCGCGGATGTCGTTCATGCCGCCGGCACCTTCCGTTCGTCCTTGTCCGTGCCCCCGTCGCGGCCCATGCCGCCGCGTGCCGTCGCCATGGTCACACGCGGTAGTTCCGCACGGCCTCGACCAGACCCTGGCCGAGATCGTTGAGGTTGGTGGCGGCCCCTTCGAGCTGGCGGGTGCCGGCGGCGGTCTGGCTGCTCGCCTCGCGGATGTTCTGGAGCGCCTGGATCACCTGCTCCAGGCCGATCTGCTGCTGGTTGGTGCCGGCGACGATCTGCTGGAAGGCGAGCACGCTCTCCTGCACGCTCTCGGCGAGGTCGCGGATGGTCGACTGGGTGGCGTCGGTCTGGCGCTTGCCGGCGCCGACGCGCTTCACCGCCTCCTCCGTCAGCATGACCGAGGCGTTGATGCCGTGCTGGATCTCGCTGAGGTTGGAACGGACCTGGGCGGTGGCCTCCTTCGACTGGTCGGCGAGGCTCTTGATCTCGCTCGCCACCACGGCGAAGGTGCGGCCGTGCTCCCCGGCGGCGGCGGCCTCGATGGCGGCGTTCAGGGCCAGCAGGTGGCAGCGCTCGGCGATGTCGTTGACGGTCAGGATGATCTCGCCGATCGCCTGGGTGCGCTCCGACAGGATGACGATGTTCTCGGCGACGGCCTCCGCCTGCTCGCGGATGGCGTCCATCGCCTGGTTGGTGTCCTCCACCGCCTTCAGGCCGGTCTCGGAGTTGGACGCGGCGACCTGGGCGTTCTGCGCCACGTCCTGGGCGCGGCGGTTGATCTGCGCGCCGGATTCGGTGATCTCGCTGAGCGTCGCCGTCGTCTCCTCGACAGCGGCGAGCTGCTGGGCGACGCTGGCCGCCTGCTGCTGGGTCGAGGCGCGGATCTGCGCGGTCGCGGCGTGCATGCTCTCGGCCGTGGCGCGGGTGGTCCTGGCCATGCTGCGCAGGTTGCCGGTCATCTCGTTGAGGTGGGTGCCCAGTTCGGCCAGCTCGTCGTCGCCGGGCACGACCACCGTCTTGGTCAGGTCGCCCTTGCCCACCTGGGTGACGTAGCCGATGGCGGTGCCGAGCCGCTTGGTGACCGAGCTGCCGATCAGGATGGCGATGGCGACGGCCAGGGCCACCACGATGATCAGCGCCAGGATCGAGGAGCGCACCGCGTCGTCGTAGAGGTTGCGGATGTTCTGGCGCCCGGCCTCCGACAGGCGGCTGATGTCGCTGTGCAGGCTGGCAAGCTGGCCCGCCATGGCCACCCGCATCTCCTCCACACGGGTCAGACGCGCCAGCGCCTCCGGTTCGGTCCCGGCGGCCACCCGCTCCATCAGCGTGTTGGCTTCCTCCAGCATGCGACGCGAATGCTGGTCGAAGCTGTTGATCTGTGCGACCAGCTCGCCCCAGATGCGGCGGCGATCCTCGGTCGTGCCTTCCTCGGCCCGCTCGCCGGCGATCCGCTTGAGCTTGTTGATCTGCTCGAACATCACCGCCGAACCGTCATGATAGCGCCGGCGCAGCTGCGTGATGTCCGGCACGCCACCCTGGATCTGGGCCAGCGCCGCGGCGTGGGTCGCCGCCTCGCGGTAGCTGCGCAGGTTGCTTTCGGTCACCTCGATCTCGCGCACCGCCTCCGACACCTGGATGTCGTAGGTGGCGATGCCCATCATGACCTTCATGCCGTCCGCGAAGCGCATCATCTGGAACGCCGCCAGCAGCCCGGTCAGCAGGCAGACGACCCCGAAGCTGAGCATCAGCTTGTGCTTGACCTTCAGTTTCATTCTTCTTTCATGCTCCTCAGCGTCTCCAGGATCGCCGGCACGTCCAGCACGGCGACGCGCCCCCGGGTGATGGCGGTGACGAAGGTTCCGGCTTCCGGCGGGGCCTTCAGGTCGGTTCCATCCAGCTCCATAACCGTGTCCACGGTGCGCAGGCGCAGCGCCACCGGCCGCTCGCCGCCGCGCAGCACGACGGCGAAGCCGCCGCCGGCGGGAACGGCGTTGCGTCCGCACAGCCGGTCCACGTCAAACAGGCGCATCACCCGCCCGTCGATGGCGATCAGCCCCAGCAGCTCCGGCGGCGCGTGGGGCACCCGGGCCACCCGCGGCAGCGGCACGATGCGGGACAGGTGGCGCAGGTCCAGCCCGTAGGACCCGTCCGCGCCCCGTCCGGCCAGCAGGGTGACCGGCGCCTCCGCTTCCGCCGCGGCGTCGGTCTCGATGGGGGAGGGGACGCGCGCCAGATCCTCGGCACGGCGCAGCAGCAGCGCGTCGGCCCAGGCGCCGCCCGGCGTCGCGGCGGCTTCCGCCTCCCGGCCTTGAAGGGCCAGGCGCGCGCGGACGGCGGCCCAATCGATGGCGTCTTTCACATCGGCCGCCTCTCCGGTTCCGGTCCGGTCGTCCATCACGGCTCCTCACCCGAGAACCAGAGGTCGATCATGCTGCGCAGCTCGGCCACGGTCAGGCCGCCGCCCTCGGCCACCAGCTCCGTCGCGTCGTGGGCGGCGACGGTGGCGCGGGCGTTGCGGAAATGGCGCTGCGCCGGGGCCAGCTTGCCGCGCCGCCAATAGGCCAGCGCCAGATGGTAGTCGGCCAGCGCGAAGTCTGAATCCAGATACAGCGCCCGCTTGAAGGCGGCGATCGGGTCGCCGACGCCCAGCTCCTCCTCCAGCAGGCCCAGCCGGAAATGGACCACGGGGTCGAGGCGGTTGCGCTCGGCCAGGGCGATGCAGGCGTCCAGCGCCGCCGCCCGGTCGCCGTCGGCCACGGCAGGGCTGCCGGCCGGGGACGCCGGCTGCGGCTGCGGGGTGGGCAGGGGGGCCGGGGCCGGCTTCGCCGCGGTGGCGCGCAGCCGCGCCACGGACTCCGTCGCCGTGCTGCGTTTCCTCGCCGGTTTCGGCTCCGTGGCCTTTGGCTCGGCGGGCCTCGATTCTACGGGCCTCGATTCGACGGTGGGGGACGGCTCGACGGCGATGGATGGCGTGTAGGCGGGCAGTGCCGCCGCGGGCGCGCAGCCGGGGCGCGGCTTGCGGTAGATCGTGGCGCCGGGAACCGGCACGGGGGTGAACAGGCTGTTGACCTGCTGCCCCGTCTCGGCGTGGCCGACCACCAGCCAGCCGTTGGGAACCAGCACCTGGTGGAGGTTTTCCAGCAGGCGGGTGCGCGTCGGCTCGTCGAAATAGATCATGACGTTGCGGCACAGCACGACGTCCAGCGCGCCCAGGCCCCGCGGGTAGTTGGGCAGCGGCCCGTCCACGAGATTGAAGACCGAGAAGCTCGTCCATTCGCGGAAGCGCGGCTTGACCGCCCACAAGTCACCCTGCCGGTCGAAGCATTCCGCCAGGACCGCCGGGTCCAGCCCGCGCACCGCCCAGTTCCCGTAGACGCCGCGCCGCGCCGTTTCGATGAAGCTGGCGTTCAGGTCGGTGCCGACGATGCTGACCTGCCAGTCGCGCAGCTGGTCGGCGAAATGCCGCTTCAGCAGGATTTCCAGCGTGTAGGCCTCCGGCCCGATCGAGCAGCCGGCGCTCCAGATGCGCAGCAGGCGGCTTTCCCGGTTGCGGCGCAGGCATTCCGGGATGGCGACGGCGCACAGCGCCTCGAACTGCTCGGCGTAGCGGAAGAAGAAGGTCTCGCCGACGGTCAGTTCGTTGATGAGCGCCTGATACTCCGGCCCGGTCGGCCCTTCCCCGGCGAGCTGCGCCAGATAGGCGGCGAGGCCGAGGGTCGGCTTGTCCGACAGGCGGCGGTTGATGCGCTCCGCCAGGGCGGCGTCCTTGTCGGCGTAGTAGGCGAGCCCGGTCGCCCCGATGACGGCGGCCTTGATCCGGGGAAAGACGGGATCGCGCAGGATGGCGTCGATGCGGTTCAACGGGCCTCCTCCCCGGTCTCGGAACCGGGGGCGCCGAGCCGGGCCAGACGCTCGTCGGCCATGGTCTGGAAGGCGGCGAGCAGCCGGCCCTCGGCCTCGGTCAGCAGGCGGGACGGGTCGATCACGGTGGCCGTTCCGCCATCATGGGGGCCGCCGTGGGGGCCACGGTGGGAGATGGTCGCCACGGCGCAGCCGTTGAAGGTCAGGCCGGGGTCGGCCGCCGTCAGCTCCGCGTCGGGGATCGGCAGGATGTTGAACACCCGGTCGGCCAGCAGGGCCAGCGGACGGCCGTCCCAGTCGGTCAGGAACAGCGGGGCGTACAGCTCCGGCGGCGCGGCGTCGAAGCCGAACAGCAGGTCGAGCCGCAGGACCGGGACGGCGCGGCCCTGGTAGCGGAACAGCCCGGCGACCACGGCGGGTGCCGCGGGCGGGCGGTCGAGCCGGGGCAGCGGCAGGAATCGGCGCACGGACTCCGCCGGCAGGGCCAGGGTCCTGCCGGAGACGGAAAAGATCACGTACCGTGTCGCGGATGCCGTCGCAGCCATCGCGGGCGCACACCTTCCTGATTCGGTTGTCGGCCTATGCCGGTTGCCGGGTCCGAGACGCGCAGCCGGACCCTGGATTGTATTATTGGGTGACGCCGGGGGGCTTGAAACCGGCGCAGAACATGCCGCATCGCACCCGGGATGGAAATACCACCAAAGGCAAAAGCCTCAGCCCAAGGTAGCGGTATGACGCCGGTCATACCATGGGTGCCGGAACGCTTGCTGTTTTCGCAGTTGCGGTTACAAACATCCCCGGCCGCCGATCAACAGCCGTCGATCAATTGCCGCCGTCCAGCCGCACCGACCAGAGGGAATCATGATCAAGGTTGTCCGAGCGAAGCTGCACTGCCTGCGCGTCACCGACGCCAACCTGAACTATCAGGGGTCGATCACCCTCGATCCGGAGCATTGCGAGGCGGTCGGGATCTATCCGCTGGAGTTCGTGGAGATCTGGAACAAGAATTCCGGCGCGCGGATCAGCACCTATGTGATCTATGGCGAGCGCGGCTCGCGCTGTTGCGTGCTCAACGGTTCGGCGGCGCGGAGCTGCCAGCCGGGGGACGAGGTCATCATCGCCGCCTCCTGGTACTGCCAGCCGACCGAACTGGCGACGCTGCGGCCGCGGGTGCTGACCTTCAACGCCGACAACAGCATCGACCGGTCGCTGACCTACGACGTGACGGCTCTGGACGGCGGACGGTTCGACTTCGCGATTCGCGAGGGCGCTTTCCTGGAACCGGAACCGGCCTGACCCGCCGGCTTCGACATCCTGCAAACAAAAGAAGCGGTCTCGGGCGAGTCCACGCGCAAAGCGAGCGCATCGACGGTTTGCGCGTGTCTTGCGAGGGATGCGCCGCGAGTCCCACTTGAACGCGCGGCAATTTTTGCCTACTCTACTTGAGTGGGAGTGCGGACAGCGAGGAGTGCGTGTCATGGGCGTCAGCGGCATAGGGGGCTATCAGCAGCAGCCTTTCACGACACCGTTAAGCAGCGGGCCGGCGGCCCTGCAGCAGACACGGGGAACCGACGCGAACCAGCAGGCCCAGAAGGCCGAAGAGGATCGCCGTCAGCAGGTCCAGGCCCAGGACCAGCAGGCGCAGCAGAGCCAGCAGGCCCTGTCGTCGGGCGGCAACACCACCCCGACCCGCGGACAGAACCTCAACATCACGGTCTGATCGCGCGTCGTCCAATCGGGGCCCGCCCGGCCGGTCCGGGGCAGGGCCCGCAGGGGAAAGGCGGCCAGCCATGGACATCCGAAGCGTTTCCGGCATCCAGGCGAACCGGCCGACTCCGGCATCGGCGGTCCCGACGCCGCAATCCGTGGCCGATGCCGCGGCACCGACTTCCCAAACCACGTCCAGCGTTGCGGACCAATCCACCTCGGCGGCGTCCCCGTCCGATCCCGTGGTGGTGGCCGGCGGCTACATCAGCCCGGTCCTGCGCTATGACCAGGGCGCCCGGCTGGCCGTCATCTATTTCCGCGACCGCTCCTCCGGCGAAACCCAGAACCAGATCCCGGCGCAACAGGTGGTGGAGGAATACCGCCGCACCGCCAGCCGCCTGGGCGTCGCGACCGACGCGGCGGCGGAAGGCCACGACACCGGCAAAGGAACCGCGGCATCCGGCGCTACGGCCACGCCGGGCGTCGCCGGGCGGAGCGTCGGATCGGGATACGGCGCCATCCCGTCGAGCGGCGCCCCGTCCAGCGGAACGCCGCCCGCGACGGGCGCCGGTCCGGCGGGAACCACCCCGGCCGCCGTTCCCCGCGCCACGGGGTCCTACGGCGCTGGTTCGCCGGGCGCCATCGTCTCCGTCACCGTCTGATCGGGCAGCTCGAAGCGGGCGACCAGGGGCGCGTGGTAGCTTTCCGGGGAATGGCTGACCGTGGCGTGCGCGACCAGCTCGTCGCCCAGGGCCTCGTTGTGGATTTCGGCGGAGCGGAACCAGCCCAGCAGGGCGCGCGACACCAGCAGATGGTCGAGCATCACCGCGTCGCCGCCGTGCAGCACCGTGAAGCGCCGTTCCTCGGGGACGGAGCGTTCCAGCGGCACCAGTGACCGCCCGGCGAGGTGGCCGTTGCCGGTCTCGTCCAGGTCGGCGCGGATGATGCGGACGGGGGTCTGCTCGATCTCGGCGTTGAGGTCGCCGGCGACCAGGATCAGCGCCTGCGGGTCGGCGTCGAACACCCGCTCCACCGCCAGCCGGGCCTCCAGCGCCTGCCCGGCCCGCTTGATCGAGGCGAGATAGAAGCCCTCCGCCCAGCCGCCGACGCTCTTCCAGGTGGAGGCGTTCTTCTTCTGCCCCGGCACCGGCGCGGCGATGGGCGCGCGCAGATGCAGGTTGAAGACGTGCAGACGCCGCCCGCCGGGCAGCTCGATCTCGCCGTGCAGCACCGGGCGGTCCCAGGTCACGGCGTCGCCGCCGGGCTGGGCCGGGTCGGCGGTGACCATGCGGACCTGCGGGGAGGGCACCAGATCGTGCCGGTACTGCCGCGCCGCCAGGATCGGCCAGCGGCTCACCAGCACGAGGTTGTGGCGGTCGGCCAGCTTGGTCCCCTCGCCGCCGGAGGTCCGGTGGAAATCGGCGTAGGGGCCGCCCTCCAGCAACCGGTTCAGAGCGCGCAGGGTGCGCGGCTCCCCCTTCGCCTCGCGCTGGCCGTTGACCTCCTGAAGGCACAGGATGTCGGCGTCCAGCCGCTCCAACTGCGGGCGCAGCACGGCGGCGCGCTCCTCGAAGGAGAGGTCGCCGGTGTCGTCCAGGCTTTCCAGGTTGAAGGTGGCGATGCGGATGCTGCGGCTCATGACCCCTCCCCGGACGCCCGGCCCGCCGCGGCGCGCGGGCGCGCCAGGAACAGGTGGTTGCGGTTGATGCGCCGCCGCCGCCGGCGGTGCGCGCTCAGCATCGCCGTGGAGGCGACGAGCGTGGCGTCCAGCCCGGCCTCGGCCATGCGCTGGGGGGTATCCGTACCATAAATCCGGTAGTGATAGGGATGGCCGAAGGCGGCCAGCCGCTTGGCGGGCGTGTCCATCGCCGGGTCCTCCCGCGTCGGCCCCTTGGGGTCGTAGGGGAACAGCAGGACGGCGCGGCCCGAGGGCTTCAGGACGCGGGCGATCTCGCGCAGCGCGGCGCGGTCGTCGGGGACATGCTCCAGCACGTGGCTGGACAGCACGAGATCGAAATGGCCGTCCGGGAAGGGCAGGTCGGTCAGGTCGGCCTGCACGTCGGCGGCCGGGTTGAAGCGGTCCAGCGTGACGTAGCGCCGGCCGTGCCGCGCCCGCAGCAACGGCTCCAGGCAGGGTTCGGGGGCGGTGTGCAGGATGCGCAGAGACCGGCGCAGCACGTCCGTCCGTTCCGCCAGGAAGCTCCACAGGAAGCGGTGGCGCTCCAGCGACCCGCAGTCCGGGCAGCGGGCGTTGCGCCGCCCGCCCAGGCCGAAGGGGAGGAAGCGCGCCGCCTCCCGCCCGCAGAGCGGGCAGAGCAGGGGGCCGGCGGCGGGGATCAGGCCGCGGGCGCCCTCGTAGCGCGGACGCTCGTACAGCGACTCCCGCCGGTAGACGGCGGCCTCGTCGAGATTCTGGTCCGCGATGGCGGGCAGCAGGCGGGACAATCCATGGAGCATGGGGATCAGAACAGTTCCACGTCGCCATCGATCCCGGTCTTGCGCAGCCGGTCCATGAAGGAGGTCTCGGACCGCGCGATGTCGCGCACCGTTTCCTCCCCGATCAGGCGGCGCTGGGTGCGGCCCGAGGTGGGGTAGAAGCGCACCGCGCGGGCCGTCGAGCCGCCGACGTCCCAACTCATCGTCGGGATGCCTTCGGCCGCCAGATACTCCATGACGAACTCGACGTTGCGCTGGCCGATGCCGGCGCTGCGCGGGGCGCCGTTCACGCTGGCCCCGCCGAAGATCTTGGCGCGCAGCCGGTCGCGCCGCCCCGTCGCCGCCAGCAGCCGGTTGATGAGCTGCTCCATGGCCGCGCTGCCGTAGCGGGAGGAGATGGACAGCCGGTCGCCGTTGTGGTCGGGCAGCAGGAAGTGGTTCATCCCGCCGATCGCCGCGACGGGATCGAACAGGCAGGCGGCGATGCAGGAGCCCAGCGTGGTGGTGATGACGACGTTGGGGTCGTCGCTGACCACGCAGCCGCCGACCACGATGTTGACCACCTCCGCACCCAACTGCCGGTCGTGGTAGCGGTTGGCCGCGATGTCCGGTGTGTCGGAACCCTGCTGGAGTCGGCGTGCGCGCGGGGTGATCGGCATCCAGAACCTCGGTGGGACATTCGGTCGCAGTGTACAACCGACCGCCGCCTTTCGCCAAGCGTCGCGGTTGCGGGCGCGATTGCCCCCTCTCCCGCCCCGGGAGAGGGAAGGGGCCCACGCCGCAGGCGTGGGAAGGGTGAGGGTGCCACCAAGGATCATGCTTCAATCCTCGCACGATCCTCACCCGCCCGCTTTCGCGTGCCCCCTCTCCCGGAGCGGGAGAGGGGGGAAGACTCTTACAAACCGGCGATCCACAACTCCAGCAGGTCGGCCTGGAGCTTGCGGGCGCGGGCCAGCCAGGCGCGGGCCTCCGGGGGGATCTCGGCGATGCGGCGGTCCATCGTCCGGTCCATGGCGGCGCGCTGCGCCTCGTCGGTGACGAAGAAGGCGAAGCCGAGCGTGCGCCCGCCCGCCGTCTTCAGCGTTCCGGCCAGCGCCTTGGCGTAGGCCAGCGTGCCTGACTTGGCGCGCACGCCGGGGGGCAGGACCTTGCCCTCGTCCTCGCCGGGCAGAAGGGCCAGAACCGCCGGGCCGGCGCCCTGGATCAGCGCCATGGTCTGGGCCGGGGTGATGCGCGATGCGGCGCTGAGCCCCGAATGGTTGAGCAGCCGCAGCCCCGTCCAGTCGGTGCGCGGGGCCGCCAGCATGGCCGGCGCGGTCAGCACCGCCGCCGACTCTGGCAGCGTCTGCACCGCCGGGTCCAGCCGCCGGGCAGCGGCCAGCCCGATCAGTTCCGCCGACAGGTTGTTGGAGTAGCGCAGGACCTGCCGGGCCAGAACCTCCAGCGGCTCGCTGCGGTGCAGAGCGGCGAGCGTGGCGGTCGGCGGCACCGCGCCGGGGGCCGGGGCGGGCAGGGCGATCCCCGCCTCCACGGCCAGCCGGCGGAACACGTAGGCCGCCGCCAGACCGGGGCGGGTGACCGGAAGCCACAGGCTGGCCGCCATGCCCGGCTGCGGGGCGAAGCGCCAGCGCTCGCCCCCAGGTTCCCCATTGGCCGGTTCGCCATCCATGGCGATGAGCGGGGTGAAGGCGGCCCCGGCCCCGGCGCCGAGCTGCACCGTCACGCTGTCCAGCGGCACGCGCCCCGTGTCGGACACCGACCACGCGCTGACCCGCACCGGCTGCCCGGCGGCGGCGGGGCGCGCCCAGTCGAAGCGGAAGCGGTTGAAGTTGAGCGACAGCGCCCCGACCCCGGTGTTGTAGCCGGCGGTCCAGGGTTGCCCGGCGTCGATCTCCGGCATCTCGGGCAGGGCGGAGGTGTCGTAGAGGAAGCGCCCGGTCACCCGCGTGACGCCCAGCGCGCCGAGGTCGCGCAGCAACTCCGCCAGCCCTTCGCTGGACAGGGACGGGTCGCCGCCGCCCTTCAGGATCAGGTCGCCGTCCAGAACGCCGTCTCCCAGCCGCCCCGTGATGTGCAGCGTGGTTTCGAAGCGGTGGTCCGGCCCCAGCACCGCCAGGGCGGCGGCCATCGCCGGCAGCTTGGCGACCGAGGCCGGGGCGAAGGGCTTGGCCGGCTGCCGCTCCGCCAGGACGGCGCCGCTGTCCGGATCGAACAGCACGTAGCCGACGTCATCGGCGGAAAAGCCGTTGCGGGCGATCGCCGCCCGGTCGTCCGGACCGGTGGCGCCATAGGGGGACGCGCAGGCCGACACCGCGGTGAGGCAGGCCAGCAGGAACAGGATGGAGAAGGTCGGTAGCCGCATGGCGGCCAGTCTAGCGCAAAGCCCCGGCCGGCATCCGCGTCAATCGTTGGCCGGGTCTGGGACGGGCCAGGAATCTTGCTGCGCGGAAAGTCCGCTTACCGTACGATGAAGTCCTCAAAAGACGCCACGCCTCTGGGGAAAGAGCTGAAAAGCCCATGATGTCACGGCGCCGCAGCCTCACGTTCGAAGTGGTCGTCGACCAGGGCGGAAAACCCAACATCGACGGGGTCTTTCCCGACGAGGCCGCGGCCCGGGAACGCGCGGCGTATTTGCTTCGTCTTGCGAAATTTCCGGTTGTCCGGATTTTGAAGGTGAATCAGGCGGGCAAGGAAGAGGTCATCTTCCAGAAGTCCAGCTCCGGCGGTGGCAAGCCGACCACCATCTCCACCATCGACGAGACCGACGTCGGGCCCGCCAGCCTCTGCACCGACGCGCTCCAGCTCTTTTCCTTCGAAAGCCGGATGCTGCTGCTGCGCCTGCTGCGCGGCTATTGGGACGATCAGGCGGTGATCCCGGCCGAGCAGCTCCACCGCTACTACCCGCTGCGCTATTTCGAGCGGGAGGCCCTGCTGTTCAATCCGGCGGTCAGCCGGCTCGCCACCCTTCAGGCGCCGTTGCTGGGGGTGAAGCCGTTCGACCGGCACGACCAGCTCATGCGGCTGTTCACCCGGCTGAAGGAGATGGCGCAGGCGTCGGACACGCTCGCGCCCTTCGACGCGGCGCTGGCCCGCGGCGGGGTGGCCGGCCTGCTGGCGGCGGCGGCGGAGCGCCCGCCGGAGGAGCGCGACCGGCTGGTCACCCACGCCTTCGCCGCGGTGCTGGAGCCGTGCCGCGACTGGCCCGGCAAGGTCAAGGCGCTGCTGCGCTTCCACCGCGAGGACGGGGAGGAGGAGGCGAACCGCCGCCTGCTCGACCAGATGCTGGCGGAAACGGTTGACGGGCGGGAGCCGGTGCGCGCGCTGATCGGCTACGCGCCCGACCTGGGGGCGGCGCTGCAAAGCCTGATCGCGGCGATGCACGGCGACCTCGACGATCGGCTTCCCTTCACCGACGAGCTGCTGGCCCTGTCCAACGCGCTGGGCGGCGGTGGCTTCGACGAGACGCGCAAGGCGCTGCTGCGCCGCATCCAGGGCGGTCTGGCCGGCCTGACCCCGCTGACCCGCACCGGCACCGCCGCGGAGGGCAAGGCCTTCGGCATCATCGTCGACCGGCTGACCAACTTCGACGGCTTCCTGGGCGGCGCCGGCATGGCGGAGGCGCTGACCCGGCGCGCCAAGACGGTGTGGAGTTCCGGCGGTCAGGACGCGTCCTTCGACATGGCGGTGCAGCGTCTGGCCACCCGCCTGCCGGCGCCGGCCCAGCGCATCGGCTATCTGCTGGACCTCGCCACCAGCCCCTTCGGGCGCAACAAGCTCAGTGTCCTGATCCGGCAGGTCGCCACCGAGTTCGAGAGCATCACCTCGGCCCGCGAGCTGGTCGCCCCCGGCGTCAGCACGGACGACGTGCGCAGCGGCCTGGGCCGCCGCCTGCGCGCCGCCGGCATCCCCCGCGCGCTGGCCGAGGGGCTGATCGCCAAGATCGCCGCGATTCCGGACGCCGAACGATCGCTCGGCATCCCCTTGCTGGCCGCCCCTGCCGGGGAGGTCGTGACGCGGGCGACCGAGGAGACGATTCTGATCGACGTGTCGAAGGCGGCGGCGGAGCGGCTGGTCCTGTTCTGGCGCGGCCAGACCCGGGCGATCCCGGAGGACGGAACCCAGCTCGTCATCGGGCGGTCGTCGCAGTGCCAGTTCGTCCTCGACATCGCCTCGGCCTCGCGGCGGCACGCCGCGGTGTCGCGCCAGGACGGCGTCTTCGTGGTGGAGGATCTCAGCCGCAACGGCACCCAGATCGCCGTTCCGGGCGTGGCGGAGCCGCGGCGGCTGAAGGCCGGCGAACCGCTGCCGCTCCCGCCGCGCGGCGAGATCGTCATCGGCTCCACGGAGCTGGGCGAGGAGCCGGCGCGCATCGCCTGGGAAATCGTCAAGCGCTGAACGTTTCATCCAGCGGGCGGAACACGGGGCGCCAGCCGTCGCCGCGCACCGCCAGCGCGCCGACCAGCCCCGGCGCCGGGCGCAGGTCGAACAGCGACCAGTCCGTGGCATCCCCGGCCTCCAGCGCGCCGTCCAGGCTGAGCAGGCGGGCGGGGCGGCCCGGCGTCAGCTCCACCGCGAAGCGGTCGAGCGGCGTGGACAGCCCCTGGCCGGTCGCCTTGATGAAGGCCTCCTTGCGGGTCCAGCTGTTGAGGAACGCCTCGTCCCGCAGCGCGTCGGGCAGGGCGGCGAAGGCGTCGCGCTCCTCCGGCGCGAAGAAGCGCTCGGCGATTCCGGCGGCGTCCGGCAGGCGGCGCAGCCGTTCGATGTCCACGCCCAGCTCCACCGTCGCACAGGGGGCGATGGCGATCAGCACATGATCCTTGCAGTCGGCGAGGTTGAAAGCCGGGCCGCCGGGCAGGGAGGGCTTGCCCATCGGCCCGTAGGCGAAGGCCAGACTCGCCGGGTCGCGGCCCGTCACCCGCCCGAGCAGATGGCGCAGCAGACCGCGCCGCAGCGCGCAGCGGGTGCGCAGCTCCTCCGTCGCGAAACGGGCGGCCCGCGCCGCCTCGTCGGGGGACAGCAGGGCGCGGAACGCCTCCAGCCGGTGCGCCAGCCCGCGCAGGTCGGCATAACAGAGTTGAATTTCTTCCGTTTTCCGCATCGGATGTCCCCATTCCCCGGATTCGGGACTATAACCGCGCTGGCCCCGCGCGGCGATTGCGCTATCATGCGCCTCCCTTTTGCCGGATCTGGAACCATGGTCGATACCGCTCAGCTTGCTCCGCATCTGTCCAACGTCGTCAAGGACGCCGCCATTCCCGAGCTGCCCAACCACTACCGGGGCAAGGTGCGCGAGAATTACGACCTTCCCGACGGGCGGCGCGTCATCATCGCCACCGACCGGCTGTCGGCCTTCGACATCATCCTGACCGCCATCCCCTTCAAGGGTCAGGTGCTGACCCAGATCGCCCGCTACTGGTTCGAGGCGACGAAGGACCTCTGCCCGAACCACGTCCTGGAATACCCGGACCCCAACGTGGTGGTCGCCAAGCGGCTGACCATCATGCCGGTGGAGATCGTGGTCCGCGACTATCTGGCCGGCACCACCGGCACCTCGCTGTGGACGATGTACAAGAAGGGCCGGCGCGAGATGTACGGCCACGTCTTCCCCGACGGGCTGCGCGAGAACCAGAAGCTGCCGGAAACGATCATCACCCCGACCACCAAGGCGTTCGACGCCGGCCATGACGAGGAGCTGACCGCCGCCCAGATCGTGGAGCGCGGGCTGCTGACCCAGGCCCAGTGGGACGAGGTGACGGAGAAGGCGCTGGCCCTGTTCGCCCGCGGGCGCGAGATCGCGGCGGCGCGCGGCCTGATCCTGGTCGACACCAAGTACGAGTTCGGCTTCGACGAGGCCGGCAACATCATCCTCGCCGACGAGATCCACACGCCGGACAGCAGCCGCTACTGGTTCGCCGCCAGCTATCCGGAGCGGTACGAGGCCGGGCAGCGCCCGGAGAGCTTCGACAAGGACTTCGTGCGCAGCTGGGTGACCCAGCGCTGCGACCCCTACAAGGACGCCATCCCGGAAATCCCGGCGGAGGTCGTGCTGGAGGCCGCCCGCATCTACATCGAGGCGTTCGAGACCATCACCGGCCAGACCTTCCAGGTTCCCACGGAAGTCACGCCGGCGGTGGAGCGCATCCGGGCCAATCTGGCGCCCTATTTCGCGAAGCCGTGATGAAGATCGCCATCCTCGACGATTACCAGAACGTCGCGCGCGATCTGGCGGAGTGGCATCGCCTGCCCAACGGCAGCGCGCTGACGGTCTTCGAACGGCCGATCCCGGCGGAGGAGGTGGTGGGCACGCTCGCCCCCTACAGCGTCCTGGTGATCATGCGGGAACGCACGCCGTTCCCCGCGTCGCTGATCGACGCGCTGCCGAACCTGCGGCTTCTCGTCACCACGGGCGGGCGCAACAACGCCATCGACCTTGAGGCCTGCAAGGCCCGCGGCATCACCGTCTGCGGGACCGGCATGGTCGGCACCCCGACGGCGGAGCTGACCTGGGGCCTGATCCTGGCGCTGACCAAGCGCATCCCGCAGGAGGAGCGCGGCCTGCGCGCCGGGCGCTGGCAGGCTGGCCTGACGCAGGGGCTGGCCGGCAAGCGTCTCGGCCTCGTCGGGCTGGGCAAGCTGGGCACCCAGGTGGCGCGGGTCGGCCAGGCCTTCGGGATGGAGGTCGCGGCCTGGAGCCCCAACCTGACCGACGAGCGGGCCGCCGCCGCGGGTGTCGCCCGGCTGGACAAGCGCGACCTGTTCGCCACCTCCGACATCGTCAGCGTCCATCTGGTGCTGGGCGAGCGGACGCGCGGCGTGGTCGGGGCGGACGACATCGACGCGATGAAGCCCTCGGCCTTCTTCGTGAACACGTCGCGCGCCGGTCTGGTGGACGGGGACGCCCTGCTGGCGGCCCTGCACGAGCATCGCATCGCGGGCGCCGGGCTGGACGTCTTCCCCGTGGAGCCGCTGCCGGTGGACAGCCCCTGGCTGGAGGCGCCGAACACGGTGCTGACGCCGCATCTGGGCTATGTCACCCGCGAGAATTACGAGGTCTTCTACCGCGACGCGCTGGACGACATCCTCGCCTGGCACGCCGGCGAGCCGGTGCGGATGCTAGCGTAAGGACGGGACGGCACCGCCCCGCCCTTTCCCCATGGCGCGGGGAAGGGCGGGGCGTCCCCCATGGGCGCAAGCCCTTGATAATTTTCAGGCTTCCGTGTCTTTCCCGGATCGGCCCTCCAGGCGGCAGCGTCTTGCCCCGCCCATCCGTTTTTTCGCCCCCGCAGCACGGATTGTGGGATTACAGCCGCGGCCAAGACGTAGATGGATGGCTACCCCGCCACTTGCGGGGCGCGATTCCATTCCCAAAATGGGTGTGGAGCCTGCGGCAAGGGCGGGAAAGGAACGAGGTGTGTTGCGAAGCGCGGGCCCTGCCGGCGCTGCGTGTCCGTGGGGTGGGGCGGCCACCGGTCCCGGCGGCGATTGGCGTCGTGGGTATTGGCGCTGTGGACAAGGCGTACCGAATTTGATTGGAAGTCTGTTGGTTCACGGCCATCCCGGCACGGACCGCGGACGGTCGGGACAGGAGACGGAAGGTTTGCCACCCATGGAGACAGGAATGAACATCTCGGACCTCTTGTCCGCACACAACGTCATTCTCGATGCAGGGCCGGCCAACAAGGAAACCCTGCTCGATCTTCTCGCCACCGAGGCGTCCAGCCGCATCGGAGCACCCAAGGAGGAGATTCTCAAGGCCCTGCAGGCGCGCGAGCACATCGGCTCCACGGCGCTGGGCAAGGGTGTGGCGCTTCCCCACACGGAGCTGCGCGGGACGGAAAACCCGCTGGTGCT
This sequence comes from Azospirillum baldaniorum, assembly GCF_003119195.2. Lineage (NCBI taxonomy): Bacteria > Pseudomonadati > Pseudomonadota > Alphaproteobacteria > Rhodospirillales > Azospirillaceae > Azospirillum > Azospirillum baldaniorum. Next base: position 1,168,699 of record NZ_CP022254.1, on the reverse strand, counting down.
GTTCGCGCGGCTCCGCAAACCCATCGATTTCGAGGCCCGGGACGACGAGCCGGTGGACCTGTTCTTCCTCGTCCTCTGGCCGACCGCGACCCGCAAGGGCCTGCTGCCCGTCATGGGCGAGATCTGCCAAGCCCTGCGCGACCCGCAATCCCTGCGCAAGCTGCGTCAGGCGGAAACGCCCGACGCGGTGGTGCAGCTCGTCCGGCAGGCGCTTCCCCCCAACGCCGAACGGGAGCTTGACGACGACGATTTCTGACCGAGCGATTTCTGGCCGGCGCGGCGAGGGACCACCATCCTTCCTATATTCGTAAAGCCGACAGTTCTCAGCATTTTGGCCCCTCCGATTGCCCGAGACCCCATTGTCACAGACCATGTCCGACGCCCTGTTGCTCCTGGCCGCCACCGGCCTTCCGTTCGTCGGCGCGATCGTCGCCGGGATGCTGCCGACGCACGCGCGCAACACCGCGGCGTGGCTGGCCGGTGCGATCGCGATCATCGGGCTGGGGTTGGTGTGGGCCGCCTACCCGACGGTGGCGGCGGGCGGGGTGATCCGCCATTCGATGGCCTGGATGCCGTCGCTCGGCCTCGACCTCACGTTGCGGATGGACGGCTTCGCCTGGCTGTTCGCCGGGCTGGTGTTCGGGGTCGGCGCGCTCGTCGTGCTGTACGCGCGCTATTACATGTCGGCGGACGACCCGGTCCCGCGCTTCTTCGCGTTTTTGCTGGCCTTCATGGGGTCGATGACGGGGGTGGTGCTCTCCGGCAACCTGATCCAGATCGCCTTCTTCTGGGAGCTGACCAGCCTCTTCTCCTTCCTGCTGATCGGCTACTGGCACCACACGGCGGCGGCGCGCGATGGCGCGCGCATGGCGCTGACCATCACCGCGACGGGCGGATTGTGCCTGTTCGCGGGGGTGCTGCTGCTCGGCCACATCGTCGGCAGCTACAACCTCGACGTCGTTCTGGCCTCGGGCGACAAGATCCGCGAGCACGCGCTCTACCTGCCGACGCTGGTCCTCATCCTGATGGGCGCCCTGACCAAGAGCGCGCAGTTCCCCTTCCATTTCTGGCTGCCGCACGCCATGGCGGCACCCACCCCCGTCTCGGCCTATCTGCATTCGGCGACCCTGGTGAAGGCCGGCGTCTTCCTGATGGCCCGGCTGTGGCCGGTGCTGGCGGGGACGGAGGCCTGGTTCTGGATCGTCGGCAGCGCCGGTCTGGCCACCCTGCTGATCGGCGCCTATGTGGCGATCTTCCAGAACGACCTGAAAGGACTTCTGGCCTATTCGACCATCAGCCATCTCGGGCTGATCACGCTGCTGCTCGGGCTCAACAGCGAACTCGCCATGGTCGCGGCGATCTTCCACATCCTCAACCACGCCGCCTTCAAGGCGTCGCTGTTCATGGCCGCCGGCATCATCGACCATGAGACGGGAACCCGCGACCTCCGGCGCCTGTCCGGCCTGAACCGCTTCATGCCCTTCACGACGCGGCTGGCGATGGTGGCCGCCGCCGCCATGGCCGGCGTGCCGCTGATGAACGGCTTCATCTCGAAGGAGATGTTCTTCGCCGAGACGCTGTCGGCCCAGGCGTCGCTGCCGCTGCTGCTCCACATCCTGCCCTTCGCCGCGATGGTGGCGAGCGCCTTTGCCGTGGCCTATTCGTTGCGCTTCATCCACGGCGCCTTCTTCGGCCCCGACCCGGTCGACCTGCCGCACCTGCCGCACGAGCCGCCGGCCTGGATGCGGCTGCCGGTCGAGATCCTGGCGCTGGCCTGCATCATCATCGGGCTGCTGCCCGCGGCCACCGTGGGGCCGTATCTGAACATGGCGGCCCACGCCGCGCTCGGCGCCGCGACGCCGGAGTACAGCCTGGCGGTCTGGCACGGCTTCAACACGCCGCTGGTGATGAGCCTGCTCGCCCTGGCGGCCGGCGTGACGCTCTACTTCCTGCTGCAGCCGCTGTTCCGGAACAACATCGAGGGCCCGCCCTTCATCAGCCGCCTGGAAGGCCGCCGCATGTTCGAGCGGAGCATGGTCTTCCTGTCCTGGCGCCTCGCCCGGACGCTGGAAGGCCTGCTGGGCACCCGGCGCCTGCAGCCCCAGCTGCGGCTGGTCGTCTGCGTCGCCATCCTGGCCGCGGGCTGGGCGGTCTACCGGCGCGGGCTCGGCCCCGGCAATCTGGTGCCGCAGGGCATCGACCCCGTGCTCGCCCTGATCTGGGCGATCGGCGCGGCCTGCGCCCTGGGGGCGGCGTGGCAGGCCAAGTTCCACCGCCTCGCCGCGCTGATCCTGCTCGGCGGCACCGGTCTGGTCACCTGCGTCACCTTCGTCTGGTTCTCCGCCCCCGACCTCGCGCTGACCCAGCTGCTGGTCGAGATCGTCACCACGATCCTGCTGCTGCTCGGCCTGCGCTGGCTGCCTAAGCGGCTTCCCGGCACCGGCACGTCGGAAGTGATGCGGACGGGCCGCCGCCTGCGCGACCTCGCCATCGCCATCACCGCCGGGCTCGGCATGGCCGGGCTGGCCTTCGGCGTGATGACCCGCTTCCCGCCGGAAATCCTCGCGCAGCATTTCCTGGAGCGCGCCTACACCGAGGGCGGTGGCACCAACGTCGTCAACGTGATCCTGGTCGACTTCCGCGGATTCGACACGCTGGGCGAGATCGCCGTGCTGGGCGTGGTGGCGCTGACCGCCTACGCGCTGCTGCGCCGCTTCCGCCCGGCCCCCGACAGCGTGGACGTGCCGGAGCAGCAGCGCGACCAGAGCGCCTACGACATCGCCCGGCCCGAGCGGCGGGAGGGCGACACGGTGGCCGACTGGCTGCTGGTTCCGTCGGTGATCGCGCGTCTGCTGTTCCCGGTGGTCGGCATGGTCGCGCTGTTCCTGCTGCTGCGCGGCCACGACCTGCCCGGCGGCGGCTTCGCCGCGGGGCTGATGGGCTCGATCGCGATGATCCTGCAATACATGCTGGGCGGCACGCAGTGGGTGGAGGCGCGGCTGCGCGTGCTGCCGCTGCGCTGGATGGGCCTCGGGTTGTTGCTGGCCGCCGGCACGGGCCTGGGTGCCCTGCTGTTCGGGCGGCCCTTCCTGACCACCTATTTCGCCTACGCGGACCTGCCGCTCATCGGGGAGATTCCGACGGCGAGCGCTCTGCTGTTCGACATCGGCGTGTTCGCTCTGGTCATCGGCGCCACCATGCTGACCCTGATCGCGCTGGCCCGCCAGTCGGTCCGCGGCCATCGCGCCGCGGCGCCGCGCGCACCGGCGGCGAGCGCCCCCGCGGCGCCCGCTCCGGTCGCGACCACTGCCCCGACCGGCGCCCCGACCGCCGCAACCGGAGACGACTGATGGAACTTATCCTCGCCCTTGGGATCGGGGTGCTGACGGGCTCCGGCGTCTGGCTGCTGCTGCGTCCCCGCACCTTCCAGGTCATCATCGGCCTGTCGCTGCTCTCCTACGCCGTCAACCTTTTCATCTTCTCGACCGGCGGCCTGCGCACGGGGGCGGCCCCGGTGCTGGAGCGCGGCATGGCCGGCAGCCTCGCCACCCACGCCGACCCGGTGCCGCAGGCCCTGGTCCTCACGGCCATCGTCATCAGCTTCGCGACGACGGCGCTGTTCCTCGTCCTGCTCCTCGCCGCGCGAGGCCTGACGGGAACCGACCATGTGGATGGTAAGGAGAAGTCCCGGTGAACGGGTGGATGGATCATCTGGTGATCGCGCCGATCGTCATCCCGCTGCTGGTCGGCGCGCTGTTGATGCTGATCGACGAGCGGCGGCGGGCGCTGAAGGCCACGCTCGGCGTGGCGTCGGCGTCGGCGCTGCTGGCGCTGGCGGTGCTGCTGCTCTATCTGACGGACCACACCGCCACCGGGGCGGACGCCACCGTGCGCGTCTACCGGCTGGGCGACTGGCCGTCGCTGTTCGGCATCGTCCTGGTGCTCGACCGGCTGTCGGCGATGATGCTGGTGCTGACCGGCATCCTGGGGCTGTCCGCCCTGGTCTTCGCGCTGGCGCGCTGGCAGAAGGCGGGGGCGCATTTCCATTCGCTGTTCCAGTTCCAGCTGATGGGTCTGAACGGCGCCTTCCTGACCGGCGATCTGTTCAACCTCTTCGTCTTCTTCGAGATCATGCTGGCCGCCTCCTACGGGCTGGCGCTGCACGGCTCCGGCCTCGCCCGCGTCCGCGCCGGGCTGCATTACATCGCCATCAATCTGGCGGCGTCCCTGCTCTTCCTGATCGGGGTGAGCATGATCTATGGCGTGTCCGGCACGCTGAACATGGCCGAGCTGGCCGTGCGCATCGCCGGGGTCGCGCCGGAGGACCGTGGGCTGCTGGAGGCCGGGGCGGCGATCCTCGGCGTCGCCTTCCTGATCAAGGCGGGCATGTGGCCGCTGGGCTTCTGGCTGCCGAACACCTACACAACGGTCGGTGCGCCGTCCGCGGCGATCATCTCGATCCTCAGCAAGGTCGGCATCTACGCCATCATCCGAATCTGGCTGCTGGTCTTCGGCGACAGCGCCGGCACCTCGGCGGGGTTCGGCGGGCACTGGCTGCTGATCGGCGGGGTCCTGACCATCGCCTTCGGCTCCATCGCGGTGCTGGCGACGCAGAATCTGGCGCGGCTGGCCGGGGGCAGCGTGCTGGTGTCCTCCGGCACGCTGCTGGCCGCCGTCGGCGCCGGGCAGGTGGCGGTGACCGGCGGCGCGCTGTTCTACATGACCAGCTCCGTCCTGGCGATCGCCGGGCTGTTCCTGCTGATCGAACTGGTCGAGCGCGGCCGCATGGTCGGCGCCGACGTGCTGGCCGTGACGCGCGAGGCCTTCGGCGAGGGCGAGGACGAGGAGTCGGACGACGACGACGCCATCGGCGTGTCGATCCCGGCGATCATGGCGATCCTCGGCATCGCCTTCATGGCCTGCGCGCTGCTTCTCGCCGGTCTGCCGCCGCTGTCCGGCTTCCTCGCCAAGTTCGCCATCCTGGCGCCGATGTTGGCGCAGGGGGCGGAGGGGCTTCCCTTCACCACCTGGGCGCTGATGGCGGCGCTGATCCTGTCCGGTCTGGCGACGGTGGTCGCGATGAGCCGCACCGGCATCGACGTCTTCTGGGCGTCGCCCGCGGGCGACCTGCCGCGCGTGCGCCTCGTCGAACTCGGTCCGGTGATGATGCTCCTGGCGCTCTGTGTGGCGCTGACCGTCCAGGCCGGTCCGGTGATGCGCTACATGGAGGACACCGCCCGCTCGCTTCACGGACCGGAACGCTACGTCCAGGGGGTGATGACCACCGCGGCGCCCGGAACCGGCAAGGGGGTCGCGCCATGAAGCGCTGGTGGCCGTACCCGCTGCTGACCGCCGCGCTCGTGGCGATGTGGCTGCTGCTGACCGAGAGCGTGGCGCTGGGCTCCATCCTGATGGGGGGCATCCTGGCGACCGTCGCGCTCTGGGGCTTCGCGGCGCTCGACCCGCCGGGCGGACGGCTGAAGCGGCCGCGCGCCGTCTTCGCGCTCGCCGCGCTGGTGATGGCCGACATCGCCCGCTCCAACCTCGCGGTCGTCAAGATCATCCTCAACCCGCGGAAGACGGAGCGGGTGTCCGGCTTCCTCCACATCCCGCTCGACATGCGGGCGCCCTACGGTCTGGCGACGCTGGCCTGCATCATCACGGCGACGCCGGGGACGATCTGGGTGGAGTACAATTCCGCGAACAACACCATCCTTCTCCACATCCTCGATCTGGTCGACGAGAGCACCTGGATCGACACCATCAAGGGACGGTACGAGAAGCGGCTGATGGAGATCTTCGAATGACCGCCACGCTGCTGCTCTGGTCGATCTTCCTGGCGCAGATCCTGCTGGTCGCCGCCATGGCCTGCGCGACCATCCGCGTGCTGCGCGGTCCGCGGGCGCAGGACCGGGTGCTCGGGCTCGACACGCTGTACGTCAACGCCACGATGCTGCTGCTGACCTTCGGCATCCGCACCGGCAGCACGCTCTATTTCGAGGCGGCGCTGATCATCGCGCTGCTCGGCTTCGTCGCGACGGCGGCGCTGGCGAAGTTCCTCATGCGCGGAGAGGTGATCGAATGACGCATCTGGCCGACCTGCCGGTCTGGGCGGCGATCCCGGTGGCGCTGCTGCTCCTGCTCGGCGCCTCGCTGGCGCTGATCGGGTCCATCGGGTTCGTGCGGTTGCGCAGCTTCTACGAGCGCGTCCACGCCCCGACGCTGGGCACCACCATGGGCATCGGCTCCGTGCTGCTGGCCTCGATGCTGTGCTTCACCGTGCTGCAGTCGCGGCTGGTTCTGCACGAGATCCTGATCGCCGTCTTCATGATCGTGACCACGCCGATCACGCTGATGCTGCTCGCCCGCGCCGCCCTCTACCGCGACCGCAGCGAGGGCAGCGACGACGTGCCAGCGGCCCCACCGGCGCAGACGACGGCACCCTCGGCCACGGACGCCGCCCCGCCGGTGTAGGCCCTGCCTCGGTGCGTCAGGTCGCCTCGACCTGGGCGAACATGCCGGATTCGTCGGTGAAGCTCTTGAACTCCAGCCCGTTGCCGGAGGGGTCGAGGATGAAGAAGGTCCCCTGCTCCGACGGCTTGCCAGGGTAGCGGATCTGCGGCTCCAGAAGGAAGGTCGCGCCGGCGGCCTCCAGCCGCTCCCTCAGCGCGTCCCAGACGGGGCGCGGCAGCACCGCCCCGAAATGATGCAGCGGCACCGACTTGCCGTCGACCATGCTGGTCTCGGTCGAGCGCGGCTCGGACGAGTGGTGGGCGGAAATCTGGTTGCCGAAGAAGTCGAAATCGATCCACCGCTCGGTGGAGCGCCCTTCGCGGCAGCCCAGGACATCGACGTAGAAACGGCGGGTTTCCTCGATGTCCCGGATGGGAAAGGCGAGATGAAACGCGAACACCGGCGCACCCTTCTGACGTTGGTTCGGACGGCCAGGGTAGACCGCGCTCCGTGGTGCCAACAAACGATTTAAGCGAAGGTCGATGGCGCGAAAACGCTGCGGCCCCTGGAGCTTTCCAAAGGCCGCAGCGGTCAGCGTGATCAGAAGGCCAGACGAGTGTCGAGCATCACGATGTGCGCGCGGTCCTTCAGGTCGCTGCCATCCGGGCGGGCCGCCTGCAGGGCGGACTGTACGTAGTCGTACTCCAGACCGGCGGTAAAGCCGGGGGCGACGGTCCAGGTGACGCCGCCCTGCCAGATGTCCGCCTTGCTCGGCGTGGACATGGTCGCGCTGTCGTTGCCCAGCGCCCGCAGGTAGTTGGCGGCGAACAGCAGCGGTCCGGCGCTGTACTGCGCGCCGAAGATCCAGTTCTGCTGCGCCCGCGTCTGGGCGAGGCCCTCGGCATAGCCGCTGTCGCCGCTGTAGGCGTAGCTGGCGCCGACCTTCACCGGACCGTAGCCGACGTTGGCCCCGACATGGACGGAGTTCAGGTCCTCGAAGGACTGGCTGACGACGCCGTCGGTCTGGCGCACCGCCTTGCCGGTCGCGTAGAAGGCGCTGCCCTCGATGCTGAAATCGCCGACCGCGGTCTGGAAAGCGCCGCCGACCTCGACCACGTCGCGGAAGGACAGCAGGTCACCCAGCGCGTCGGTCGTGCGGCGGTTGACCGAGGTGTTGGAGTCGCCGCTGCGCGGCATGTAGGACACCGCCGCCGACAGGCCGCCGAAGCTCGGCGTGATGTAGACCAGCTTGGTGCCGGTGTCGTAGGCGATCAGCGTGCGCAGGCTGGTGGCGGCCAGCGGCAGGGCGCCGAAGGTCGAGGAGCCGTTGAGGAACAGGATGCCGTTGCTGTCCGGGCTGCCGGCCACGCCTTCGACGTTCGGGCCGATCATCCCGTATTCGTCCGACAGGCCGTTGATGACGCCGGCCTGGATCGTGCCGAAGGCGCCGTTGGCGAAGAGGAAGGCGCGGTCGTTCTCGATGTTGCGGGTCGAGACGGTGGGATCGCCGTTGCCCGCCACGATGCGCAGCCGCGCGCCGTAGGTCAGGCCGTTGTCGGCGGTCGCCGTCGGGGTGACGACCAGACGGTAGCGGTTGGCGAACTCGCGCGGGCGCAGGCCCTCGTCCTGCTGCTGGCGGATGTAGGCGCCCTGGAAATAGGCGTCGCCGCCGAGGATCAGGTCGAAGCTCGGCTCGGCCAGGGCCGGAACCGACGTCAGGGCGGCGAAGGCGGTGCCGGCGAGAGCGGCGGCGCGAAGGGACAAGGTGTTCATGGGCGTCGTCATTCCAGGGTCGAGGCTTGCGGAAATGGTGTCGTGTTGTCCCCTCTCCCCTCTGGGGAGAGGGTTAGGGTGAGGGGGTTGCGCGTGTCGGACCGTTCGGCAGAAGCACAACCCCCTCACCGGCCCTTCGGGCCACCCTCTCCCCAGAGGGGAGAGGGCTAGTGCAGAACCAGCGGCGGCCGAAGGCGGTGAGGTTGTCGTCCTGCAGCCGGGCGAGGCAGAGGATCTCCACGCTGTCGGCCCAGCGCGGGTTGATGCGGCGGAACTGGGCGACCGCCGGGCTGTCCAGCTTGGCTTCGCTGATGGCGCGGGCCTCCTCGGTCAGGCCGTAGCCCTGCCACTGCCAATCCACGGTTCCGGTCTCGGCGTCGTAGTACTGGGCGAAGCACTCCCGCCCGATGTGGTCGCGGAACGCCCGGTCGAGGTCGTCCGGAGGCTGGTCCGGGTGCGGCGTGTGGCGGACGAACAGCATCGGCATGTAGCGGTAGGAGCGGTAGCCGACCGCGCTGTAGCTCCAGTACCACAGCCGCCCCGAACGGTCGGCGCGGGCGCGAGCGACCATCTCGGCGACCATCGAGCGCACCAACTCGTTCGACCCCCAGAAGCGGCGCTCCAGGATGCAATGGGCGGTGTGAAAGGCGCCAACGGCGGTGCCGCCGATCTCCGTCGCCTGCCGGTAGACGGTGGCGAAGCCGACCAGCTCCCCGGTCGCGGCGTCCTCCTGGAGCACGCAGTGGTCGAGGTCTTCCAGCTCCTCGTTGAAATAGTCCTCGCCGTAGCCTTCGAACCAGACGCTGAGCAGGGCGAACATCGCCGCCCGGCGCTCCGGCGTCAGGGCCGCCGGTGCGACGAAGCTGGTCCGCAGGGGAGGACGCGCCGCGGGCGTGGTCATTCCCTTGCTCCGGCCCCTGCTCCGGTCAGATAGAGCGCCGCCCCGGCCTCGCGCACGTCGGCGCAGATGTCCTCATAGTTGCAGGTGATCTCCTCCCCGGCGGCGATGTTGCGGCGGGCGACGAAGCGCCGCCAGTCGCCGGGATCGGCCCGCCCAATGGACGGACCATCGGCGTGGTTGAGGAACCGGGCGTCGTCCCCCGGCAGAAGGACGCCGACCCCCTCGATCACGCAGCCGTGGAAGTCGATCAGCCGGGCGACCTGCGGAAACTCCGCCAGCACGGCGTCGTCGGGCTCCAGCAGGCGGTCGATGCGGGCGTCGAACGCCCACACCGGCGTGCCGGCGGCGACCGCCTCCTCGGCGAAGAGCCCCAGCCCGTGGATCGGACTGGAGGCGAGGCGGGTGGCGATGAGGAGCGGCATGGCATCCTTCTCCGGCGATGAGGCTCAGGCGGCGGCGGTGGCCGGCGACCCGGCCGGGGCCAGCGACTCGTCGAACTCGAAGCTGGCGGCGTCGTCGACGAACTGCTCGGCGATGGTCGTGCCGGGGTTGGTCAGGCAGACGCCGATGTAGTCGGCGAAGCGCGGCGGCGGGGTGAAGCCCTCGGCCAGCAGGCGGCTGTTGTCGAAGGCGATGTCCTGCGCGGTGAAGCGGTGGTACTTGCGCCCGCCGGCCATCATCGTCCGGTGCAGGATGTCGCGCTGCGGGAAGGCCAGGCGGAAGGCGCGGTCGAAGGGCTTCCAGCCTTCCGGACCCTTCGGGTCAAAGAAGCTGTAGGGGCGGGTGCCCTCATGGCCGTGCGCGGCGAAGGCGGCCTGGAAGTCGCTCCACAGGGTCCGGCTGCCGAGGCCGGCGGAGATGTGGTAGAGGTTGTGCTTCAGCTCCGGCTTGCGCAGCAGGTCGTGCAGCCGGGCCGAGGCCCAGTCCACCGGAACGATGTCGATGAAGCCGTCCGGCGAGCAGGGCAGGACGCCGGTGCGGTCGACCAGCCGGAAGAACCAGAAGATGCTGGCGCTCGGGCGGACGCCCATCGCGGTGTGGCCGACGACGATGGACGGGCGGCAGACGACGATCGGCAGGTCGGGGAAACCGGCGGCGAGGGCGCGTTCCGCCGCCGCCTTGCTGCGGGTGTATTCGACGATGTGCGGCGTGTCGTGGCCAGGGGCGGGAGCCTCCGAGACCATCTCCAGCCACGGCGTCTCGCCGCAGCAGAAGGCGGTGCCGATGTGCAGGAAGCGCTGGAGATGCTTCATGCGGCGGGCGCGGGCGGCCAGTGCCAGCGTGCCGTCGACGTTGATCTGCCAGACCGAATGGCGGCTGTCGAAGGAGGTGTCGGCGGCGACGTGGACGATGTGGGTCACCGCGTCCAGCCGCGGGTCGGTGCTGGTCGCCAGCGACTGCAGGTCGCCCGGAATGATCTGGCAGAGATCGGCGTAGGCCTGGGCCGTGGCGCGGTCGACGCAGCGCATCAGGTTGGTGGCGAGACGGGCGCGGCAGGCGGCCTCGTCGGCGCCGCGGATCAGCAGCAGGCAGTCCGCCGCGGTCCCGTTCTTGACGGCGTCGAGGTAGAAGGAACCACCGAGAAAGCCGGTGCCGCCGGTGAGAAGGATCATGGTGTGCCTCGGTCTCGCGTCTGGGGGAGGGGAGGGTTCGGTTGGTGGCTCCGATCCGCTGGCCCCGATCCGCTGGTCTGGATCAGGCGGGCAGCAGGTCGGGGGCCGGAAGGGCGGGGGTGTCGAGCCGGCGGATACCGCCCTGCTCCACCTGGATCTGCACGTCGGCGGCGTCGAAATACGCGTCGTCGTGGGTCACGGCGATCACGGTGATGCCGCGCGCCTTCATCCAGGGAATGATCTCGCGGTAGAATTTCCGCCGGAAATAGGGGGACTGGTCGGCGGCCCATTCGTCGAGCACCAGCACGGGCTTGCGCTCCAACAGGGCGGCGGCCAGCGCGAGGCGCTTCTTCTGCCCCTGCGACAGGTCCACCGTCGTGAAGGCGCGGTCCTCGACCGCCACCTTGTCGGACATCTCCAGCAGGTCGAGCAGCTCGTCGGCGAAGCCGTCCTCCAGCGACACCGCGCCGTAGAGCTGGCGGGTGACGTGGTTGTCGGAGAAGACGACGGAGAACAGATCGCGGTAGGAGCCCAGCGTGTCCGCCGTCACCACCGCGCCGTCCACCGTCAGGCTGCCGCGCTGCGCCGGGTAGAGGCCGAGCAGCAGGTGGATCAGCGTGCTCTTGCCGGCGCCGTTGTGGCCGGTGACGAAGACGACGTCGCCGCGCTCCACCGACAGGTCGATGGGACCGACGGTGAAGGAGCCGGTGCCGTCGCGCCCGGGGTGGCGGTAGGACGCGCCGTCGAGCGCGATGGTGGCGAAGTCGGCGAAGCCGGTCGGCGGCGCGTCCTTGGCCCGGCGTTGGGCGGGGCGGGGCGGCGCCTTCAGCTCCGCCTCCACCGCCAGATAGGAGCGGGCGGCGGTCTCGGCGCTGATGTAGGAGGGGTAGGAGGCGACGATGGTGATGACCGGGTAGGCGATGAAGGCGGCGGCGTGGCCGGCCAGCACGACGGTCGTGATGTCGGTGCTGGACACCGCCGGCAGCAGGAAGATGATCCCGGCCAGCGCCGCGTAGTAGGTCAGCTCGCTCAGCGTGAAGTAGTGGCTGTACTCGGCGCCGAAGCGGTGGCGCTCCGTCCGCAGCGCCTCGGCGCAGGCGGTGGCGTCGGACAGCGCGTTGGCGGCGCGGCGGCGGTTCAGCTTGCACTCGCGCAGGGTCTGCAGGATGTGGTCCGACCGTTCCGACAGCGCGCCCTCGGCCTCGTGGATCGTCTCCGACAGCCGCTCCAGCCGCAGGACCGAGCGGGTGATCAGGATGCCGCCGACCGTCAGGAAGGCCAGCACGATCAGCACCGCGGCGTTCGACAGGGTGGCGAGGTAGAGCAGGCAGAGGATGATCGCCGCGACCGACTGGAAGCTGATGACCAGCGTCGGCACCGCCTGGGCGAGGAGCTGAAGCTCCGGCCCGGCGACCTGGGCGAGGCGGGAGGAGCCGACCGCCATGGCGTCGGGCAGGTCGGCGGCCACCGCGCGGCGCAGCAGGTCGACGCGCAGGATCGCCAGCGCCGCCTGCATCCGCTTGGACGCCGCGCTCATCATCCAGCCCTGCGCGAACCGCCAGGAGAAGGCGGACAGCAGGAAGATGAACAGCAGACGCTGCAACCCCTCCGGATCGTCCATGATGACCAGCGCGCTGTTCAGCGAGGTCAGCAGGGCGAGGTTGAGGGCCGCCGCCAGCACCGCCAGCAGCATCAGCGGCTGCATGTTGCGCAGGGCGTCGCGTCTCAGGATGCGCCAGAGATCCATCGCCGGCTCACTTGGACTGGATGAGGTCGAGCAGGCGGGACGGCGACATGGTCGACAGGATGGGGGCCGCGGCGGCCTTTCCGTCCTTGGCCGGTCCGCTGGCGGCGCCCGCCGGCTCGGGCTTGACGCCGGGAACCGGCGCGGTCGGCGGGCGGTGGGCGGTGGGTTCGGCCCCGGCGGTGTTCAGGCTGGGCATCTGGGCGACCGGCACCTGTCCGGGGGTGCCCTCGCCGCTCAGCGAGGGGAGCTGCGCGGCGGGCGGCACCGGCAGGCCGCTCGGCATGGTGACCGTCGCGGCCCCCGCCTGTGGCGCGCCGGGGGCGGGGGCGCCCGGCATCGGGAGGGTGGCGCCCCCGCCGGAAGCGGCGTCGAGGATCAGCGGCAGCCCGCCGCTGGCGGCGTTGCCGATGACGACGATCTTGGCGTTGGGCGAATGGGCCAGCTCCAGCGTCGCCTCGATGCCGCGCCAGCGCAGGTAGTTCTCGGTCAGGTTGGCCTGGACCGTCTCCTGGAAGGCGCGGATGCCCTGGCCTTCGAGCTGCTTGCGCTGGCTCTCGAACAGCTCGCGCTGCAGGCGGAACTGGTATTCCTGGGCGGCCTGGTCCTGCTGGATCTTGCGCTCGATCGACACCATGATCGCTTCGGGCAGCGAGACGTTGCGGATCAGGATGTCCTGGATCAGCAGGTAGCCGGTCTTGGTCCGCCCGTCCGGCTTCGGCGTGTCCTCGGCCCCGATGATCTGGGCGTACATCACGCGGTCGGCGACCTGCTCGAAGGTCTCGGTCTGAACGCGCAGGCGGCGATGGGCGTAGAGCTCGTCGGCCTTGAAGCGCGACACGATCTCGCGCGAGACCGACCCGACCTCCGGCACCAGCAGCACTTCCAGATAGTTCGGCCCGACATTCTTGTGCAGGGCGGCCAGCATCTCCGCGTAGGGGCGGTAGCGCACCGTGATCTCGATGCTGACGTTCAGGCCGTCGTTGGCGATCGCCGAGTAGGAGCGGGTGTCCTCCTGCAGGCGCAGGTCGTAGACCTCGATCTTGTCCCAGGGGAAGATGACGTGCACGCCCTCGGCCAGGGCCGGAGCCATCTGGGTGCCCTGGTGGAAACGCTTCCACAGCACGCCGCCGTGGCCGGCGGGGATGAAGACGACGATCGACGGCGCGAAGTAGAGGAAGATCAGGATGCCGACCAGCAGCGTGCACAGCAGCGACCGGCGGTGCTCCTCGTACCAGTTGCCGAGCAGCGCGCGCAGGCGCGACTTCGGCTGCGGCGTCGCGTCGGCGTCGTCGTAGGTGAAGGCCTGGTCAGCCATGTCACGCGGTCTCCTGGAGCAAAGCCGTGGCGGGGCGGGACGCGGCCTTGTCGGCCGGCGTGTCCATCTGCCCGTTTGTCATTTGGCCGTTGGTCATGTGAATGGTGACGTCGCAGACCGACGAGGCGTTGCCGTCGTGCGACACGAAGATCACCGTGCGGCCGAGCGCCCGCAGCTTGCCGATGATCTCGTTGGTGAAGCGGGTGCGGAACTCGGCGTCCTGGTCGGACGTCCATTCGTCGAGGATGATGATCGGACGCCCCTCCGCGACCGCGACGGCCAGGGCGACGCGGCGGCGTTGGCCCTTGGAGAGGTCGCGGTTCAGCAGGCCGTCGCCGGTCTCCGGAACCAGATGGTCGATCTTCAGATAGGCCAGCATCTCGCGGAACAGCTCCGCGTCGAAGGTCGGCCCCTGCGGCAGGCGGGTGAACAGGTGGTGGTCCTGGAACACCGCGCAGAACAAGTCGCGGTAGGACTCCAGCCGGTCGCCCTCCACCGCCTGCCCGTCGAGCAGCACCTGACCCTCGTCCGGGCGGAACAGCAGCGGGATGACGCGCAGCAAGGTGGACTTGCCCGACCCGTTGGCGCCGACGATGCCGACGACGCTGCCCGCCGGGATGGTCATGTCGATGGGACCGATCACGAAGGGCTCGGGCCGCAGCCCGGCGCGGTAGGCGAAGCGCACGCCGCGCAGTTCGATGGCGGAGAAGCGGCGCGGCGCGCGGGCCAGCTTTGACGGCGCGTACTCCGCCGCCGGCATGGCGGCGAGGAGGGTGGTGAGCTGGTTCGCCGCATCCTCCGCCGCGATGTAGTCGGGCACGGCGTTGAGGAACTTCGACAGCGGCCGGGCGAGGAACAGGATGACCGAGGTCACCAGCGGAAGCTCCGCCGCCGACAGCGCGCCCATGCGCGGGAAGATGAAGACGAAGACCGCGGAGAAGCCGATGACGATGGTGGCGATCCAGGAGAACAGCTCGCCCAGATTGCGCCCGTGGCGCCGCTTCAGGTCCTCCCATTGGGCGACGTCGGCCTCGACCGCCTGGGCCAGCTCGTCGCGCCGCGCCTTGCCCAGCTTGATCTCGGCGTTGCCGCCGACGATCTCGGAGAAGCCCTGGAGCATCCGCACCTCGGACTCCTTGGCTTGACCCAGCAGGGCGCGGGTCCGCTGCGCCTCGCGCACGTACCAGCCGCCGATCATCGCGCCGGCCACCAGAAGCAGCGTGGCGCCCACCGTGGTCAGCGTCCACAGGTAGAGGTAGGCCACGACCGCCACCAGCATCATGTTGGCGGCGATCGACAGGTTGGGCAGCAGCGCCGCGATGCGCTCCAGATGGTGGTTGCCGAGGTCGAAGGAGCGCCGGGCCTGCATGTCGAGGATGTCGGCGTGGTTGCCCAGCGTGACGGTCTGCAGGAAGCGCCGCCGCACCCCGGCCAGCGCGCTGAAGCCGGTGGTCAGCACCAGCCCGACGAAGCGCTTGCTGAAGGCGTAGGAGACCAGCAGCGCCAGGCAGAAGATCAGGAAGGGCGTGTCCAGCACCTCGCCGCGCATCCAGCCGTTCAGCTCGGCGCTGAGGCTCATCAGGCTGATGAGGTTAGCGGCGGCGGCGACGCAGCCGGTCACCACCAGCCGGGTCAGGATCTCACGGTCGGCCAGCCCGATCAGGGGCAGCAGGGCCGAGACGGGCCGGCTGGGGGCGACGCGCTTGCTTGTCTTGCTCTTGCTCATCGGTCCGCCTCACTCCGCCAGCCAGGAGTCGAGGATGCGGGTGATCGTGCCGTTGTCGCGCAGCTTGACGAAGGCGGCCTGCAACCGCTCGGCCTTCTCCTTGCGCGCCTTGGGCATGGCGATGTAGCGGGGGATCAGGCCGAGCGGCTTGGGCAGGACGCGCACGTCCTTCAGACGCCCGTCCTGCTTGGCCATGTGGTTCAGCACATGCAGGTCGCCGACGATCACGTCCACCCGGCCCAGGATCAGGCGGCGGAAGTTGACCACGTTGCTGCTCGACGGGACCTTTTCCAGATAGGTCGCGGCGTCGAAGTCCGGCGCGTAGGCGAAGCCGTCGACCACGCCGATGCGGTAGGGGGTCAGGTCCTCCAGCCGCTCGAAGGCGATGGGGGAGTCCTTGCGCACCATGAAGACGGTCGTGCCGGTGCGGAACGGGCCGATCATGTTGTACTGCGCGAAACGGGCGGGCGAGGCGATGAACTGGAACCCGACGTCGGCGGTGTTCTCGTCCATCGACCGGACGACCTCGGTCCAGGACAGCGGCCGGTGGACCGGGGTGATGGTCAGTTCCTTCAGCAGGGCGACGACGATCTCGGTGTCGATCCCCGTGCGGGTGCCGTTGAAGGAGTAGTTGTAGGGCGGGAAATGGTCTTCCGACGCGATGGTCCAGTATTCGGCGCGCGCCGGAAGGGTCGCGGCGAGCAGCGCCAGCAGGACCGGCAGCAGGAGCCGCAGGGCCGGGCGGAGGATGGACGCCGTCGCCGCCGTCATGCCTTCGCCCGCTTCTTGCCGCGGGTGGTCAGCAGGATCATCACGAGAAGGGCGCCGGGCGGGGTCAGAACCACCGCCAGGAAGGCGTAAAGCAGGAAGCCGCCGCGGCGGCCGATCCCCAGAAACCCGACCAGCAGGCAGAGACCGATGTAGATCAGCTCGAACACGGCGATGCTTCCTTCTTTGCCCGGCGCCCCGGCCTCGTGCCCTTAGCCGGCCTTCTGGACCGGCTGCTCTTCCATCTGCGGCGCCGCGGCGGGGGCCTCGCCGGCCTCGTTCTTGGCGGCGTCGTTCCGGGCGGCCTCGAACTCCTTGCGGAAATGCTCGCGCATCGTCTCGACGTCGAAGTCCAGCAGCGTGCCGCCGGTCTCGAAGTGCTGCGCGAACACGCGGCCGAGCGCCTGGGTGGCGGCCAGCGACAGGGCCGGCATGACGGCGACGCCCAGGGCGGTGCCGATGAACGGGACAGCCTTCACGGCGGAGCCGAGCACGCTGGAGCTGAGCGCGCCGGGCATGACGCCGCCCATCAGCGCGCCGATGATCGCGCGGGTGCGCTCCTGCGCGAACTCGATCTCATAGAGCTTGGCGAGCTTATGGATCAGGTTGAGCTGGGCCACGCTGACCGCGGCGACGTCCGCGCCGGGAACGGGGATGAGTCCGAAGGCACCCGAGGCGTAGCTGTGATACTTGATCAGTTCCTGGGCGCGCTTCTTGCGGTCTACCATGATCCGAAACCTTTCGAGGGACAGGTGAGGTTGATTCCAGGTGGAAACGATAAGCTCAGACACACGTCTTAGGACGTTATGCGTCGCAAATTTGGCATTCCGAAAGAAACAAAGCATCGCCAATCAACCGCTGCTTAAGCGATTGGTAAAAGAATGCCCCTATTGTCGCTGGTAAATTAGAGAGTGCTTCTCGGGACTGTCGTTGGGCAAAGAATGACTGCCCAACGATCCAATATGTCCCAACGACTTGATACATTTTCAGTGCTTAACAACGCATTAAATGCCTATGACCGCCGTCGGTGTTTTTGTTGGAAGCTGCGTCATCTTTCTGCGAATTGTAACAAAGTTCATCATCAGCTTTTCTTTGTATAATGAACTTCACTACCTTTGCGGGAAGCGGGCCGGCAGGTCGAGGGCGCGCGCCGGAAGTTCGTTGCGCCCGCCCGTGCTGACCGCCGCCCCCAGGACCAGGACGGTGTCACGCACCGGCTGTCCCTCGATGGTCTGCGTGGGCAGGGCGACGCGCAGCAGCAGGCCGTCCCGCGACGACGACGGAGCGTGGCTCTTCAGCAGGCGCAGCAGCGCCCACGGCCCGCGCTCGGCCAGGGTGATGGTGTCGCCGGTTGCCGCGGCGGTTCCACCCGCCGGCGCGCCCTTCGGACGGAAGGGCGACCCGGCGGCCCAGCGGGCGCTCAGCAGGACCGGCTGGCCCGGCGTCCAGGCGAGCGTCCCGCCGTTGGCCGAAGCCCCCACCGCGCTGGCGCCGGAACGCACCGACCAGTCGATGATGTGCTCCGCCCCGACCTCCTGCGCGCGGTTGGCGCCGTAGGTGAGGCGGACGCTGACCGGCGCCGGGCGGGCGACGGCCTCCAGCAGGAGACGGGCGGCCTCCATCCGCTCCATGAAGGCGGCGACCTCGGGGGTCGCGGTCCGCATCACCGCCGCCCGGTGCTCGTCGAGCTGCCGGTAGAAGCGGCGGACGTCCTGCGGGTCGGCGTCGGACGCGCCGCGCGCCTGTTCGGAGCCGACGAAGGGGAAGCGCCCGGCGAGGGTCTGCGTGAAGGCGGCGGACAGCTTCGACAGGGCGGCGTCGCCGTCCGGAACCGGGGTTTCCACCGGCATTCTGGGCGGGACCGGCAGATGCGCGACGACGGCCGGCGGCTCCACATTAGCGGATGGTGGCGCGGCGGGCGGTGGCGCCGCGGGTTCCGGCGACGGGGCCGGCCGCGGAGGCAGAGGAGGGGCCGCCGCGACCGGCTTGGCCGGCTCCGCCTCGGGCAAAATGGGCTTCGGTTCCGCGGGCTTCGGTTCCGCGGGTTTGGATGCAGCGGGCTTGGTTTCGTCCGGCTTGACGGCTTCGGCGGGGGGAGCGTCGGGAACCGCTGCGGGCAGGGCGGCGGCCAGGGCGTCCGGCAGCGCGGTCACCGCCGGGTTGAGAACCAACGCTCCGCCGTCAGCCACCGCGAACAGGGCGCCGGTCTGCGGCGCGTCGAGCGCCAGGACGGCGGCGCGGGCGCCGGTCGCGGCGGTGGACAGGGCCTCGGTGATGCGGTCGGTGGTGTCGCGGCCCGGCAGATCGGCGATGGCGGCCTTCTGGAGCGCCACCCGGATCGCGTCGGGCAGGCCGCGCGCGGGCTCCTGCAAGGCGCCGGCGATGGGCCAGGCGACGGCCTCGGCGACGGCGCCGGTGAGGCGGCGGACGTCGTCGACATCCTCGGCGGTCGGCGTCTCCGGCAGGCCGCGCAGCCGCTCGGCCAGGGCCTCGGCGCGCTGGCGGAGCGGGTTGCGGCCGTACAACTCCTCGGCCAGCGGGGCGGCGAGCTGCACCGATTCCGCGCGCACCGCCGCGGCGATGGTCCGGGCGTCGAGGTTGGGCAGGTCGGCGCCCGCCGCGATGCGGGTGATGTAGCCGTCCGTCGCCGTCATCGGCGACCGGGGGACGGCGCCGTAGACGCTTTCGGCCAGCGCGTTCAGCTCGTCGAAGCCGCTGTTGCGGCGGAAGCGGTCGTAGCGCTCCAGCGCGTCGCGCCGCCCGCCGATGCGGTCGAGCTGCTCGGCGAGCCGGCGGAAGGCGGGGAGGTCTTCGACCTTCTGCGGGTTGGCGACCGGCGGCAGGTCGGCCATGGTGGCGCTGGGCAGCAGGGCGTCGCGGATCGGCCGCAGCACCGAGCGGCGCAGCGTGACGGAGGCGAGCCGCTTCTTGTCCTCGTCGAAGGTGCTGAACAGCGAGGTCGGCAGCAGCGGCGTGGCGAGGGGACTGCGCTCCATCGCCGCGGTGGCGGCGATCACCCGACCGGCCAGAGCCCCGTCGGTGACGGCATCGCGCGCCAGCAGCGCCCGGCGCAGGTCGGCGGTGGCCGCGACGACCGGCGGGCTGCCGGCGGATACGCTGGACACGCCCTGCCACGCGGCGACCGACAGGCCGGCGACCGAGGCGGCGAGCGCGGCCTGGGCCATCCGGCGGCGCTTGTGGGCCTGCTGGTAGGCGGCGTCGGACGGCCGCCCGTAGCCGGCCTCGGCGAAGGCGCGGCCCGGCAGCAGGTTGCGGGCGAAGACCGGGCGGCGCCCGCCGGTGGCCGGGGCGTAGGCGCCGGTCAGGGCGATGCCGCGCAGCGGGAAGGGCTCGGTCTGGTCGTCGCCGCCCAGAACGCCGTCGAGGAACAGCGCCAGCGGATGGCGCAGCGTGTCCAGGGCTGCCGGCAGCAGCGGCAGGCGCACCCCGGCGGTGCCGGCGGCGAAGGCGTCGGCCTCCAGAACGGCGATGTCCGCGGCGATGGCCTCGAACGCCTCGTCGATGCGGCGCGGCTCGAAGGGCTTGGCCCAGTCCTGGGGGTTGGTCCATCCCAGCACGCCGTCCAGCAGGGCGGAGGGCATGGCGGCGCAAAGGTCGGTGAAGCCGTCCAGGGACTCGGCGCGGACCACGACCACATGCACCGGGCCGACCACGCCGAGATCGTCGCGCAGGGTCCGCAAGCGCTCCCGCAGGGCGGCGCCCCGCTTGGCCAGCGCGTCGCGCGGGCCGGGGCGCTCGGCGGCGGCGCGCAGCTCGTCGGCGCCGACCATCAGCAGGACGCCGTCCAGCGGGCGGCGCATCGGCCGCTTGCGCATCGCCGCGACCAGCGCCGGCCAGGACGCGCCCAGCCGGGAGCCGTCGGCGGAGTCGGCGCCGACGTGCAGGATCGCGGCCCCTTCGCAGAACCACCAGCAGCCGTTCTCGCCGTTGCCGTCCTCGGGCCAGCGGACATGGGTCGGGTCGGTGGCGAGCAGGGCCGGGCCGCCGACGCCGAAGGCGAGGAACCACGGGATATCGCCGCGGCGCAGGGGACCGCGCATCTGCCGCGTCAGGATGTCCAGCCCCTCGCCATAGACGCGGGCGTTGGGCGGCGTGTTGGCGGCGGCCTTCGTGGGGGGAGGGGCCTCGGCGCGGACGCGCAGCGGCGCCGGCGGGGCGGCCCGGCGCGCGGGCGCCTTCTTTTGGCCGGTGCCCTTGGCGGCGGGCTTGCGCCGCCAGCCGCGCAGCTTCGGCCAGACCATCCGGCCGAGGCGGTAGAAGATGTAGAGCGGCAGCGCCAGCAGCGCATAGGGCGCCAGCGTGACGGCGAAGGACAGCAGAGTGACGATGGCGGAGCCGATGGTGGAGAGCACCAGCTCCAGCGTGAGCATCAGTAGGACCATGACAGCCCCATGTCCTCGACCGCGGCGCGGGCGCCGCTCAGATCGCGTTGGATGCCGCCGACGGCGCCGGTCCACAGCAGGTGCGAGACCACGAGGAACAGCACGGCGGTCCCGCCGACCGCCCACCACCAGCGCCGCGCGGACGGCGCGAGGTAGCCGGGCACGGCGCCCTCCGGCGGGTCGCAGGCGCGCGGGCTGGGATGGCTGGCCGCGGCGCGCTCGCCGACGACGATGCGGTGCAGGGCGGGGCGGCGGGCGGTCGCCTGGGCGTCGTCGGGGAAGCCCAGCGCCAGCGCCGCGAGATAGACGGCGGCCAGCCCGCGGTCGGCCTTGGCGCCCTGGCGGATCAGGTCGTCGGCCTGGACGAAGAGGGTTTGCAGGGAAGCGTTCGCGCCGAACAGGCGGCTGGAGACCACGGCGTCGGCGGGGCGCGTCTGGGCGAGCGCGCGGTCGGCCAGCATGGCCATGGCGAAGACCGCCTTGACCACGGTGCCGTGCGCGCCCGGCCCCTGGGAGACGGCGGCGCCGCTCATCCCGTGGAGCGTGGCGGTCAGGCGGTCGGCCACCGTCCCCGCCGGGGCCTGCGCGTCGGCGCAGCCGGCGAGCAGGTCCTCCTGGAAGGCGCGGAACAGGGCCAGCGTGCCTGCGGGCTTGGCCCCCGTGGGCGCCATCTTCGGCGCCGCAGCGGGGTGGGCCTGGGCGAGTTGGGCGGTCACGGCGTTCCTTCCGTCAGCGGAGCCACGGTGAAACTCTCCCGTCCCAGCCGCACGTCCAGGGCGCCGGCGCCGTCCAGCGTCTGCCGGTGGGCGCCGGGTGTGCCGTATCGCGCGTAGACGAGGGTTTGGATCGGGAGGGTGGCGAAGGGCGGCAGGCTGTGCAGGACCACGCTCTGGCCCGGCACCATCTCCCAGGAGGCGATGGCGATGCGGCTGCCGGCCTCGGCGCTCAGCGCCTCGCGGTCGCGGAACCAGCCCGCGGCGTCGAGCCCGGCCAGCCGTCCGGCCAGCGCCGGGTCGGCCACCCGGACCACGTCGACGGCGACCGGGCGTCGCCCGTTGGCGTCGGGGTCGGCGACGATGCGCAGCACCGGCGCGTCGGCGCGCCCCGCATTAGGCGCGGGCGCACCGGCGGCGCAGCCGGCGAGCGTCAGAGCGAGGATGATCGCGAGTCGCTTCATGTCAGCCACCGCCGCCGGGCGCCGACTGGCCGGCACAGACGTAGCCCGCCGGGGTGTGGCGGTACCAGTTGCCGGTCGCCTCGGCGCAGGGGGCGAGCACGCGGTCGTTGCGCTGCGGCTGCGCCACCACCGGGGCCGGGGCGGTGTCCACCTCGCGGGCGGCGGCGGGACGGTTGGTGACGACGAAGCCGTCCTCGTCCTCCTCCACGATCATCACGTAGCGGGCGCGCTTGGCGGGGTAGCGGATGCCGACGTCGTAGTCGCCGTCGGCCACCTTCTCCAGGATCGCGCCGGGACGCTCGCTGCCGAGCGGCGCGCAGCCCGTCCCGGCGAGCAGGACCGGCAGCAGCGCCGTCGCGGCGATCAGGGTTCGCATCATCGGGGTGTTCCTGCTCATGCCGGAATCGCCCGGCGCTGGGCGTTGGTGGCGACCGCGGCGGGGCCGGCGGCCTCCATCAGGTCGGGCGGGGTCGGCTCGATGCCGGCTTCGGCCAGCGTGCGGTAGACGGACCGCCAAACCAGCTCCGGCACGACGAAGCTGGCGTCGTAATCCTCGACCCAGAAGAACAGGTTGTACTTGCACAACCATTGCCCGTTGACGCCGCGGATGCCGTCGTAGCGGACGAAGGGCGGGCCGCCGGTGGCGCTGGGCATCACCTTGTCGGCGTTCTGCAGGGCGGTGGTCAGCAGGCCGCCCATCTGGCCGGGGTCGTGGCGGGCGTCGGCATAATATTCCAGCTTCATCGACACCCGGTCGACCGCGCTGAAATTGATGACGGTCGCCTCCGACACCTTGGCGTTGGGCATGGCGACGATGAAGCCGGCGACGTTGCGTATCCGCACCGTGCGCCACGTCATGTCGACCACGACGCCGCGCACCAGATCGGTGATCTGGATGCTGTCGCCGATCTGGAACGGCCGCTCGATGTTCAGGACGATGCCGGAGAAGACGTTGGCGATGTTGGCCTGGATGGCGAGGCCGATGACCATGCCGACGAGGCCGGAGGCGGCGAGCAGGCTGGTGATCGGCTGCTTCAGGACGAAGGCGATGATGCCGCAGCCGGCGAAGCCGAAGACGATCAGGGTGGAGAAGCGGCGGACGATGCCGGGGATCTTGCGCTGGGTGCGGATCTCCAGCGGGGTCCAGACGAAGCGTTCCAGCGTGCGGTCGACCAGGATGGCCGGCACGATCCACCACAGCACGTCGACGCCGTTCACCACCATGGCGATTCCGCTGGCTGGCAGCGTCGCCACCGCCTGGTCCAGCGCGATGTTGCCGGCGGACATCAGCAGCAGCGGCCAGGACAGGATGCGCATGAACAGCGTCTGGATCTTCCAGAACTGGCCGCGGTCGCGGCGGTCCATGACGGCGGCGAAGACCGCCAGCACGGCGCTGAAGATGGCGATGTAGACGAAGAAGTCGCGGTGGATGAAGTCACGCGCCGCCGGGGAGTCCGGTGTCGCGACCACGCCGAAATCGACGCGCGAGAAGTCCGGCTGCGGACGCCCGAAGCCGACGTAGTTGGGATCGCCCTCGCTGCCGACCGAGGCGACGTCTTGCGAGATCCAGGCGCGCGACAGGCGCCAGCCGGGCGACGGCGCCAGCACCCGCTTGGCGCGGAGCTGGTCGAGCAGGGTGGAGCTTTCGCTCTCGCCCTCCAGCGCGCGGCGGAAGCGGTCGGCGAGGCCGGGATCGACGGCGGACGCGGTCTCCGCCGCGGCCATCGCCTTCAGCTTCTCCACGAAGTCGTTGGTGTCGACCAGCGACATGCCGAGCACGTCGGTGACGAACATCACCGTGTTGCGGTTCTGCGTCCGGTGGCGGAAGCTGACGCCGACCGTCTGGCTGCCGTAGGGCGGGCGCTGGTCGAAGACGTTCAGGGCGAAGCGTCCCTCGATCCGGTAGGCGACGTAGGTGGTGACCTCGCCGCGCTCCTCGCGGTAGGGCTTGCCCAGCTCGACCGGCTTGACCGCGTTGGTGAAGACGACGTCCGCCGGGTTGAAGGCGCCGCGGTAGCGGAACCAGATCGTCAGGTTCAGCGTCGCCTCGTTGGTGTCCGGGTTCAGGTCGCGGATCTCGTGGAGCTGGACGCCGGTGTAGATGACGTCCGTCTTGTACATGAAGCGGTCGTTGACGTAGAGCGCCCGGCCCTTGGTGACCTCCTCCAGGAAGTTGGAGACTCCGGCCTCGCGGATCGGCTGGAGCTGGGTCAGCGCCGCCACCGGGTTCAGGCCGTTGTAGGAGGCCATCATCACCGGCAGGGTCGCCTGTCCGCGATTGTCGAAGGTCCAGGTGCCGACCGTGCCCTGAAAGGCGGTCTCGGCGCGGTCGTGGTCGGCGATGGCGCGGCGCAGCGCCTCGCCGTCCGGCTTGCCGGTGGCGGTGTTTGTCTTCGCGATGGCTCCGGCGATGAGGTCCACGCCGTCGGCGCCCAGCGCCGCCGCCCAGTCGGGCACCGCGTTGAAGCGCTTCACATACTGGCCGTAAAAGCGCTGCGCCCGCTCGTTCGCCGTGTCGAACAGCACGGGCGAGGACACCAGCAGGCCGTGGCCGTAGGCTTCCGGGGTCAATGCCTTCGGGTTGGCCTGAGTTTGGGCGACGATCTCGGTGCGGAAAGCCGACGAGGCCATCTCCGAGCTGCCGGCGATCAGGTTGCGCACCCCGGCGTCGCGCAGCGCCACCACCACCCGCGCGCTGTCCACCGCCGAGCCGATGACGACGACGGCGCCGGTCGGCATCTTCTCCTTCACCGCCTGGGCCAGCGCCGGCAGGGCGCCGGCACCGCCGCGGCCCGGCGCGAAGGTCCACTGGCCGACCAGCTTGGTGCCGAAGCGCTGGAGGATCGCGTCGAACTGTCCGGCCTGGGAGGCGGCCTGCTCGCTGTCCTCGCGCACGATGGCGACGGTCGGCTCGCCCACCACGTTGCGCACGTAGTTGGCGAGGAAGCGCGTCTCGTGCGTGCGGTCCAGCGTGATGCTGAACAGCCAGGGGCTTGGCGCGGCGTCGGCCGGGCGGACCAGCGGGCGCGGGGCGATCAGCGGGATCTGGCGCTGGGCGTAGATCGCGGTCGCGCTGTCGGTGGCGTCGGGCGTGTGGCCGATCACCGCGAGGATGGAGGGATCGTTGGAGACGCGCCGGGCGATCTCCAGCGACTTGCCCTTGTCCCCCTCATCGTCGAAGGGCTTGACCACCACGGGACGGCCGGCGATGCCGCCCGCCGCGTTGATGGTGTCGGCGCGCAGCGCCGCCCCCTTGCGCAGGGCTAGCCCGAGCGCCGCGTCCGGCCCGCTGAGCGGCCCGACGACGGCGACGGTCAGCGGCTCGCGCGCGGTGTCGCCGAGGAAGCCGGCGCGGACGACCAGGGAGACCAGGACCGTGACGAGCATCGCCGCCGCCAGGATCAGCGCGAAGCGCGCCTTCTTGGTCAGGTGCGACCAGCGCAGCGGCGGCCGGGAGCGGGGCTGGAGCGAGCTCAGCATGGGGTGGGCCTCGGGCGGTCCGTGACGGGGTGGAGCAGGGCGAGGGGGATGTAACCCTCTCCCCTCTGGGGAGAGGGTGGCCCGGAGGGCCGGTGAGGGGGTTGTGCGTGGCGGTGCGTCCGGCACAAGCGCAACCCGCTCACCCTGATCCTCTCCCCGGAGGGGAGAGGGGAAATAGCAATCAGTCCGGCCATCCTCATTGCTCCTGCATCGCGTGCTGGAGGCCGTTGAGGACCGGCGAGAACACATAGTCGAGGATGGTGCGCCGCCCGGTTAGGATGCTGCAGGTCACGCGGACGCCGGGGAACAGCTCGTAGGTCTTGCCGCCGTAGTCGAAACGGGTCACCGGCAGCTCGACGCGGACCTTGTAGTAGGACTGCTTGTTGGCGTCGAGCAGCGTGTCCGGGCTGATCGTCCGCACCCGCCCCTCGATGTGGCCGAAGCGCGAGGCGTCGCCGCCGGCGAGCGTCACCACAACCGGCTGGTCGGGGCGGACATAGCCGATGTCCTGCACCGGCAGGCGGGCGTCCACCACCAGCTTGCCGTCGCGCGGCACCAGCTCCACCACCGTCTCGCCGGCCTTGACCACGGCGCCCTTGGTGGAGACGGCCAGCGTCTTGACGATGCCGTCCATGGGCGCTCGCAGGCTGCTGCGGTCCAGGCTGTCCTGGTAGCGGGTCAGGCGCTGCGACAGTTCGTCGTGGTTGCGGCGGGCCTCGTCGAGGGCGTTGCGGCTCTCTTCCTCGTACTTGCGGCCGATCCACACCAGCTTGCTGCGCGCCTCGGCCAGCGCCGCCTCGGCCTGGGCCAGTGTGGCGCGGTCCTCGGCGATGGCGCTGCTGACGCGAGCGTCGTCGCGCAGCAGTTCCAGGTGCTTCATGCGGTTGGTGATCTCGCGCTTCAGCAGGGTCTCGCTGATGGAGAGCTGCTCGCGGATCAGCCCCTGCGCCACCTGGGAGCCGCCGATGCGCGCCCGCACGGCGGCCACCTGCTGCTCGCGCTGGGCGATGTCCTGGCGTTGGATGTCGAGGTCGGAGGCCAGCCGGTCGCGGCGGGCGCGGAACAGGTCGCGGGTCTGCGCCACCAGATCGGGCCGCTCGCGCAGCAGCCGCTCGGGGAAGGTTATGGCCTCGCGGCGCCCGACCTCCGCCTCCAGCCGTGCGGTGTCGGCGGACAGCGAGCCGAGGCGCAGCTTCAGCTCCTCCAGGTCGGCGCGGATCTTGGTCTGGTCCAGCTCGACCAGCGCTTGGCCGGCGGTGACCGAATCGCCTTCCTGCACCAGGATGTCGCGGACGATGCCGCCTTCGAAATGCTGGACCGACTGGTTGTAGGACAGCGGCACCACGTCGCCGGGGGCGCTGCTGGAGACGTTCAGCTCGGCGATGGCCGCCCAGCCGAGTGCCGCGAGGAAAGCGGCGATGCTGACCGCGAACAGGCCGTCGCCGAAGCGGCTTTCCGTGTCCGCGGCCTGTGTTCCCAGCAGGGCGGCCGGGAGGGCGGCTGGGATGCTGGTCGGAATCGCGGGCGGCACGGGCGCGGTGGCGGCGGCGGGCTTGCGGGTGAGGAGGGGAAGCGGCTTCATGGCGTCACCAGCCCCGCCGGCTCGCGGGCCATTGAATCGCTGTTCGGCGCCGCGCCGTTCGGTTGGTCGAGGTCGAGCACCAGCGAGGCGCCCTGGAGGATGCGCGGGTCGTGGGAGGCGATGATCACCGTGTGGCCGCTCCGCGCCAGCTCGATCAGCGTGCGGTAGACGGTGGCGGTGCCTTCGGAGTCCAGCCCGTCGGTCGGCTCGTCGAGCAGGATCAGCCGGCCGCCGACCGCCAGGGCGCGGGCCAGCGCCAGCCGGCGGCGATGGCCGGTCGGCAGCTCGTGGCCGAAGTTGCGCAGCGGCGTGTCGAGGCCCTGGGCGCAGTCGGCCACCGTGCGGTCGGCCCCGGCGCGGTGCAGGGTGGCGTGCAGCTCCGTCTCCGACAGGCGCGGGTTGGCGAGCAGCAGGTTCTCGCGGATCGTGCGGTTGAGGAAGACCGGCTCCTGCGGCAGCAGCCCGATCTGCTGGCGCCACCAGGAGGGGGCGAATTTGCGGATGTCCACCCCGTCGGCCAGCACCGCGCCCTCCTGCGGGTCGGCCAGACCGGCGATCAGGCGGATCAGCGTCGATTTGCCCGAGCCGTTGCGGCCCTTCAGCACCAGGATGTTGCCGGCGGGCACCGACAGGTTGAGACGGCGCAGCAGCGGCGTGACGCCGCCCGGCGGGGTGAAGGTCAGGTCGCGCAGCTCCAGCGTGCCGGCGTAGCGGGGCAGGCTGGTGCCGCCGGTCGGCTCGACCGCGGTGCGGGCGAACTGCTCCAGCCGCGCCTGCGCCTGCCGCGCCATCGCCAGGGACTCGCCGATCTGGGCCAGCCGGGTGAAGGGGGCCAGCGCGCGGCCGACCAGCAGGTTGATGCCGATCAGCGACCCGACGTCCAGCTCGCCGCGCACCACCAGGACGGCGCCGGTGGCGATCACCGCCACGCCCTGGAGGGCCTGGAGGCTCTGCGCCGCCGACTGGGCGCGGCCCTGGCGCATCGACATGCGCTCGCGGACCACGCGCAGGGCCTTGGCGGCGCGCTGCCAGTCGCCGAGCAGCGGCTTGGCGCCGCCGAACAGGGCGACCGCGTCGCACCCGACGATGGCGGTGGTGACCAGCCCCTGGGCGTCGGCGCCGGCCTGGGCGAGGTCGCGCCCGACCGCGCGCATGTCCGCCTGGGCGAGCAGCCCGGCGGCGATGGCCAGCAGCGTGAAGACGAGGCAGATCGCCGCCAGCGGCCAGGAGATCAGCGCCACCACGAGGATGAAGCCGAGCGCGAAGGGCAGGTCGAACAGAGTCGCCAGATTGGCGGAACCGAGCGCGGAGTCGATCTGCTCCGGCGCCCGCAGCGCCTCGCGCCGCGCCGCGTCGCCCTCAGCCGATCCGGCGCCGCTGCGCGCGGTCATCAGGATGCCGAAGGCCCCGGTGGTCAGACGCTCGTGCTCGGCGCGACCGATGCGCCCGGCGATGCCCAGCCGGACGTGGCGGAACAGATGCTCGAAGGCGATGGACAGCACGACGCCGACGGTCAGCGCTGCCAGCGTGGAGTCGACGCCGTGCGTCACGTAGCGGTTCAGCACCAGCATCGTGTAGAAGGAGGAGGCCAGCCCCAGCAGGTTCGCCGCCAGCGACGCCGCGAAGACGCGGGCGGTCAGCCGCAGGTTGGCGCGCAGCCGCAGCACCAGCAGACCGATGGCGCCGCCGCTCATCGCTGGTCTCCCGTGCCGCGGCGGCCTGGATCGCGTTGGCCCGGATCGCGCCCGCCCTGGTCGCGGAAAGCGCCGCGGCCCGGCGCGGTCAGCTTCGGCATCGGCTTGGTCTGGATGTCGGTGGCGTTCAGCCGGCCCATGGCGGCGAGCAGCCGGTAGCCGGCCAGCACCAGTTCCGTCTCCGCCGCCGCGGCGTCGCTGCGCGCGTTGATCAGCGTCGTCTCGCCCGACAGGATGTCGATCAGCGACCGGGTGCCCAGCTCGCGCTCCGACCGCGCCACGTCGAGGAAGCCGGCGGCGAGGCTCGCCTGATCGTTCAGCAACTGCACTTGGGCGCGGGCGCTCTCCAGCCGGTTCCAGCTGTTGCGGACGGTCTCCAGCACCGTGCGCTCCTGATCGGCCCAGGTGGCGTCGGCGGCCCGCAGGTCGGCCTCGGCCAGACGGATGCTGTTGAGCGCGGTCAGGCCGGTGTTCAGCGAGAAGGTGACCTGGAGCTTGAACAGCAGCTCGTTCTGCCGCCCGGACTGGCCGGCGACGTCGCGCTTGATGTTGTGTTCCACGAAGCCGTCGATCCGCGGGTAGAGCGTGCGACCGCGCACCGAGGTCACCGCCTCCTGCGCCGCCGCGGTGGTCAGGGCCAACTCCTGAAGGCGCGGGTTGTGGCGGCGCGCCTCCTCCATCGCCGCGTCCATCGAGACGGGCAGGCCGGCGCGCGTCATCGCCAGGACCTGGGCGTTGCTGACCTGGAAGGGGACGTGGCCGAAGAAGGCCTGGAAGCGGCTCTGCGCGTTCTGCGTCGCCTCTTCCGCCGCGACGCGGCGCGCCTGGGCGCCGGCGAGCTGGCTCTTGGCCTGGAGAACGTCGGTGGAGAAGCCGAAGCCCTCCTGAAGCCGCACCTCCTCAAGCCCGGTCTGGCG
Organism: Azospirillum baldaniorum; assembly: GCF_003119195.2. Lineage (NCBI taxonomy): Bacteria > Pseudomonadati > Pseudomonadota > Alphaproteobacteria > Rhodospirillales > Azospirillaceae > Azospirillum > Azospirillum baldaniorum. The sequence goes on along the minus strand of NZ_CP022254.1, from coordinate 1,139,150 downwards.
GCGGATGTTGTCTTCGGACTGGCGCGCGAAGGCGAGCAATTGGTGGGCGCGGACGAGGCTGGCGTAGGCGGTGAGGCCCTCCACCAGCAGCTCCTGCCGGGTGCGCTCCACCGCGATGTCGGCGCGGACCAGCGTCACCTGGGCGCGCCGGATGTCGGCGTTGGTCGCGTCGAAGTCCCAGATCAGCTGCGTCGCCCGCGCCGAAAACTGCGAGGCGTTCATGTCCGTGTTGGGCAGGCCCGCCGGCTTGGTCGTGCTCTCGCGTCCGCCGTTGGCCGACAGGCTCAGCGTCGGGAACCAGCCGCCATGGCTGATCCGCAGGGCGTTGCGGGCCCCGTCGGCGGCGGCCTCCGCCCCGCGCAGGCGGTCGTGGGTCTCCGTCGCCTTGCCGATCAACGCCACCACCTCGTCGCGCGGTGCTGCAACTAGAGATTGTGGCGCCCCGGTCAGGAGCGGAAGCGCAACCGTGGCGATAAGACAAAACTTGTGCATGAGGGTCCTGGAGATCGCCGCATGTTTAGGCCGTTCGACCTACAGCGATGATGATCTTAGTCGAGAACTCTCATACTCATTTAGGACAAAACAGTATCCAAATACCTAAAAATGCGTCGAATTCTGTCAGTCGCTCATGAATTTTCTGCGACCGGCACAATCGTCGATGCATGGGTTGTGGCGTGGTGTGTGTCCGCGGTGTGAAGCGCCATCGCCCAGTCTCCGCTGTGCGCATCAAGACTGTTTTGCACAACCGGAACGGTGTCCGGCAGGCCCAGGCCGGAGGAGAGAAGTGCCGCGTAGTCGAAGCGCCCATGATCGGCCTGAGACGACGGAGATGGCGACGCGGCCAGCGGCTGGCTGTGCAGCTGCGCCGCGACGGTGGCCTGCGCGTCGAAGGCGACGCCGGCCACCACGCGGCTGTTGCCGTCGGCCATGGTCATGCTGGTGGTGCCGAGGATGTGGTTGCCGGCCAGCGTCGTGCCGGTCGGGGTGGCCGTGGTGGCGATGGACAGGATTCCGGCGTCGGCCAGCGTGCGCAGCTCGCCCGGCTGGCTCACCCCGTCGCCGTCGGCGTCCTGCCAGACCTGGAGCGTGGCGAAGCTCTCGTCCGCGGCGTCGATGCGCCCGTCGTGGTTGCTGTCGAGCGAGGCGAGCGCGTCCAGGCTGCTGTTGAAGCCGCCACCGTTCGAGCCGGCTCCGAAATGTTCCGACACCAGCTCGCGCCCGTCGTCGATCTGCCCGTTGTGGTTGTCGTCGCGCACCAGCAGGGCGTTGCCCTTGCCGACCCAGCCGGTCCGGTCGGCCACGCCGTCGCCGCTGACGTCGAACAGGACGCCATCGGTCAGCGACCGCAGGGCCAGCCCGTCGCCGGCCATGTCCAGCACGATGGGGTCGCTGGCGACGGTGGTCAGCTTGACGTTGTCAATGCGCAGGATCGGGTTGACGCTGTTGTCGCTGGTGTCGGAGGTGCCGAAGCCCAGCGACAGGGTGGTGTTGGCCGGGATCACCACGCTGAACTTGCCGCTGGCGCTCGCCTCCTTGGCGAGCAGCGTGACCACGCCGTTGACGCTGACGAAGGCGAAGTCGTGATAGCCGGGGTCGGAGAAGATGAAGGTCCAGTCGAAGGTCAGCGTCGTGTCCTTCGTCACCGTGACGGTGGTGGCCAGTTTCATCGCGTTGCCGAAGGACGGAATGGTCCCGGTCGCCGCGGCGATGGAGCCGTGGGCGAGGCCGAGGAAGTCCTCGAGCTGCGTCGGCGACCGGCCGGCCGCGGAGGTCAGGGTGCCCTCATGCCCGTCGCCCGTAGCACCCACCGTAGCGCCGCCGGTGTAGCTCCAGCCGGTCAGCCCCTTGTCGAAGGTGCCGTTGGGGATCAGCACGCCGGGATGCAGGGTGACGGTGTCCGTCGCGGCGGAGAAGGCGCTGCCGTCGCCGAGGGTGACGGCGGTCTTGGAGCCGGCGCTGCCGGTGGTCTGGTCCCAGGCCCGGATGCTCAGGGCGCCGTTGACGGTCGCTGGCACCGCGGCGTTGGGCTGGAAATAGAGCCGGTCGGTGGCGCGCAGCAGAAGGGCGGAATCGCTGTCGTTGACCGCGCCGACGAGGCTCCAGCTGGCGCCGTTGTCGGTGGAGAACCACCAGCGGCCATAACTCTCGTTGGTGCCGGTCAGGGCGATGCCGACGACGGCCCCGGCGTCCGTGTCGATGACGTTGGCGGGGCCGCTGCCGTTCAACCCAACCAGCTTGGACACCGCGAAACCGACCGTGCCCGCGGTGGGGGCGGCCAGGGCCTCCGCCGCCACGGCCACGTCGAGGTTGGTGTCGATCAGAACGGGGGAGGCGTTCGGCGGCGCCACGGTGACGCCGATGGTGGCGGTCGCGGTCAGCGGCCCGCCGGCCCCGCCGTTGCCGAGATCGTTCACGACGATCCGGATGGCGTCTGCCCCGGTGTAGGAACTGGCCGTGTAGAGGAGCCCGTTGGCGGCGCCGAGCAGCCCGTTGATGGTGGCGAGCGTCGCGCGGATGGTGACGCTGTCCGTTCCATTGCCGGTGATGACGGCGTCCCACCCGGCGCTGGCCAGGGTCAGCGTGCCGTGGCCGGCGGTCAGCGTGACCAGCATCGGCAGCGCGCCGGCATCGACATCTGACACCGACAGGCCGGTGACCGCCACCGCCACGCCCTTCATCGTCGCCAGCGTCGTCGTGCCGGCGGTGATCTGCGGCGCGTCGTTGACGGGGGTGACGGTTCCGGTCAGGGCGATGGTGTCGGCGCTGTAGACGGTGCTGCCGCCGACGCCGGACGTCAGGTCCACGCGGCCGCCGGTGACGACGGGGGCGCCGCCGTCCTCGATCAGCCGGACGGTCAGGGCCGGGGTGGTGCCATTCCAGTCGGCGGCGGGAAGGAAGCGCAGCGCCGTGTCGGCGGCGACGACCAGGGCCGAGCCTTCCGCCACCGCGCCCACGGTGATCCAGGCGAAGCCCGACCAGTACTGCCAGACGCCCTGCCCGGCGGTCGCCGCGTTGCCGACGATGGCGACGCCGGCGAAGCCGTTGGCGGAGGAGCCGCCCGCCACGGCGTCCGCCGGGTCGGAGAACAGGTGGGCGAACAGGGCGGTGACGCTGGTGCCCGCGGGGTTGGCGGTGTCCTCGGCGATGGTCGGCAGGGTGGCCGTCGTGCCCGTCGCCACCGGGGCGTCGTTGACCGGAATGACGGTGCCCGTCAGCGCAATGGTGCCGAGGCTGTAGGCGGTGCTGCCGCCGACGCTCGTCGCGTCGACCCGTGCGCCGCTGGCGATCGGGCCGTGCGACGTGTCGACCAGCCGGACGGTCAGGGCGGGCGTGGTGCCGTTCCAGTTGGCGGCGGGAACGAAGCGCAGCGCCGTGTTGGCGGCCAGCAGCAGACCGTTGCCGCCGCTGACCGCGCCGATGTCGACCCAGGCCGCCCCGGTCCAGTACTGCCACGCCCCTTGCGCCGCGACGGCGGCGTTGCCGACCACCACCACGCCGGCCAGCGTGTCGGCCGTCGACCCGCCGCTCACCGCGTCGGCGGCGTCGGAGAACAGGGGACCGAACAGGCTGGCGACGGTGGTGCCCGCCGGGTTGGCGGTGTCCTCGGCGATGGTCGGCAGCGTGGCCGCCGTGCCCGTCGCCACGGGGGCGTCGTTGACGGGAGTGACCGAGGTGGTCAGGGCGACGGTGCCGGCGCTGTAGCGGCTGTCGCCGCCCACGCTCGCCAGGGCGACCCGCCCGCCGCTGGTCACGGCCCCTTGGGAGTCGTCGATCAGCCGGACGGTCAAAGCCGGGGTGGTGCCGTTCCAGTTGGCCGCGGGAACGAAGCGCAACGCCGTGTTGGCGGCCAGCAGCAGGGCGTTGCCGTCCGAGGCCGCCCCCACGGCGGTCCAGCCCGTGCCGGTCCAGTATTGCCACACGCCTTGCGAGGTCGCCGCGTTGCCGACGATGGCGATCCCGGCGAAGCCGTTGGCGGCGGACCCGCCGCTCACGGCGTCCGCCGGGTCGGAGAACAGGTGGGCGAACAGGCTGGAGACCGTGGCGCCCGCCGGATTGGCGGTGTCTTCCGCGATGGTCGGCAGGGTGGCGGTCGTCCCGGTGGCGATCGGCGCGTCGTTGACCGGGGTGACGGTTCCGGTCAGCGCGATGGTCCCCGCGCTGTAGATGGTGCTGCCGCCGACGCCACCGGTCAGGTCGACGCGGTTGCCGGTGATCAGCGGCGCGGCGCCATCCTCGACCAGCCGGACGGTCAGGGTGGGTGTGGTGCCGTTCCAGTTGGTGGCGGGAACGAAGCGCAGCGCCGTGTTGGCGCCCAGCAGCAGCCCGTTGGCGTCGCTCGCCGCGCCGATGCCGGCCCAGGCGGTGCCCGTCCAGTACTGCCACGTTCCTTGCCCCACGGTGGCGGCGTTGCCGACCACCACCACGCCGGCGAAGCCATTGGCCGCCGATCCGCCGCTCACCGCGTCGGCAGCATCGGAGAACAGGTGACCGAACAGGGCGGATACGGTGGCTCCCGCCGGGTTGGTCGTGTCCTCGGCGATGGTCGGCAGGGTCGCCGTCGTGCCCGTCGCCACCGGAGCGTCGTTGACCGCGCTGACGGCGGTGGTCAGGGCGATGGTGCCGAGGCTGTAGCGGCTGTCGCCGCCGGCGCCCCTCACGTCCGCCCGCTCGCCGCTGGTGACCGGCCCTTGCGAGTCGTCGATCAGGCGAGCCGTCAGGCTGGGGGGTACGCCGTTCCAATTGGCGGCGGGCAGGAAACGCAGCTTGGCATCAGCGGACAGCAGCAAGGCGTTGCCGTCCGACACCACCCCCACGGCGGCCCAGGCCGTGCCGGTCCAATACTGCCAAGCACCCTGCGCGGTCGCCGCGTTGCCGACAATGGCGATGCCGGCGAAACCGTCCGCGGCGGAGCCGCCCGCCACGGCGTCCGCCGGGTCGGAGAACAGGTGACCGAACAGGCTGGTGACCGTGGCGCCCGCCGGGTCGGTGGCGTCTTCCGCAATGGTCGGCAGGGTGGCGGTCGTTCCGGTGACGACCGGTGCGTCGTTGACCGGGGTAACGGTTCCGGTCAGCGCGATGGTCCCGGCGCTGTAGACCGTGCTGCCGCCGACGCCGCCGGTCAGGTCGATGCGGTTTCCGGTGATCAGCGGTATGCCGCTGTTCTCGACCAGCCGGACGGTCAAGGCGGGCGTGGTGCCGTTCCAGTTGGCGGCGGGAACGAAGCGCAGCGCCGTGTTGGCGCCCAGCAGCAGCCCGTTGGCGTCGCTCGCCGCGCCGATGTCGGCCCAGGCCGTGCCCGTCCAATATTGCCACGCGCCTTGCGTCGCCGTGGCGGCGTTGCCGACCACCACCACGCCGGCGAAGCCGTTGGCCGCCGATCCGCCGCTCACCGCGTCAGCAGCATCGGAGAACAGGTGACCGAACAAGGTGGAGACGGTGGCTCCGGATGGGTTGGCGGTGTCCTCGGCGATGGTCGGCAGGGTGGCCACCGTGCCGGTGGCGACGGGGGCATCGTTGACCGCGTTGACCGCTGTATCAAGCGCGATGGTCCCGGCGCTGTAGCGGCTGTCGCCGCCGGCACCCGTCACATCCGCCCGCTCGCCGCTGGTCACGGCCCCTTGTGAATCGTCGATCAGGCGAACCGTCAGGCTCGGCGGCACGCCGTTCCAGTCGGCGGCGGGAACGAAGCGCAGCTTGGCATCGGCGGCCAGCAGCAGGGCGTTGCCGTCCGACACCGTTCCCACGGCGCTCCAGGCGGTGCCGGTCCAGTACTGCCATTGCCCCTGGGCGGCGGTCGCCGCGTTGCCGACCACCGCCACACCGGCAAAGCCGTTGCCGGCGGAGCCGAACACCGCGTCGGTGGGGTCGGAGAACAGGCCGCCGAACAGCGACGCGACGCCGGCGCCCGCCGGGTCGGCGCTGTCTTCGGTGGTGGGGGTCAGGACCGCTTGTGCGCCGGTCGCCACCGGGGCGCCGTTCACCGGGCTCACCTCCAGCGTCAGCGGTGCGACGTCCCCCGACAGCGGGGTGGTGCCGCCGACGCCGGTCAGCGTGAACAACCGGTGCTCGGCGCCGCTGAAGCCCTCGGCCCATTCGCCGTTCACCGCCCGCAGCCCGAGCGACGGTGCGGTGCCGTTCCAGTTGGCGGCCGGCAGGAAGCGCAGCAGGGCGCTGTCCGGAAGCACGAGCGCCGAGCCGTCGCCGACCGTGCCCACCGCCAGCCACAGGCTGCCGTCCACGCTGTACTGCCAGACGCCGAACGGGGAGTCCGGGTTCGCCACCACGGCGACGCCGATCACGCGGCTGCCGGCCTCGCCGGGCCGGAACATCGCCTCGATCAGGTGGAAGACGGCGAAACCGGCCGGGGCCGCGGTGCCCTCGGCGATCGCCAGGGCCTTCGCGAAGGCCGCCGCGTCGAAGCCGGTCGAGAGGGTGGGGGCCGCCACCGGCGGCACCGTCGCGGGCTGGGTAGCGGCGGCCGCCTCGATGGCGCGGGCCACCTGCTGCTGGATCTGCGCGGCGACGGCGAAGGGGTCGCTGGTCAGCGCCTTGGTGACCGCCGGGGCGGCGGGCGGGGCGCTGGTGATGGGCGCGGGGGCGGTGACGCTCGGCGCGGCGGTGTCGGCGCTCTTGGCGGTTCCGGCCGCGTCGAAGCTGATCGGCTTCAGCGCGGGTTCGCTTCCCATGCTGGATTTGGCCGCGGCCGGAGACGCCTCGCCCTCCGCCGAGGACGCGTCGGCGGTCTTGTCGGCGGCTTCGCCCTTCGCGTCCTCCTTGGCCCCGTCCTCCTTGGTGCCTTCCTCTTTGGCGCCGTCCTTCTCGCGGCCCTCTTCCTTGCCGCCCTCCTTGCCCTCGGCCGGGGCTTCGGCAACCTGCTCGGCGGTTTTCTCCCCGCCGCCCTTGTCGCCGCCCTTGTCGCCGTCTCCTTTGGCGCCGTCCTTGGGCGCCTCTCCCGCGGGCGGCGGGTTGGCGAGATCGGCCAGCGCCTTGTTTTCGGGGGACACGGGAACTTCGCTGCCCTGGGCGTTCTGCTGCACCGTCTCCGCCGTCTGGCGGGCGGCGGCGAGCGCCGATCCGGGGGCACGCCCATCCGCCAGCGCCTGCCCGAGCGCGGCGTTGAAGGCGGCGCCGGACCCGCCGAGCGCCTGCACCGCCTGCTGGACGTTCTGCCCGCTGGCGAGCGCCGCGATCAGCCCGTCGCTCTTGACGCCCTTCGCGGTTTCGGCGGACAGGGCCAGCGCGGTGGACACGGTCTGCTGCGCCGACCCCAGCGCGCCGGACATTTCCTGACCGCTGGACAGGGCCCGCCCCAGAGCCTCACCGAAGCCACCGGCCGCCGCGCCGTCGAGCCCGGCGGCGGCGGCGAAGGTCTTGACGGTGGCCGCCACATTCTGGCCGGACGACAGCGAGGCGACCAGCGCGTCCGCCGGCTTCGCCGGAACGGCGGCGGCCTCCTGCCGGGCCGCCATGTCCGTCTGCGCCCGGGTCGAGGCGCCGAGCGCCGCGTCGGGTTGCGTGCCCTGCGCCAGCGCGTCGTTCAGGACGCTGGTGAAGGCGGGGTTGCCGGCCAATGCGCTGCTTGCGCCGTCCGTCTTTCCGGCGGCGAGGGCGCCGAGCAGGCGCGCGCCGTCGGTCTGTTCGACCGCGACGGACTTGGTCTGGACCGCGCCGGCGGCGCTCAACGCCTGAGCCTCGGCAATGGCGCCGGCGGCGTCGGCGCCGCTGGACAGGGCGTGTTCCAGCGCTTCGGCGAAGTGGCCGCCCGGAGCGGGGCCGAGCGCCGTCACCGCGTCCTGCACCCCCACGCCGGAGGCGAGCGCCGCGGCGAGCTTGTCGGACGGCGAGACGGGAACGGCGTCCGGCATCGCCGGGGCGGTGGGTGGAGCGGTCAGAGCCTGCGACAGGGCGGCGATCGGGTCGGCGGCGCCCGCAGGGCGGGCCGCCGGGTCCATCACCCCGCTGAACAGCGCCGCCGACAGGTCGGACGCCGTCTTGGAATCGTTCGCGCTGCCCGGCCCGATTCCCTGTCCCTGGGCCAGAGCGACGGCCAAGCGCTGCTCCCCGGTCAGTGCTGCGGTTTCCTGGGCGGCTTCCGCCATGCGCGCCGCGGTGCCGGCGGCGATCCGGCTCGCCTGGGCGATCGCGTCGTCGGGCGTGGCGCTGGCGCCGACCCCCGCCGCGACGTCGCGCATCCAGCCGTCCGCCACGCTGCCCGCGGCGCCTTCCGGCAAGCCCTGTCCGGTCAGCGCCGCCGCCAGCTTCTCCTGCACGGCCTTCAGCGCGGCGGGGTCGCCGCCCAGCAACACCGCCGCCGCTTCGGACGCCAGGGCATCGGGGATGGTCAGGAGCGGGGCGGTGGCGTCCAGGGTGTCCGGCATAGTGGCCCTCTCGCCATCGCGGCGGTCGCGTATCGGGAAGGCCAATAACAAAGTGATTTGTTAAAGAAATTCTGAACGCTGCCGGTCTTTTGGCCAACCGGAAGTTAATTCTTCTTGGATCGGTGGTCATGCGACAGCGAAATCCCCGCAGGGCGGGGATGGTTACTGCATGAATTTTGGCTCATGCGGAAGCAAATTGTCGATTATTGATACATTTGAGACTTCGGTTGTGAAAGAGAGGAAGGTGCCTTTCTGAAAAGTAGTGCTCGGGAACAGCGCCGCCTCTGTCGATCCACCTGGGGATGCAGAGGCGGCGCCGTCCGTAAGGATCGCGTCAGGAGGCCGTCCGGATGGTGCCGACGCGTCCGCCGGCCAGGAAATCCTCCGCGGCCCGTCCGCCGACGCGGAGGCCGCTGTCCTTCTCGAACAGGGAGAAGTCCTTCAGCAGGCAGTCGATGCCGACCGCCTCGCCGACGCGCAGCTCACTGTAGCCGGGGACGGACACCATTACCTCGTCGGTCAGGCCGCCGTCGTCGTCGTGGGCGGTGTGGACGCCGGACAGCTTCACCGAGATCAGCGATTCCGCCCCCACATGCTCGACCAGGGTGACGGTGCCCGGCAGGCTCTTGCCCTGGCCCGGCGGCACGATGGCGAGCGCGCCGGGGCGCAGGCCCAGCCACACCTTCATGCGGCTGCCGCCGCCCGGGCGCTCCGCCTTGTCCGGCAGCGGCAGGACGCTGTTGCCGATGCGCACGGTCATGCCCTCGACCTCGGCGTCGATCAGGTTCATCGGCGGCGTGCCGATGAAGCGGGCGACGTAGGTGTTGGCCGGCTTCTCGTAGATCTCGCGCGGGGTGCCGTACTGCTGGAGGTGCCCGTCGCGCATCAGCGCGATGCGGGTGCCCATGGTCATCGCCTCGATCTGGTCGTGGGTGACGTAGACGAAGTTGCCGCCGACCCGCTGGTGGAGCTGGGTGATCTCCGCCCGCATGGCGGTGCGCAGTTTGGCGTCGAGGTTCGACAGCGGCTCGTCCATCAGGAAGGCCGACGGCTCGCGCACCATGGCGCGGCCGAGCGCCACGCGCTGGCGCTGGCCGCCCGACAGGGTGCGCGGGTGACGGTCCAGCACCTTGGTCAGGGCCAGTGTGTCGGCGGTGCGCTCCACCAGCTCGCGCACCTCCGGCGAGTTCTCGATGCGGCGCTTGAAATAGTCGCCGATGAACGGGACGTGGAACCACCAGCGGAACTGCCGCATGATCAGCGGGAAGGCGATGTTCCGGCGCACCGTCATGTGCGGGTAGAGCGCGTAGGACTGGAAGACGAAGGCCATGTCGCGGTCGCTGGGCGGCAGCTCGTCCACCCGCTTGCCGCCGAGATGGATCTCGCCGCTGGTCACCGTCTCAAGCCCCGCGATCATGCGCAGGATGGTGGACTTGCCGCAGCCCGACGGGCCGAGCAGCACCAGGAATTCGTCGTCGCCGGCCTCCAGGCTCACGTTGTCGATCACGGTCAGGGAACCGAAGGACTTCGTGACGTTCTGCAGTTTGATAGCCATGGGCTTTTCCCTTTTATCTCTCGGGCGTGTCGGTGCAAGGGGGGCGGGATCGGCCCACGGTCAGCCCTTGACGCCGCCGGTCGTCATGCCGGCGACCACGTAGCGTTGGACGAACAGGTAGAAGACGACCGCCGGCAGCGTGTAGATGAAGCCGACCGCCATGACCGTGTGCACCGGCGTGCTCAGCTCGCCCACGAAGCTGGCGAGGCCGACCGAGGCGGTGCGCAGGGCGTCGTCGCTGATGAAGGTCTGGGCGAAGACATATTCGTTCCAGCCGTGGAAGAAGGCGATCACCGCCGCCGCCGCCAGCGTCGGCGCGATCAGCGGGACCACCACCGCCAGCACGATGCCGAGGCGGGAGCAGCCGTCCACCCTTGCGGCCTCCTCGATCTCCGACGGCACGCCGTCGATGGCGCCCTTCAGGATCCAGGTCACCACCGGCACCGTGAAGGCCGTGTTGGCCAGGATCAGGCCGAGCAGCGTGTTGAGCAGCGACAGCTTGGTGAAGATGTCGTAGAGCGGCACCACCAGCATCGCTTCCGGCAGCATCTGCGTCATGAACAGCGCGAAGCCGAGCAGCAGCTTGCCGTTGAAGGTCAGCCGCGACAGCGCGTAGGCCGGCAGCACCGACAAAAGGATGCTCAGCACCGTCGTGCCGACCGCGACGATGAGGCTGTTGATCAGCCATTGGCGCAGCGAGGTCTCGGTGAAGGCGGCGGCGTAGGTGCCGATCTGCGACAGCGTCGGCAGCAGGTTCGGCCTGTCGTCGAACAGCCGCTCCGACGGGGTGAGCGAGGTCACCAGCATCCAGTAGAGCGGGAAGGCCGCCACCCCGAGGAGGACCAGGACGGCGAGCGTGCGGGCCGTGGAATTGTGTTTCATGAGATCACCGTTTCCCGGCGGCCTTTTCCGCCCGCGTCGACAGCCAGAAATAGACCAGCGTCACCAGGATCGCGACGACCAGCCCGATGATGCCGACCGCCGCCGCGCGGCCGAGGTCGAGATAGACGAAGGCGCGGCGGTAGAGGTCGATGACCAGCGTGTTGGTCTCGCCCAGCGGGCCGCCCTGGGTCATCAGCCAGATCACGTCGAAGCGGCGCAGCGACCACACCGTAATGAGCAGAGTGAGGAGCGCCACCGACGGGCGGATGGTCGGCCAGGTGACGGCGCGGAAGATGCTGAGCCGGTCAGCCCCGTCGATCACCGCCGCCTCGCGCAGCTCCGACGGCACGCCCTGGAGGGCGGCCAGGATGACCACGGAGGAGAAGGGGAAGATCTGCCAGATCGTGGTGATGAGGATGGCCGGCAGGGCGAAGGACGGCTCGTCCAGCCAGTTCACCCCGCCCTCGGCGAAGCCCAGGAACTGGGCGAGATGGCTGAACAGGCCGTACTGCGCGTTGAACATCCACACGAAGATCAGCGCCGCGGCGACCGGCGGGGCGGCCCACGGAATGGTGACCAGCGCGCGGGCGATGCCGCGCCCCCGGAAGGTGCCGTCGAGCAGCAGCGCCGCCAGCAGGCCGAGCCCGATGGAGGCGACCACGCAGACCAGCGTGTAGACCGCGGTGACGCGCAGGACCTGATGGAACTCCGGGTCGAAGACGAGCTCGCGGTAATTGTCCAGCCCGACGTAGGTCTGCTGGCCCGGCGAGAGCAGCGAGGTGGAGGTGACGCTGAGCAGGAATTCCTGCACCAGCGGGTAGCCCTGGAAGACCAGGAGGTAGAGCGCCACCGGGGCGACGAAGAGTGCGGGAACCCAGCGGCCATGGTCGATCGGCGCGCGCCGCGCGGCGGCCCTGGGCTGGCTCACGGTCCTGCTCATCATGATGCGGTATCCGGAGTTGGGACCACGGCGATCGCTTCCGAACATTCCCTCTCCCCTCCGGGGAGAGGGTTAGGGTGAGGGGGTTGCGCTTTTGCCGAACGTACGGTTATGCGCAACCCCCTCACCGGCCCTTCGGGCCACCCTCTCCCCAGGGGGGAGAGGGCTAAAAGGATGTCGAATGCGATCGCCCTGGAATTGTGCGGGCGTTACTTCTGGGCGAGCACGCGGGCGGTGATCAGGCGCTGCGCCTCGTCCATGGCGGTCTGCGGGGCGACGCCGCCCTGGAGCACCTTGAGGAGCTGCTGGACGATGATCTGCTGGATCTCCGGCGCCTTGGTCTCAAGCCCCTGCGGCAGGGCCGGCACGCTGTTCGGGGTCTGCGCGTCGTAGACCTTCAGCCAGGGCATGGCCTGAAGCTCCTCCGGCGTGCGCTCCACCGTCGTCGCGACGTTGGCGGCGCCGAGCAGGGTCTGGAGTTCCTGCTGCTGCTGGGGCTGGAGCGCCCATTGCAGGAACTTGCCGGCGGCGTCCTTCACCTTGGTGTTGGCGTTGATGGTCACCGGAGCCAGGATCATGCCCTGCTCCTTGTGCGGGAAGGGCGACGGGGCGGCGGCGATGGGGTGCGCCTTGCCCTGCGAGGTCAGGATGGTGGCGACGCCGCCGTTGTCGATCTCCATGGCGACCTTGCCTTCCCAGAACATCCGCCGGTAGGTGGCGGCGTCGGTGCCCTTGGGGATCATGCCGGCGTCGTAGACGGTCTTGTAGGCGGCGACACCCGCCACGACCTCCGGGCTGTTGAAGGTCGGCGTGCCGTCCGGCTTGGACCAGCGCCCGCCGAAGCCGTAGACGAAGTTGGTCAGGTCGTACCAGACGCCGCCGCGCTCGGCCATCGTGGCGCGGAAGGCGAAGCCGTAGTTGCCGTCCTTCGTCGCCTCCTTGCCGAGCTTCACGAACTCCTCGAAGGTCTTGGGCGGCGTGCCGTTGGGCAGCAGCGCGGCGTTGTAGACCATCGCGTAGTTGGCGGTGTCGAAGGCGAAGCCGTAGCGCTTGCCCTCGACCTTCATGTACTGGTCGGCGGCGGTGAAGTTGTGGGCGCCGTCCTTCACGATGTCGTCGATCGGCAGGACCGACTTGGCGGCCACCGCGGCGTAGAACTCCGGCAGGTCGAAGCGGATCACGTCGGGGCCGCCGTTGCCGCCCATCTGCGTGAAGATGGTGGTCGCGAAGGAGGAGAAGGGGATGGTGACCGGCTTCACCTCGATGTCGGGCTGGGACTGGTTGAACGTCTCCACCCAGGCCTTCAGCCGATCGCCGCGGCCGACCTCGGCGAAGTGGGACGCAGCGAAGGTCACCACCGTCTTTCCGGATGACTGGGCCAGGGCGACCGAGGCGGTGCCCATCGCCAAGGCGGCGGCGAGCCCGCCGGCCAGAAGGGGGGTGATGCCCGTGATTGCGCTCAGAAACGGCTTCATGCTGCGTCCTCCTCTGAATTTGTTCGTTTACTGTCTTTTTTGGTTGGTTTGGCCCGCAATCCTGGAACCATACCAGAGTATGCGGGCCGGTGGTCGGGGTTCAGTGCCGGCCCAACGCTCCGTCGAACCGGCGCCACAGCCCCAGCGGGTTGCCGTCGCGCAGGGCTTGCGGCAGCAGGTCGGCCGGGATGTCCTGGTAGCAGACGGGCCGCAAGAACCTCTCGATGGCCGCCGTGCCGACCGAGGTGGTGCGGCCGTCCGACGTGGCCGGGAAAGGCCCGCCATGCACCATGGCGTGGCAGACCTCGACGCCCGTCGGCCAGCCGTTGGCCAGGATGCGGCCGGCCTTGCGCTCCAGCGTCGGCAGCAGGACCGCCGCCGCTCCGGTGTCCGCCGCGTCCATGTGCAGGGTCGCGGTGAGCTGGCCGTCCAGCCGTTCCGCCACCGCGCGCAAGGACTCCAGATCCGGGCAACGGATGAGCAGGGAGGCGGCGCCGAACACCTCCTCGCGCAGGGCCGGGTCGTCGAGGAAGGCGTCGGCGGTCGTGGCGAACAGCGCCGCCCGGCACCGGTTGGGGCCGTCGCCGTCCAGCCCGCGGGCCAGCGTCGCCACGAGGGCGTTGCCGGCCAGGGCGGCCACCCCGGCGTCGAAGGCCGCGTGGATGCCCGGCGTCAGCATGGTCGGCGCCGCGCTGCCGCCCAGCGCCTCCACGGCGGCCGCCACGAAGCGGTCGAGGTCCGGCCCGTCCACCGCCAGCAGGATGCCGGGGTTGGTGCAGAACTGCCCGGCGCCCATGGTCAGCGAGGCGACGAAGCCCCGGCCCAGAGCCTCCGCCCGCGCGGCGAGCGCCGCCGGCAGCAGGAAGACCGGGTTGATGCTGCTCATCTCCGCGTAGACGGGGATCGGTTCCGGGCGCTTGGCCGCCACCTCCATCAGCGCCACGCCGCCGCGGCGCGACCCGGTGAAGCCGACCGCCTTGATGCGCGGGTCGGCGACCAGAGCCGTGCCCACCGAGGAGCCGGCGCCGAAGATCAGCGAGAAGACGCCCTCCGGCAGGCCGCATTCGGCGACGGCGGCCTGGACGGCGCGGCCGACCAGCTCCGACGTGCCGGGATGGGCGGAGTGGGCCTTGACCACCACAGGGCAACCCGCGGCGAAGGCCGACGCGGTGTCGCCCCCGGCCACCGAGAAGGCCAGCGGGAAGTTGCTGGCGCCGAACACCGCGACCGGGCCGAGCGGGATGCGGCGCTGGCGCAGGTCGGGGCGGGGCAGGGGCGCCCGCTCCGGCAGGGCCGGGTCGATGCGGGCGCCGATCCAGCTTCCTTCCCGCACCACCGCGGCGAACAGGCGGAGCTGGCCGACGGTGCGGCCCCGCTCCCCCTCCAGCCGGGCGCGCGGCAGGCCGCTTTCGGCCATGGCGCGGACGATGAGAGCGTCGCCGAGGTCGAGGATGTTGCGGGCGACCGCCTCCAGAAAGACGGCGCGGTCCTCCGGCGCGGTCTCGCGGAAGCGGTCGAAGGCATCCCAGGCGAGCTGGCAGGCGCGGTCCACCTCCGCCGTCCCGCCGCCGCCGAAGGCGGGTTCCAGCTTTGCCCCGGTGGACGGGTCGATGGCGTGGATCTCGCCGTTGCGGCCGCGGTGGCTCTCGGCGCCGATCAGCATCATGCCGGTGAGGGTCACGGGCGGGTCCTTTCTTGTTCTCGCTGCTCTCGGTCTTGGTGCGGCATCAGCCGAGCAGGCCGCGGCCCGCGAGGTTCCGCATCAGCGCGGCGGCGCCGAAGTCCCAGGGCGCGCAGTCGGCGCAATGGCGGACCCGGTTGGTCAGGCTGCCCAGCGCCGGGGCGGTGATGGTCACCACGTCGTCCAGCTTGTGGGTGAAGCCCTCGCCCGGACGGTCGCGGTCCTCGACCGGCGCGAACATGGTGCCGAGCAGCAGGACGAAGCCGTCCGGATACTGGTGGTTCTCGCCGATGGTGGCCTCCACCAGCTCCACCGGGTCGCGGCTGATCTGCGACATGGAGCTGGAGCCCTCCAGCCGGAAGCCGTCGCTGCCCTCGACCACCAGCCCAAGCTCGGCGCTGCGCACACCGTCGAGCGTGAAGCGGTCGTCGAACAGACGGATGAACGGGCCGATGGAGCCGCTGGCGTTGTTGTCCTTGGCCTTGCCGAGCAGCAGGGCGGAGCGCCCCTCGACGTCGCGCAGGTTCATGTCGTTGCCGAGCGTGGCGCCGACGATGTCCCCGCGGCTGGAGGCCAGGACGGCGATTTCCGGCTCCGGGTTGTTCCACACCGAATAGGGCGGGATGCCGACGTGGGCGCCGGTGCCGACCGCCGACATCGGCTGGCCCTTGGTGAAGATCTCGGCGTCGGGGCCGATGCCGACCTCCAGATACTGCGACCACACCCCGCGGGCGATCAGCGCCTTCTTGACCTCCATGGCCTCCGGCGAGCCGGGCTTCAGGCTGGACAGGTCGCGCCCGATCAGCGCGTCGATGTCGGCACGGATGGCCAGCGCCTTCTCCGGGGCGCCGCGCGCCTGCTCCTCGATGACGCGCTCCAGCAGGCTGACCACGAAGGTCACGCCGGACGCCTTCACCGCCTGGAGGTCGATGGGGGCCAGCAGCCAGGGCCGCTCCGGGTCGCGCCGGTCCTCGTCGGAATTGGCGAGAATGGCGGCGGCGGTGCCGATCCATTCGCCGGGCAGGTCGCGGGCGATGGCTGCGGCGGCGCCGGTCTCCACCAGATCGCGCACGGTGGGCGCGTCGCGGCTGGTGATGTCGAACACGTCCCGGCCGCGCACGGCGATGACCGAGGGGCCGACGCCGGGACGCCAGGCGCGCCCGACCAGGAGCGCGCCCTCGTCCGTCGGCAGGGCGGCGGCGGGGTCGAGGGGAAGGGGTCGCTTGCTCATGGGTGCCTCTCCTCTTGCTTGCGCCGGGTCGTTACTTGCGCCGGAAGACCGGGCTGCGCTTTTCCTTGAAGGCGGCGCGCCCCTCGGCGGCGTCCGCGGTGGCGAAGCAGATGGTCTGCAGGTCGCGCTCGTACTCGATGGCCTTTTCCACCGGCATGGTGTGGGCGGCCTTCAGGTTCAGCTTCGCCGTCTCCGCCGCGATGGGGGCACGGCTGGCGACGATGGCGGCGATCTCCTGCGCGCGGGCGAGCAGTCGGTCGGCGGGCACCACCTCGCTGACGAGGCCCCAGGCCAGTGCCTTGTCCGCCGGGATCGGGTCGCCGGTCAGGATCATCATCGCGGCGTTGGAGGTGCCGATGGAGTGCGAGAGGAAGGCCGCCACGCCGCCGCCGCCGATCCAGCCGAGCTTGATCTCCGGCGCGCCGAACTGCGCGTTCTCCGACGCGATGCGGATGTCGCAGCTCATCGCCGTTTCCAGCCCGCCGCCGAAGGCGTAGCCGTTGACCGCGGCGATGCTGGGCTTGCGCAAGCCGCGGATGGCGTCGCAATAGTCTTCGCGGTTGCGGAAGTTCCAGGCGGTGTCGTAGCGGTCCAGCTCGCGGATGTCGGAGCCGCAGCAGAAGGCGCGCGGCCCGGCGCCGGTCAGCACGACGCAGCGGATGTCGTCGTCGGCGTTGCAGCGGGCCACGGCGGCGACCAGCTGCGCGGCCATCTCCGGGGTCACCGCGTTCAGCTTCTGCGGGCGGTCGAGCGTGATGGTGGCGACGAAGCCGTCCACCGTGACGGTGACCGCGCCAAGCGCCGGATCGGGGGTGTTGAGCGAGTCCATGGGATGGGCCTTATCGTTCGGTGCCAGCAACCGGGCGGCTGGCGGCGTAGCGGTGTTGCAGACGGTCGAGCAACGCCGGGTGCGGCGTGCCGTCGGCCAGCGCGTCGCGGATCATCGCGGCGGCGTCGGCCTGGAAAGCGATGTAGCCGGCGTGGCGCGGCCGGACATAGGCGGCCTCAAGCGTCGCGGCGGTGTTGCGGTAGAAACCGCCCCAGCGTTCGTTCACCGCCGTGTCCGCCCAGGCGTCGCGGCGGCTCGGCTGGCCGTCGTGGGCCGGGATGAAGCTCCGCTGCGCCTCGGCGCCGAGCAGCCAGCGCAGATGGTCGAGCAGGGCGGGCGTCACCTCGCAGCGCACGGAGACGCCGATGCCGGTGCCGCCCAGCGTCGAGCCGGGACGCCCGTCCGCCGTGGCACGCGGCGCGTCGGCGAAGGTCACCGGCTTCTCGCCCGCTGCGGTGGGGGCCGCGTAGTTGACGTAACCGTAGACCAGCGGGCAGAGCGCCACCTTGTCGATGCGGGCCATGTGGCCGAGCAGCCCGATGGGGTTCAGCCCGCGCACCGCCGCCGGCATCCGCCCGGCCAGCGTCGCCATGAGGTCGAGCACCCGTTCCCCGACCTCGGCCGAGACCAGCCGGTCGGGATCGGCCACCGCGGGCGGATCGCCGAAGGCCGTGGCCATGGACAGGAAGGTCAGGCAGGCGTGCGGCCCGGCCAGCGACAGGGCGACCGGCGCCCGTTCGGACAGGCTCGCCACCTCCGCCCAGGTGACCGGGATCGGCTCGTCCAGAAGGTCGGCGCGGCAGGCCATGACCTGCGTCGCCGCGTCGAGCGGCAGCGCCCAGTGCCGGTCCGCGAAGCGGTAGCTGGCGAGGCTCGGCCCGATGCTGTCGCGCTGCCAGCCGGCGATGTCCGCGGCGGTGAACAGGTCCTCCAGCGGAATCAGGCCGCGTTCCGCCACGGCCTCCCCGACATGGGGGTGATCGAGCACGATCAGGTCGTAGCGGGCGCAAAGGTCGCTGATCGGATGGGCCTCGAAGCCTTCGAGCGGCTGCTTGTCCCAGTCGATGGCAAGCCCGTCGCGTTCCTCGTCCAGCCCGGCGGCGGCTGCCGCCAAGGCGTTGTAGCCGCGCGGGTGGTCCCAGGTCAGCGCGCGGTAGCGCATGCCCGAACCTCCTCTTCCTCCGCCTCCGGCTCGGTGGCGGCGACGACGCCGGCGGCCAGCAGACGGTCGATGGCCTCGGCGGCGAAGCCGGCGGCTTCCAGCACCTCACGGGTGTGCTCGCCGGTCAGGGGGGCGCCGCGCTCGACCTCCGACGGGGTCTTGGAGAACTTGATCGGGAAGCCCGGCGTCTTGACGCGGCCCTCGGTCGGGTGGTCGTACTCGACGAAGGTGCCGTTGTGCTTGATCTGCGGGTCGTTCACGAGGTCGGCGTAGCCGTAGACCGGCCCGGCCCAGACCCCGGCGGCGTTGAACAGCTCCAGCCACTCCGCGGACGTCTTCGCGGTCAGCCGGTCGCGGGTCTTGGCGAAGATCTCGTCGCGGCGCGACCAGCTGTCGGTCTCGTCCTCCATGTCGAGGAAGGACGGTTCGCCGATCAGCTCGCCCAGCAGCTTCAGCGGCGGGAAAGCCACGATGATGAAGCCGTCGCTGGTGGCGAAGGCGCCGTAGGGGGCGCGGATGTAGACGTGGGCGTGCGGCTCGGCGGAGCGGGTCTGCGGCTTGCCGCCGACCGTGAAGACCGACAGCTCCTGCATCTGGATCGTCGTGATGGCGTCCAGCATGTTGACCTGGACAAGCTGGCCCTCGCCGGTGCGCTCGCGGTGGAGCAGGGCGGCCAGCACGCCTTCGAAGGCGGTGTAGCCGGTGATCGCGTCCACCAGATACTGGCCGGCAGGGGTCGGGGCCTCGCCCTCGCGGCCCGCCGACAGCATGGCGCCGGACATGCCCTGCAACAGCAGGTCCTGGCCCGGACGCTGGACGTAGGGGCCGGTCTCGCCATAGCCGGAGATCGACAGGTAGATCAGGCGGGGGTTGACCGCGGAGAGCGATTCATAGTCCACGCCCAGCCGCTTGGCGACGCCGGGCCGGTAGTTCTGGAGGAACACGTCGGCGGTCTTGACCAGCTCCATCAGCAGGGCCTTGCCCTCGGTGTTCTTCAGGTCGACGGCGAGCGAGCGCTTGTTCCGGTTCAGCGACAGGAAGGAGACGTTCACCTTGTTGCCGGTGATGCCGCCCGCCGCGGTGTGGCGCTGCCACTCGCCGGTCACCGGCTCCACCTTCACCACGTCGGCGCCGAGGTCGCCCAGGCGCTGCGCCGCCAGCGGGCCGGCCATGGCGATGGAGCAGTCGAGCACACGGTAACCGCTGAGGATGTTGCGTTTCTTGTCCATGATGTCCGGGTCTTGTTGCCGTGGGTCCGCCGGCCATGGCGGAAGGATGGGGCGGAAGGTTGGATTCGGTCAGCCGTTGGTCGCCGGGGCTTCGGTGAAGAAGGCGCGGTTCCAGACGGGGCTGATGAGGATTTCGTTGACGCAGACGTGGGGCGGCATCTCGGCCACGAAGCGGATGGTGCGGCCCAGATCGTCGGGCTGGAGCAGGCGCGCCATCTCCGCCGCCGGGGGCGGGGAGGGGCGCTGGCCCAGCAGGTCGGTCGCCACCTCGCCCGGCATGACCACGCAGGAGCGCAGGCCGTTGCGCCATTCCTCCATGTTCAGGCTGTGGCTCAGAGTCACCAGCGCCTGCTTCGTCGCGTTGTAGCCGGGTCCGCCGAGGACGAGCGCGTGCCGCCCGACCCAGGAGGACACGATGATGACGGTGCCGGACCGGCGCTCCCGCATGGCGGGCAGCGCCGCCTGGATGGCGTGCATGGTGCCGTTGAGGTTGACGTCGACCAGCCGCCGCCAGCCCTCCGTCCCGAGATCGCGGAAGCTGCGGTTGGGCAGGTTCATCCCGGCGCTGGCGACCAGCGTGTCGATCCGCCCGTGGCGGTCGAGGATCGCCGCCGCCACGCGCCGCACCGCCGCCTCGTCGGCCACGTCGAGGACCGCGGTCTCGGCCGTGCCGCCGGCGTTGCGGATGGACTCCGCCACGCGGTCGAGCGCGTCTTCGCGCCGTCCGGACAGGACGACGGTGGCGCCGCC
Organism: Azospirillum baldaniorum; assembly: GCF_003119195.2. Lineage (NCBI taxonomy): Bacteria > Pseudomonadati > Pseudomonadota > Alphaproteobacteria > Rhodospirillales > Azospirillaceae > Azospirillum > Azospirillum baldaniorum. The sequence continues at coordinate 1,119,038 of NZ_CP022254.1, read as the reverse complement.
CTGCGCCAGCGCCCGTGCGCCGGCCTCCCCGATTCCGCTGCCGCCGCCGGTGATCCAGGCGACGCTGTCCGCAAGAACGCTCATGTCTTGCCTGCTTCGTTGCTTGTCTTTGTTGCTTGCCCGCCGTGCGGCCATCGGGCCGCCGCGGTGTCCCTCCCAGCATCTCCCGGATCGTCCACCTTCGTATCCGTTCCGAGTGACCGCTAACGTGACCGGTAACATGATTGGTTGGGGCAATCAAGCATCTTCAGCGTGCGATCGCGTTAGCGTTCACGTGACCGCTAACATGAAATGCGCTATGGATTGTGGAAACGGGCCGCGCCCGGCTTGCAACGGCGGGCGCGGCCATGCACAAGAAGGCGGCCGGTCGGTGCCCGAAGGCGGGCCGGCGGAGGCAGGATAAGAGGTCATCCCAGGTGACGGACGAAGGACAGCTTTCGCTCAGGAAGGCGGAGTCACGGCGGCGCTCCGCGACCCGCGCGGTGACGATGGCCGATGTGGCGCAGGCCGCCGGGGTCTCCACGCAGACGGTCTCGCGCGCGCTCCGCGATCCGCGCAGCGTCGGCCCGGACACGCTCGCCCGCATCGAGGAGGCGGTGCGCGAAACCCGCTACGTGCAGAACCTGGCGGCGAGCCACCTCGCCTCCAACCGCAGCATGACGGTGGCGGCGATCATCCCGACCATCTCCGCCTCGATCTTCGCGGAAACCATCCAGGGCCTGACCGACGTCCTGCTGCCGGAGGGCTATCAGGTCTTCCTCGGCCACACCGACTACATGGCGGGGCGGGAGGAGTCGCTGGTCCGCAGCTTCAGCGGGCGGCGCCCCGACGGCTTCTTCATCATCGGCACCCGCCACACCCAGGAAACCACGGCCCTCCTGAAGCGCACCGGGGTTCCGGTGGTCGAAAGCTGGAGTTGGACGAACCGCCCCGTCGACATGCTGGTCGGCTTCTCCAACCACGCCGCCCTGATGAGCGTGGTCGACCATCTGGTGGGGCGCGGCTACCGCCGGCTGGCCTTCACGGGCGTCATGAAGCCGGGCGACCACCGCGCCAAGGAGCGTCTGAAGGGCTTCCAGGACGCCCATGAACGTCATTTCCCGGGCGTGACGCCGCGCGTCGTCACCGTCGCCAGCGGGCCGATGGTGATGGCGACCGGCGTGGAGCTGCTGAAGCTGGTCCGGGAGCAGCATCCCGACACCGACGCCGTGGTGTTCGTCAGCGACGTGCTGGCCTCCGGCGCCCTGCTGGCCTGCAGCGGCCTGGGGATCTCGGTGCCGAAGGATCTGGCGATCACCGGGTTCGGCAATTACGACATCGCCGGGCAACTGACGCCGGGCCTGACCACCATCGCCATCGCCAGCCGCAAGATCGGCACGGAATCCGCCAACCTCCTGCTGCGGCGGATGCAGGGCGGCGAGGTGGAGAACCGCACCCAGGACGTGGGGTTCGAATTGCTGGTACGGGGCAGCGCCTGAAGCCTGCCGGGGGCTTCATAACCCTCTCCCCTGTGGGGGGAAGGGACTTGAAGCATCCAGAATTCCCGTAAGAAAATCACGGACATAAAGACATAAACGATCACCGGAACGGTGACGTTGCCCCCTTGCGCGATCCGTCGGCTGATGCTTAGAATGAAAATCATTCGCATTCAGGCGATCAGCGCAGACGTTCGGCTTTTTTGAAACGGACAGGGTGCCGGTCGCTAACGCTGCGCCACATATACACCTTTTGGTAGAGGAACAGGCACAATGCCTCAATCTTGCGGCAAGGGCTCTCTGCGCCTGACCGCCCGCCGCCGCGGCGCCGCGCATGATGTCTTCGCACCGGGTCTGCGCCCGGTCGCCATGGCCGTTTGCTTTGCCAGCGCCGTCCTCGTGGGCGGCCTTTCCTTCGCGCCGGCCGCGCAGGCCCAGACGGCGGCGCGCACGATCGACGCCAACGTGCCGGCGGGACCGCTGGACACCGCGCTGCGCAGCTTCGCCGCCCAGGCCGGGGTGAGCATCGCCGTGGACCCGGCGCAGGTCCGGGGCAAGACCTCCCAGGGGCTGCGCGGAACGACGACGGTCGAGGACGGCTTGCGCCGCCTGCTGGACGGCAGCGGTTATCAGCTCGCGGGCACCTCCTCGGGGTACGGCCTCGTCGCGCAAGGGTCTTCGCCGGTCGTGAACGCCCCGGCCGGGGCGACAGTGCTGCCCTCCGTCCAGGTGTCGGCCAACGCCGGCGCGCTGCCGGGCGAGCCGCCGCCGCCCTACGCCGGCGGTCAGGTGGCGCGCGGCGGGACCCTGGGCCTGCTGGGCACGAAGAACACGCTGGACACGCCGTTCAGCACGACGAACTACACCTCCGAACTGATCGAGAACCAGCAGGCGCGCACGGCGGCGGACACGCTGATCAACGATTCGTCGGTGCGCACGACCACCGGCGGCAACGGCTTCGACGACACCTTTCAGATCCGCGGCTTCGCCGTTCCGTCCGGTGACGTCGGCTTCAACGGCATGTACGGGCTGGTGTCCTCCAACCGCGTGCCGTCGCAGATCATCGAGCGGATCGAGCTGCTGAAGGGGCCGGGCGCGCTGATCAACGGCATCGCCCCCAATGGCAGCATCGGCGGCGGCATCAACATTCTCAGCAAGCGCGCCGGCGATCAGCCGCTGACCCGCGTGACCGGGCTGTACCAGAGCGACGCCAACTTCGGCGTCCATGTCGACACCGGGCGCCGCTTCGGCGAGAACAACGCCTGGGGCGTGCGCTTCAACGGGCTGCTGCGCGGCGGCGAGGCCTCGATCGAGGACGGAGACGTCAAGACCGGCCTCGGCTCGCTGGCCGTGGATTACCGGGGCGAGCGGCTGCGCTGGTCGCTCGACGGCATCATCCAGCGCGACGACACCGACAATTTCCGCCCGCAGATTAGCATCCTCCCCACGACGACGGCGATCCCGTCGCCGCCCGACGCGCGGAGCAACTGGTACCCGGGCACGACGCTGGTCCAGAAGGACAAGACCATCGCCTCGAACATCGAGTTCGACGTCACGGAGTGGCTGACCGCCTACGCCGGCATCGGCTACCGCGACGGCACCAACGATCAGGTGTTCCCGCAGTCCAACCCCGCCGTGAACGCGCTCGGCAACTTCACGGTCCGCAACTCCTACTACGACTCCTACAGCGAGACGGTCAGTGGCACGGCCGGCGCGCGCCTGCGCTTCGAGACGGGTCCCGTCCGCCATCAGGTCAACATCGGCTACACCGGGTTCCAGCGGGAGGAGGGCAACGCCTACATCCAGGCCGCCGGCTCGGCCCCGTCGAACATCTACAACCCGGCGCCGCTGCCCGTCATCACCGCGCCGCGCACCGACCCGCGCAAGTCGGCCGAGACGACGCTGAGCAGCATCGCCATCGCCGACACGCTGTCCTTCGTCAACGACCGTGTCCTGCTGACGCTCGGCGTGCGCGACCAGACGGTGAAGGTGAAAGGCTTCAGCACGACGACCGGCGCGCAGACCAGCAACTACAACGCCAGCGCCACGACGCCGCTCGCCGGTCTGGTCGTCAAGCCGCTGGAGAACGTCGCGGTCTACGGCAACTACGCCGAGGGCCTGTCGCGCGGCACCATCGTCGGCGCCGGCTACGCCAACACCGGCGCGGTTCTCGAACCCTACAAGTCGAAGCAGCTCGAGGGCGGCGTCAAGGTCGACTGGGGGACCATCACGACCACGGCCGCGGTGTTCCAGATCACCCGCCCCAGCTCGATCCGCACCACGTCCAACGAGCTGGCCTATGACGGCGAGCAGCGCAACCGCGGCCTGGAGCTGTCCGCCTACGGCGAGATCCTGCCCGGCCTGCGCGCCATGGCCAGCGCGACCTTCCTGAAGCCGGAGCTGACGAAGACCGCCGTCGCCTCGGAAGAGGGCAACGACGCCGCCGGCGTGCCGGACAAGAGCTTCTCCGCCAGCCTGGATTGGGACACCCCGTGGGTCGAGGGCCTCGCCCTCAACGGACGCGTGATCCACACCTCCGGCTCCTACCTGACCAACGCCAACACGCTGCGTTTCGACGGCTGGACCCGCTTCGACATCGGTGCCCGGTACACCACCGACGTGTCGGGCAAGCCGGTCGTGCTGCGCGCCAGCGTCGAGAACCTCTTCGACAAGGAGTACTGGCTGACCACCGGCACCTACGTGACCGTCGGTTCGCCGCGGACGGTGCTGTTGTCCGCCACCGTCGACTTCTGAACCTCTCGATCTTCCTGGATTTCACCATGAACAAACTGTCGCTCGCTCTCATCGCCGCGCTGGGCTTCGCCATGCCCGCCACCATGCCCGCCCAAGCCCACCAGATCTGGATCGAGCAGCCCGACCAGGGCAACGCCACGATCCGCTTCGGGGAGTTCGGCGAGAATCTGCGCGAGGTCTCGCCCGGCCTGCTCGACAAGTTCGGCAAGCCGGCCGGCACCCTCCTCTCCGCCAAGGGCGAGCAGAAGGCCGAGGCCGCCAAGACCGCCGACGGCTTCGCGCTGCCCTTCAAGGCCGCCAACGGCGAGAGCATCGTCGCCGAGGACACGCTCTACCCGCTCTACACGTGGAAGCAGGGCGACAAGGAGACCACCAACTGGTTCCACCCCGCCGCGCGCCTGATCACCGGCTTCGCCGAGCAGGCGCCGAAGCTGACGCTGGATCTGGTGCCCACCGGCAAGCCCGGCCAGTTCAAGCTGGTCTTCCAGGGTCAGCCCAAGGCCAAGACCAAGGTGATGCTGGTCACCCAGTCCGGCTGGGCCAAGGAGGAGCACAGCGACGAGCAGGGTCTGGTCACCTTCGACCTGCCGTGGAAGGGCACCTACGTGGCCGAAGTCAGCCTGAACGAGCGCACCCCCGGCGAGCGCCAGGGCACCAACGGGGCCGAGAAATACGACGGCGTCAGCTACGTCACCACGGTGACCTATGTCCACCCCGAGGGTCTGGCGCCGGTCCCCGCCGGCCCGGCGGCGACGCCCAACAAATGACCTCCGTGGCCGGACGGGTCCGCTCTGTTGGCCCGCTCGTCTCGCGCATAGCCGCCGCCCTGTTCGGCGGCTATGCGCTGGCCGCACTCGCCAGCGTGGCGGTGCTGGCGCTTCCCATGAGCACGCCGCAGGCGGTGCTCACCGGCGAGATGGCGAGTTTCCTCGTCTATGCCGCCGCCGTGATCTGGGTCTTCGCGGTCCGCAGCGCGCTGCGCGCCTGGGCGGGCCTTCTTGTCGTGGCCGCGCCGCTGTTGCTGGCGGCGTGGTCGGTCTGGTGATGGGGAGCCGAGCGTGACGACGGACCAGCAAGCGCGCCCCGACGGCCGCGGCCTTCGCCAGAGCATGTCCGACCTGCACACGTGGGTCGGGCTGCTTCTCGGCTGGGTGCTCTACGCGATGTTCCTCACCGGGACGGTGTCCTACTTCAAGGACGAGCTGTCGCAATGGATGCGCCCCGAACTGCCGGTGCAGAGCGGGGTGCCGGATCAGGCCCAGGTGGCCCAGCGGGTGGCCGACGAACTCGTCGCCCTGGTGCCGGGCAGCCCGCAATGGAGCCTGCGCCTGCCGGACGCCCGCAACAACAGCGTCTACGCCTTCTGGCGCACCGCCGGGGCGGCCCCCGGCCAGCGCGGTTTCGGCGAGGGCAATTTCGACCCGGCGACGGGTCAGACGGTGTCGTCGCGCGCGACGCTGGGCGGCGACTTCTTCTACCGCTTCCATTTCCAGTTCCATTACATGCCGGTGGTGTGGGGGCGCTGGATCGCGGGAATCGCGGCCATGTTCATGCTGGTGGCCATCGTCAGCGGGGTCATCACCCACAAGAAGATCTTCGTCGATTTCTTCACCTTCCGCTGGGGCAAGGGGCAGCGCTCCTGGCTCGACGCGCACAACGCGCTGTCGGTGTTCGGGCTGCCCTTCCACGCCATGATCACCTACACCGGGCTGGTGACGCTGATGGCGCTCTACATGCCCTGGGGCCAGCAGGCGGGGATCAAGACCGCGGCGGAGCGCCAGCAGTTCAACGCCGAACTCAGCGCCTTCATCCAGCCGGGCAAGCCCAGCGGCGAAAAGGCGCCGCTCGCCTCGATCGAGGACATGGTGCGCCACGCCCAGGAGCGCTGGGGCCGCGACGGCGTCGGGCGGGTCACCGCCACCCATCCCGGCGACGCGGCGGCGCGGGTGGCGGTGGCGCGTGGCGACGGCGGGCGCGTCTCGATGAGCCCGCAGTATCTGGAATTCGAAGGGACCACCGGCAAACTGCTGGCCGTCCATGAAGGGGTGGGGCCGGCGGCGGAGACCCGCGGCGTGCTCTACGCCCTGCATCTGGGACGCTTCAGCGACTCGGTGACGCGCTGGCTGTATTTCCTCGTCAGCCTCGCCGGTACCGCCATGGTGGGCACCGGTCTGGTGATGTGGACGGTGAAGCGGCGGCAGAAGCTGCCCGATCCGGCCCGGCCCCATGTCGGCTTCCACGTCGTGGAGCGGCTGAACATCGCCAGCATCGCCGGCCTGTCGGTTGCCATGGCGGCCTTCCTGTGGGCGAACCGCCTGCTGCCGGAGTCCCTGGCGGATCGCGCCAACTGGGAGATCCACAGCTTCTTCATCGTCTGGACGCTGACGCTGCTGCACGGCGTGCTGCGCCCGGCGAAGAAGGCCTGGGTCGAGCAGCTGTGGCTGGCCGCGGCGCTGCTGGCGCTGCTGCCCGTGCTCAACGCCGCGACCACGCAGCGGCCGCTGTGGCGCAGCTTGGCCGAAGGCGATTGGGTGTTCATCGGCATGGACCTGATGTGCTGGGCGCTGGCGGCGCTCCACGCCGTCCTGGCGGTCCGCACGCTCCGCCACCAACCCAAGACGCGGCCGGCCCGCAAGCCGGCCCGCGAATCCGTTAATAAGCCGGCCGGTGGCGCCGTTCTGCGCGAGGGATGAGCATGATCCACCTGTCGTCCTTCATCCTGTGCCTGACCGGGTTCGCCGCCCTGGCCGTCGCGATGGACCGTCCGCAGCACGACCTGTTCGGACGGTCCCTGCCGGGCCCCGCGACGCTCGCCTTGCGCGTCGGCGGGGCCGTTTCCCTGCTGGGGGCGCTGGGCCTCCTCGTGTCGTGGCAGGGTTGGGGACTCGGCCTCGTCATGTTTAGCGGCCACACCAGCCTGGGCGCCGGAGTCGTCCATGGCGCCCTGATCGTCCGAGGGCGGTGGGCAGCCCGCCCAAATTGAGGGTACGCCTTATTTTTGACCCATTTTGTCGCGACCGGCGAGTTTGCTCTTCCCGTTCGGGCGTGATGAGAGGATGATTCTCCATCGTTTTCATCAGGTTCATCGTGCTTTTCAACGATTGCGAATCGTTTGGGAGGAGTACGCATGCCCCGCATCCTCAATCACGCGCCGTGGCTGGTCCTCGCCGTGCTGGGCGCCTTCGCGCTCGGCACCGTCGCGCTGGCGCGCGGCGAGACCATCAACGCCCTCTGGCTGGTCGTTGCCGCCGTCTGTACTTACCTAGTGTCGTACCGCTACTACAGCCTGTTCATCGCCACCCGCGTCATGCGGCTGGACCCGGCGCGCCCGACTCCGGCGATGCGCCACAACGACGGGTTGGACTACGTCCCGACCAACCAGTACGTCCTGTTCGGCCACCATTTCGCGGCCATCGCCGGCGCCGGCCCGCTGGTCGGCCCGGTGCTGGCGGCCCAGATGGGCTATCTGCCGGGCATGCTGTGGATTCTGGCCGGCGTGGTGGTCGCCGGGGCGGTGCAGGACTTCATGATCCTGTTCGTCTCGATGCGCCGCGACGGGCGGTCGCTGGGTGAGCTGATCAAGGCCGAGCTGGGGGACATCCCCGGCGTCATCGCCCTGTTCGGCACCTTCATGATCATGGTCATCATCCTGGCGGTGCTGGCCCTGGTCGTGGTCAAGGCGCTGACCAACAGCCCGTGGGGCTTCTTCACGGTCGCCGCCACCGTGCCGATCGCCCTGTTCATGGGCATCTACATGCGCTTCCTGCGCCCCGGCCGGATCGGCGAGATCTCCATCATCGGCTTCTTCCTGCTGATCGCGGCGATCCTGCTCGGCGGGCAGGTGGCGCAGAGCGAGACGTGGGCGCCGGTCTTCACGCTGACCGGCGTGCAGATCACCTGGATCCTGATCGGCTACGGCTTCGTGGCGTCGGTGCTGCCGGTGTGGCTGCTGCTGGCCCCGCGCGACTACCTGTCGACCTTCCTCAAGGTCGGCACCATCGTGATGCTGGCGCTGTGCATCCTGCTCGTCGCGCCGCCGATGAAGATGCCCAGCGTCACCCGCTTCATCGACGGCACCGGCCCGGTGTGGTCGGGCAGCCTGTTCCCGTTCCTGTTCATCACCATCGCCTGCGGCGCGGTGTCGGGCTTCCACGCCCTGATCTCCTCCGGCACCACGCCGAAGATGGTGGAGAACGAACTCCACACCCGCTTCATCGGCTACGGCGGCATGCTGACCGAGTCCTTCGTCGCCGTCATGGCGCTGGTCGCCGCCTCCTGCATCGAGCCGGGCATCTATTTCGCCATGAACAGCCCGCCCGCGCTGCTCGGCACCACGGCGGAGTCGGCGGCCCAGGTCATCAACAACTGGGGTTTCGTCATCACGCCGGAGATGATCACCCAGACGGCGCAGGACGTCGGCGAGGTGAGCATCCTGTCGCGGGCCGGCGGCGCGCCGACCCTGGCGGTCGGCATGGCGCAGATCTTCTCCGAGCTGTTCGGCGGCAAGGGCATGATGGCCTTCTGGTACCATTTCGCCATCCTGTTCGAGGCGCTGTTCATCCTGACCGCCGTCGACGCCGGCACCCGCGCCGGGCGGTTCATGCTCCAGGATCTGCTGGGCGTCTTCTTCAAGCCGCTGCAGCGCACGGCGTCCTGGGCCGGCAACCTGATCGCCACCGGCCTGTGCGTCGCCGCCTGGGGCTACATCCTCTATCAGGGGGTGGTCGATCCGCTGGGCGGCATCAACACGTTCTGGCCGCTGTTCGGCATCTCCAACCAGATGCTGGCGGGGATCGCGCTGATCCTGGCGACGGTGGTGCTGTTCCGGATGAAGCGGGAGCGTTACGCCTGGGTGACCATGGTGCCGGCGGCGTGGCTGCTGATCTGCACCCTGACCGCGGGCGTGCAGAAGGTCTTCCACAGCAACCCGGCGATCGGCTTCCTCGCCCACGCCGAGCGGTTCAGCACCGCCGCCAACGAGGGCCGGCTGCTCGCCCCGGCGACCTCGATGGAGCAGATGCGGCAGGTGATCTTCAACGATTACCTGGACGCGGCGCTCGCCTCGCTGTTCGTTCTGGTGGTGCTGGCGGTGCTGGTCTTCGGCGTCCTGTCCTGCCTGAAGGCGCTGCGCAGCGACCGCCCGACCACGCGGGAAATCCCGACGGGCGGCGCCACCGCGCGGGCCGGGGATTGAGTTGGGGCACACCGTTCCCTCACCCCTTCGGGAGTGAGGGAACGGTCTATTGGAAAAGGACGACGGATGAGCGGCTTGAAAAGCAACCTCAGCCGATTCCGCGGTTACTTCGAGCAGACGGCCAAGCTCATGATCGGAGTGCCGGATTACGACACCTATCTGGAGCACATGCGGACCCGGCACCCCGACCAGCCGGCGATGACCTACACCGAGTTCCTCGACAACCGTCTGCAGGCCCGTTACGGCGCCGGCAAGGCGGGGTGCTGTTGAGGGGATGTTGTCCCCTCTCCCCTCCGGGGAGAGGGTTTAGGGTGAGGGGGTTGCGCTTTTGCCGGACGCACGTCACGCGCAACCCCCTCACCGGCCCTTCGGGCCACCCTCTCCCCCGAGGGGAGAGGGTTATTCATGCTAATTCGCCCCCGCGGGTTCGAAGCGCAGGATGGTCGGGGTCCGCATGTCGGTGGGGATCGGGGCGTCCTTGGCGGTGCCGCGCATGGCGGCGGGCGGGCGCGGCAGACCACTGCGGTCGCTGTAGTCGCGGGGCGGCGTCCAGGCCGTCGCCTCCTCCCGGTGCAGCATCGCCGTGCACAGCACGTCGAGCGCCGTCATCGCCGCCACCGCGCCCAGCGCCGTGGCGACGTTCTCCCGGTGCGGGTTGCCGTCGTGATGCGCCGACGCCAAAGTCGCGAGGTCCAGCGCGTCTCCGGCAACCCGCCCCCACATCCAGGGGCGGGCGTCGCCCATCGCCAGCAGACCGACGCCGGTCGCCATCTCGCGCGCGCCGTAGGCACGGATCAGCCCGGCCTGCTCCTCCATTCCCATCCAGCGGGCGAGGCGCCGGGCGGTCACCAGTTGGGCCACGCCCAGCCCGATGCTGAACCAGCCCAGGCCGCGCGCCATCCGGTCGGCGGACGAATTCCTGCGGTAATGCGCCATGGTGCGCCTCCCTGTTACGGCTTGAGAACGACCTTGATGCAGCCGTCCCGCTTGTCGCGGAAGGTCTCGTACATGCCCGGCCCGTCGGCCAGACCCACGGTGTGGGTGATGACGAAGGACGGGTCGATCTGGCCCTCCTGGATGCGGCGCAGCAGGTCGTCGGTCCAGCGGTTGACGTGGGTCTGGCCCATGCGCCAGGTCAGGCCCTTGTTCATCGACATGCCGAAGGGGACCTTGTCGATCAGCCCGCCATAGACGCCGGGGATCGACAGCGTGCCGGCGGGGCGGCAGACATACATCATCTCGCGCAGCACATGCGCGCGGTCGGATTCCAGGGCCAGCGCCTGCTTGGCGCGGTCGTACATGGAATCGAGCGTGGCGGTGGCGTGCGCCTCCATGCCGACGGCGTCGATGCATTTTTCCGGACCCTTGCCGCCGGTCAGCTCGTTCAGCCGCTCGACGACGCTTTCCTCCTCGAAGTTGATGGTGATGGCGCCGCCGGCCTTGGCCATGGACAGGCGCTCGGGCACGCGGTCGATGGCGATGACCTGCTTGGCGCCCAGCAGGATGGCGCTGCGGATCGTCATCTGCCCGACCGGGCCGCAGCCCCAGATCGCCACCGTGTCGGTCGGCTGGATGTCGCACTGCGCCGCCGCCTGCCAGCCGGTGGGGAAGATGTCGCCGAGGAACAGCACCTGCTCGTCGGTCAGCCCGTCCGGGATCTTCACATGGGTGCGGTCGGCGAAGGGGACTCGCACATACTCCGCCTGCCCGCCGGGATAGCCGCCGGTCAGGTGGGTGTAGCCGAACAGCCCGGCCGTGGTGTGGCCGAACAGCTTGTCGGCCATCGCCTTGTTGCGGTTGGAGCGCTCGCAGACCGAATAGTTGCCGCGGCGGCACTGGTCGCACTCGCCGCACCAGATGGTGAAGGGAACGACGACACGGTCGCCGACCTTCAGGGCGCTCTTGGCCTCGGCCCCGACGTCGACGACCTCGCCCATGAACTCGTGACCCAGGATGTCGCCCTTCTCCATGCCGGGCATGAAGTGGTCGTAGAGGTGCAGATCCGAACCGCAGATGGCGCAGGACGTGACCTTGACGATGGCGTCGCGGGGCTGCTCGATCTCCGGGTCGGGGACGGTGTCGTAACGGACGTCAGCGGTGCCGTGCCAGACCAGGGCTTTCATGCGGGGCTCCTCCGGAGGGGGGTGGGAAGGGGGCAGGTGTGCCTTGCGTCAGTGGTGGCCGGAGCCGGGCTCGGCCTGCTTGCGGTGCTGCTCGGCCAGCACGCCGGAGGGCGTCACGGCGGCCATGGCGGTCTGCAGCTTGTTCTTCCAGCCGGCCACCACGTCGCCGTCGCCGCGCATCATCGCGTCGAAGCCGACCTTGGCGACCATCGCCGGGTCGTCCTTCTTGCCCTGGCCGATCTTGGTGTCCTCCATGCCGGCGCGCTCGAAGAACTCGGTGTCGGTGGCGCCGGGCATCAGGCAGGTGACGGTCACGCCGGAGTCCTTGATCTCGTGGCGCAGCGCGAAGGAGAAGGAGTCGATGAAGGCCTTGGTGCCGTTGTAGACCGCCTGATAGGTGCCGGGCATGAAGCCGGCGATCGAGCCGGTGATCAGGATGCGGCCCTGTTTGCGGTCGCGCATGCCGCGGCCGATCGTCTGGATCAGGTACAGCGTACCGGTGATGTTGGTGTCGATGACGTGGCGGGCCTCCTGGAAATCCTGGTCGAGGAAGCCGTGGCCCAGCCCGTGGCCGGCGTTGGCGAGCAGGGCGTCGACCGGCCGGCCTTTCACCGCCGCGCAGAGTTTGTCGACGCCGTCGAGGGTGGCGAGGTCCGCCTGCACCGTTTCGACCAGCACACCGAGGGAGCGGAGTTCCCTGGCGGCCTCCTCGATGGCCGGATCGTCGGCGGCGATCAGGAGGTCGAAGCCATTCCGGGCGCATTGCTTGGCGAGTTCGAGGCCGATGCCGGTGGACGCACCGGTGACGATGGCAAGGGAATGGGTGGCTGCACGAGCCATGGGAACGGTCCTCTTTGCGAAGCGGGAGAGTCCCTCAGCCCAACTGAAGATGGCAGGCGTTGGTTCCGCCTTCTCCGCCGCCATCCTCCGCCATCCGGGGCAAGCGCAACGAAGCGATGCCGCAGAAAAGTGCATAAGGCTTAATCAGGTCGGCGTCATGCCCAATTTTTGATCGCGCCAAGGGTCGGGCTCCAGCGTTTCCGCGCCGTTCCGGTTGGCACGCCGCTTGCTCAACAGTCTTGTATACAAGATTGGTGCGGCAGCCTGATGACCCAGCTTCCCGACAGCATCGAAGACAGCGTGATCTCCGCCATCCTGGGCGGCCGGCTGCGGCCCGGCACCCGGCTGGGCGAGGCGAAGCTGGCCGAGGTCTACGGCATGTCCCGCACCCGCGTGCGGGAAGCGATGATGCGGCTGGAGACGCGCGGCATCGTCCATGTCAGCGCCCGGCGCGGCTGGTTCGTCGTGGAGCCCTCGGCGACGGAGGCGCGGGCCGCCTTCCAGGCGCGGCGGGTCATCGAGACCGGGATGCTGCGCGATCTGCACACGCTTCCGGGGGACGCCGTCGCCCACCTGCGCGCCCATGTCGAGGAGGAGCGCGAGGCGCTGCACACCGGCCATGTCGGGTCGCGCACTTGCCTGCTCGGCGACTTCCACATCCACCTCGCCCACGCCTTCGGCAACGCCTTCCTGACCGACATCCTGCGCGACCTGACCGCGCGCACGACGCTGGTCTCGATGCTCTACCAGTCCGACCAGGACGCCGCGGCGTCCAGCGACGACCACGCCGGCATCGTGACGCTGCTGGCCGCCGGCGACTACGCCGGGGCGGCGCGGCTGATGGACGAGCACATCCGGCGCGTCGAGGACGGCCTCGACCTCGCCGCCGCCCCCGATCCCCTGGCCGGCCTGCGCGAGATCCTCTCGCCCGGCGCCCCCGCCTGAACCCTTTCAAGCAACCCATTCCATCCAGAACCGGAGGAGTTAGAGACATGAAGCGCAGGACCCTGCTCGCCCTGGCCGTCGCCGCCGTCGCCGGCCTTTCCATCGCCCAGGCCCCCGCCGCGCGCGCCGACGCCCTGCAGGACATCACGAAGCGCGGCACGCTGCGCGTCGCCGTCCCGCAGGACTTCCCGCCCTTCGGCTCGGTCGGCCCGGACATGGCCCCGCTCGGCTACGACATCGACGTGGCGAAGCTGATCGGCGCCAAGATGGGCGTGAAGGTGGAACTGGTGCCGGTGACCAGCGCCAACCGCATCCCCTTCCTGCAGACCAACAAGGTCGATCTGGTGATCTCCAGCCTCGGCAAGAACGCCGAGCGCGAGAAGGTCATCGACTTCACCGACGCCTACGCGCCCTTCTTCAACGGCGTCTTCGCCCCGGCCGGCGTCACCGCCGCGAAGCCGGAGGATCTGGCCGGCAAGACCGTCGGCGTGACCCGCGGCGCCATCGAGGATCTGGAGCTGACCAAGATCGCCCCGGCCGACGCGGTCATCAAGCGCTACGAGGACAACAACGGCACCATCTCCGCCTTCCTGTCCGGTCAGGTCGAGGTGGTGGCGACCGGCAACGTCGTGGCGGCGGCGATCCTCGCCCGCAACCCGCCGAAGCGGCCGGAGCTGAAGTTCCTCATCAAGAACTCCCCCTGCTACATCGGCCTGAGCAAGGAGCAGCCGGCCCTGCTGGAGAAGCTGAACGGCATCCTGGCGGCGGCCAAGGCCGACGGCTCGCTGAACGCCATCGCGCAGAAGTGGCTGTCCGCCGACCTGCCGAAGGACCTCTGAAGACGATGAGGCCGGGGCGCCGCGGGTGGCTTCGGCCCCCACGGCGGCCCGGCGTACGGGGGGCTGACCGGAGGGCCGCATGACCTACCGCTTCGATTATTCGTGGATCGCCGAATACTGGCCCGTCATCCTGAAGGGGCTGGTGACGACGGTCGAACTGACCCTGATCGGCACGCTGTTTGGGGTGGCGCTTGGCATCGCCTGCGCCTGGACGCGGTCGCTCGGGCCGCGCTGGCTGCGGCCGCCGGTCGTCGCCTATGTCGAACTGATCCGCAACACGCCCTTCCTGATCCAGCTCTTCTTCATCTTCTTCGGCCTGCCGTCGCTCGGCGTGCAGATGACCGAGTTCCAGGCGGCGGTTCTGGCGATGGTCATCAACCTCGGCGCCTACAGCGGCGAGATCATCCGCGCCGGCATCGAGGCCACCCCGCGTGGCCAATTCGAGGCCGGGGCCAGCCTCGCCATGACGCGGTTCGAGACCTTCCGCCACGTCGTCCTGATCCCGTCCCTGCAACGGATCTGGCCGGCGCTGTCGTCGCAGATCGTCATCGTCATGCTCGGCTCGGCGGTGGTGTCGCAGATCGCGGCTGAGGACATCACCTTCGCCGCCAACTTCATCCAGTCGCGGACCTTCCGCGCCTTCGAGAGTTATTTCCTGACCACCGGCCTCTATCTGCTGCTGGCGCTGGCCCTGCGGCAGGCGCTGCGCGGCGTCGGGAAAATGCTGTTCCCGCGGAGGGCCGCGCGATGATGACCTTCACCCTGTGGGACATCCTGCGCAACCTGCTGTTGGCGGCGCGCTGGACGGTGGTTCTCTCGCTGGTCTCCTTCATCGGCGGCGGCCTCTTGGGGATGGCGCTGCTCTACCTGCGCATCGGCAAGGCGCGGGCCGGACGGATGTTCGTCCAGGGCTATGTCGAGCTGTTCCAGGGCACGCCGCTGCTGATGCAGCTCTTCCTCGCCTTCTTCGGGCTCGGCCTGTTCGGCATCGACGTGCCGGCCTGGCTGGCCGCCGGGCTGGCGCTGGTCCTGTGGACGGCGGCCTTCCTCGTGGAGATTTGGCGCGGCTGCGTGGAATCGGTCGCCCGCGGCCAGTGGGAGGCGTCGGCCAGCCTCGGCATGGGCTACGTCCAGCAGATGCGCTACGTGATCCTGCCCCAGGCGGTTCGCGTCGCCGTCCCGCCCACCGTCGGTTTCTCGGTGCAGGTGGTGAAGGGCACGGCGCTGACCTCGATCATCGGCTTCGTGGAGCTGTCCAAGGCCGGCACGGTGGTCACCAACGCGACCTTCGAACCCTTCACCGTCTACGGGCTGGTCGCCCTGATCTACTTCGCGCTGTGCTGGCCCCTGTCCAAGAGCAGCCAGATTCTGGAAAGGAAGCTCAATGTCGCTCATCGCAATCACTGAGGTGAAGAAGCGCTTCGGCGACGTCGAAGTCCTGAAGGGGATCAACCTGGACGTCGAGCGCGGCGAGGTCGTCGCCATCATCGGCAAGAGCGGTTCGGGCAAGAGCACGCTTCTGCGCTGCGTCAACGGGCTGGAGATGATCGACGACGGCTCGATCATGGTGGCCGGCGCCCAGCTCATCAACGACGACCTCCACCTGAAGGCGCTGCGGTTGAAGGTCGGCATGATCTTCCAGCAGTTCAACCTGTTCCCGCACCTGTCGGCGGGGCGCAACGTCATGCTGTCGCAGATGGTCGTCAAGAAGACGCCGGCGCGCGAGGCGGAGGCGATGGCCCGCCGCATGCTGGAGCGGGTCGGGTTGGGCCACAAGTTCGACGCCTACCCCGACCAGCTGTCTGGCGGGCAGCAGCAGCGCGTCGCCATCGCGCGGGCGCTGTCGATGCAGCCGATGGCCCTGCTGTGCGACGAGATCACGTCCGCCCTCGACCCGGAATTGGTGAACGAGGTGCTGGCGGTGGTGAAGGAACTGGCCGCCGACGGCATGACGCTGATGATGGTGACCCACGAGATGCGCTTCGCCCGCGAGGTCTGCGACCGGGTCGTCTTCATGCACCAGGGCCGCGTGCACGAGATCGGCCCGCCCGAGGAGGTCTTCGGCAACCCCCGCACCCCGGAGCTCCGGCAGTTCCTGGGGGCTCAACTGGTCGTCTGATAGCAAAAGGGTGCCGTTGGCATGACCACCGGCACCCTTTCCTGGGAACGAATGATGGGGGCTCAGCGCGCCGCGGTCTTCTCGCTCACCACCCGCGGGGTGTCGATCATGTCGGCGACGAACTCCGCCAGACAGCGGTAGCTGAGGTCCTTCAGGTGCAGGCCATCGGTGCTCAGCACCTGATCGGCAACGAAGTGACGGCTTTCCAGCCACCACGCCATGATGCGGTAGCGGTCGAGCACCGGCACGTCGAGTTCGCGGCCGAGCGCCACCACGGTGGACGCGTAGGCGGGGTAGGACTCGACCTTGGCCTCGCCGGGGAAGGACTGCGGGTTCATCAGGATGACGTCGGCGCCGGTCTTGCGGATGCGGGCGATGCCGTCGCGAACGGTGGCGGCGAAGGCGTCGAGCGGCACCTTCTGGAAGCTGTCGTTGGTCCCGACCTGCCAGACCACGAGGTCCGGCTTGGCGGCCAGCACGTCCTTGTCGAAGCGGACGAGGTTGGCCCCCGCCGTCTCGCCGCCGATGCCCTTGTTCAGGACCTGGATGGCCGAGGTGGCGTGACGCTGCTCCAGAATGGCGTCGAGCTGGGCGGGGTAGGTGGCGGTGATGGTGGTGGCCCCGACGCCTTCCGTGCTGGACGACCCCATCGCGACGACCGTCAGCGGGTGCCCGGCGGCCAGGGCGGCCCGGCTGTGCACCAGTCCGGTGGCGGCGGAATCCGCGCCGGGCGGGATCGGGCACAGCGCCGACGCGGCGGCGGCACCGCTCCACAACACCCAAGCGGCCATCAGTCCGCCAAGCACCCGTCCCGTCATGAGCCACGCTCCCCTGGTTCGCCTCGTCGAGGCACGCTGTCTGAGAGCCATGGTCAGGCGATCATGGTTAATGCATCGCTAAGCGAGGGGGCGGCTAACCCCATTTCGTTCCTCGTCAAAAGGGATGCTTTGCCGGGCTCGTCTGTATTCGGAATACGGACGAATAGGTGGGGGACGTGTTATGACCAGGCACCATCTTCTGGATGGCCTGCGCGGCTATTTCCTCGTGTTCATGCTGGTGAACCACATCTGGTTCGACGGGGGAAATCCGGTTGCCCTGGTCAATCACAACCAACTCGCCTTCGTCGAAGACGCGCAGGGCTTCATCCTCATCTCCGGGCTGATCGTCGGGCTCTATTACGGCCGCCTCTACGCCGCCGGGCGGGACGAAGAGGCCGGGAAGCGCCTGCGCGCCCGCGTCTGGCAGCTTTACCTGTACACATTGGCCGTCTTCGCGGCCGTCGTCGCGATGGCGCTGCTGATCCCCGGCGCGCGCAGCGGCTGGGAGTCGCAACTGGGCAGCGCGCTCGGCCCGGCCCTGCCGGCGGTCCTGCTCCTGCTGCACCAGCCGGCGCTGATGGACATCCTGCCGCAATACATGCTGTACCTCGCCGCGTCACCGCTGCTGATCCGCCTGACCCTCGCGGGCAAGGGCGGGGAGGTCATCGCCGGGAGCTTCGCCCTGTGGGCGGCGGTGCAGTTCGGCCTGCATCTGCCGCTGGCCGCCTCGCTGGAGGCGCTGGCCGGCTCGGTCATCCCGGATTTTGCCCTGCGCGGGCACTTCAACCCGCTGGCGTGGCAGATCGTGTTCGTCACCGGGCTGGTGATCGGCACGCTGATGGCGGCGGAGCGGATCGACCTGCGCCCCTGGTTGGCCCCGGACCGCACGCTGCTCGCCCGGGTCGCGTTCTATGTCGTGCTCGCCTTCATGGCGTGGCGGCTGGCCTTCACCTTCGACCTCGTGCCGGAGGACATGGCGGCGCGCTTCTGGAGCCTGCACGACCGCACCGAGTTCAGCCTGATCTTCCTGGTGAATTTCGCGGCGCTGGCCTTCCTGGTGACGTGGCTGCTGTCGGCCGGCGTCGAGGCGGCGTCCCCCGCCGCGCGCTGGGCGGGGCAAGCCCTGCAACGGCTCTTCCTGTTGCGCTTCCTGCGCTATCTCGGCGGCCATTCGCTGCAGGTCTACGCGTACCACGTCGTGCTCGCCTACGGGATCGTGCTGATCGACGAGGCGGTGCGGCCGGTGGGCGCCTTGGGCAAGACGGGAATCACGGTCCTGGCGGTCGCCAGCCTGGCGCTTCCGGCGTGGCTGCATGGGCGCGTCGCCGTGCCGGCGTCGGGGCGTGCGGAGGTCCGGCGCGCCATTACCTGACAACGTAACCGCGAAACCAAGCCGCCGCTATGCTGTTCAACAGGATGGGCGTGGGTGCTTGAGGTGACTTAGCCTCAGGTGACTTAGCCCTCTCCCCTCCGGGGAGAGGGTGGCCCGGAGGGCCGGTGAGGGGGATGCGCATGGCGGTATGTCCGGCACAAGCGCAACCCCCTCACCCTAACCCTCTCCCCAGAGGGGAGAGGGGATGTCGATAGCACCCGCTCCATCCCGTCGCTTTGCGTGGTTGAAGGCATGCATCTGGCTGATCTGTTCGTTGCGCTGCGGCACCAACTGGATCGAGACCTGAAGGAGACCGAACGCGCCGCGCTGCGCCTGGAATTCGCACCGGACGATGCGGGCGGTGTGCTGCGCCGGCTGATGGCGCTGTTGGAGGCTTACGACGGCGCCGACATGCTCAAGACTTGGGTCGGCTCGTCCGACGAGGTGGCGCCGCTGGAGCGGTGTGTGCTGGCGGCCCAGGCCATCGATCAATGGTTCGCGCCGCTGGCCTCGCGCCACCTGTCGCGACGCGCACTGTCCGATGGTCATCTGCGGGCGCGGCAATGGTACAAGCGGCACGGGCGCTTCAACAGCGACGTTGCCGACGGCCAGATCATCCTGCGGCCCGGTTTGTTCGACCGCTCGGTGAACATCCGGGAGGTCACGCCCCTGCGCGAGTCCTTCGACGTGGCCGACCTGTTCCACACCCTGCTTCTGCTGCCGCCGACCCTCGCGGCGGAGTGCCCCCACGGTGAGGACGGCGAACGGCCCGTCGCGCTGGCCTTCCGACGCGTCGCCGAGGTCGCCGACCAGTGCCCCAGCGATCCCGATTGGACACCCGTCGTCGGCGTCGTCCCGCTCGCCCTCGCCGAGGACGACCTCGCCCTGCGGACCTTTTCCAAGGATGGCGCGGACTGGTACGCCGCGGTTCCCGGCGCTCTCGGTGCCCGCGCGGCGTCGGCCATCGACGCGCTGGCCGCCGAAGGGGCGACCGTCATCGTGTTTCCCGAGGTGACCGCCGGTCCCGCGACGCTCGGCGCCATCCAGGCGGCGGTGCGGCGTCACGCGGTGGACGGCCCGATCCGCTACGTTCTCGTCGGGGTCCGGCAGGATGGTGAGGAGGGCGGTAAGCCGCGCAGCACGGCGGTTCTGCTCGACCGGACGGGGGCCGAGATTTTCCGCCAGACGAAGCTGCACTGCTGGGACCTCGACGCCGACCAGTGCCGCTCCTACGACGTGCGCGGCCCGGACGGGCGGTTGCTCGACGCGGCGAAGGAGTTCATCGCGCCGGGGGACGGCGTCACCATCGTCGAGTTGCCCAACATGGGCCGGCTGGCGGTGATGATCTGCGAGGATCTGGGGCGCGAGCAGCCGGCGGCGTGGCTGTGCCGGGCCAAGCTGCTGGACTGGATCGTCACCCCGGTGATGGACGCCGGCCTGACGGAGGAGCGGTGGCAGGCCCAGGCCGGCGACGAGTCCTCCCGCGCCGGGTCGTGCCGGGTGGTGGTGGCGAACAGCATGTCCTTCTCGCACCGCTTCAACCGTGTCTGCGACGCCGATGGGAAGGAGGACAAGCGCATCACCGATTGCGGGGTCGCGCTGTTCTTCCAGCCGCGCGCCGACCCGGCGCAGAGTTCGCGCATCCGCCGGCTGTCGCTTCCCATCGACGCGCCGGAGCCCGGCTGCGTCGCGGCGCGCTGGGAACCGCAACGCTGGTCGGAGCTGAAGACGGAGGGCTGTCCATGAGCGGGGAGGCGTATCGGGCCCTGGCCGACGACATCCGGAACGCCGTCGCCGCCGACCGCTGGGACGAGGCCGACGCGGACCTGGACACGCTGGCCGAGGAGGCGGCGCTGTGCCTCGTGCAGGATCGCCCCGCCGACCTCGCTGCCCTGGCCCGGGAGGTTACCCGCTGCCACACGGCGCTGGCGCTGCGCGAGGACCGCAGACCCGAGGCGATGCACCGGCTGGGGCAACTCCGCGCCATCGCCGCGCTGGTCGCTGCCGGCCGGGCAAACCGGCCCGCCCGCAGCGAGGCGGCGCTCGTCCGGGCCGGAACGCCGACCGCGGCGGTGCTGCGCGCCCTGGCGGACGGGGCGAAATCCGGGCCAGCGCTGGTCGAGGCGACGGGCCTGTCGCACGATGCTGTGGCCCGCGCCCTGCCGGAACTGCGCGCCGCCGGGCTGGTCCGCTCCTGGCCGGCCGGGCGATTGGTGATGAACGAACGGACCGGCGACGCGGGGTAGGGCGGCTACTCCTTCGGCACCTCGCGCTCCAGCTCCTCCAGCCAGATGCGGGCGTTGCCGTCGGACGGGGCGCGCCAGTCGCCGCGCGGCGACAGCGAGCCGCCCGCGGTCACCTTCGGCCCGTTGGGCATGGCCGAGCGCTTGAACTGGCTGAAGCCGAAGAAGCGCTGGATGAAGACGCGCAGCCAGGAATGGATTTCGGCCAGCGTGTAGGCGCTGCGCTTCTCCACCGGATAGCCCGCCGGCCAGTCGCCACGCGCCGGATCGGACCAAGCGTGCAGGGCGAGGAAGGCGATCTTCGACGGGCGCAGGCCATAGCGCAGCGTGTGGAACAGATGAAAGTCCTGAAGCTCGTAGGGACCCACGACGGCCTCCGAACTCTGCAGGGCGCGGTCGCTGCCGGCGGGGACCAGTTCGGGCGAAATCTCGGTGGACAGGATGTCGCCCAGCGTGTCCAGAACCTCGTCCTGGAACTGGCGGGAGCCGATGACCCAGCGGATCAGATGCTGGATCAGCGATTTCGGGACGCCGGAATTGACGTTGTAATGGGCCATCTGGTCGCCGACGCCGTAGGTGCACCAGCCCAGCGCCAGCTCCGACAGGTCGCCGGTGCCCAGCACGATGCCGCCCCGCTGGTTGGCGAGGCGGAACAGGTAGTCGGTGCGCAGACCCGCCTGGACGTTCTCGAAGGTCACATCGTACACCGCCTCGCCACGGGCGAAGGGGTGGTCCATGTCCTTGAGCATCTGGTTGGCGGCGGGACGGATGTCGAGTTCGTGGTGCGACACGCCGAGCGCGCTCATCAGGCGCAGGGCGTTGCCCTTGGTCTTGTCGCTGGTGCCGAAGCCCGGCATCGTGAAGGCGAGGATGTCGGTGCGCGGCCGGTCGAGCAGGTCCATGGCGCGGGCGGCGACGATCAGGGCGTGGGTGGAATCCAACCCGCCCGACACGCCGATCACGATGCGCGGCATGCCCGTGGCCCGCAACCGCTGGACCAGCCCGGCGACCTGGATGTTGTAGGCCTCGTAGCAGTCGAGCTCCAGACGCTCCCGCGCCGCCGGGACGAAGGGGAAGCGGGGCACGTTGCGGCGCAGCCCGAGGTCCCCGCCGGGCGGATCGACGCGGAAGGCGACCCGCCGGAAGGCCGTCCCGTGCGAGCGGCGGTTGTCGTCGAAGGTGCCCATGCGCAGCCGCTCCTGGCGCAGCACGTCGAGGTCGACGTCGGCGACGGCCATCTGGGCGCCCTTGGGGAAGCGCTCGGTCTCGACCAGCGTCTCGCCGTTTTCGAAGATCGACGCCTGCCCGTCCCAGGCCAGATCGGTGGTCGATTCCCCGGCGCCGGCGGAGGAGTAGAGATAGGCGGCGATGCAACGCGCCGATTGCGACTTGCAGAGCAGGCGGCGGGTCTCCGCCTTGCCGATGGTGATGTTGCTGGCCGACAGGTTCGCCAGCACCGTCGCCCCGGCCAGCGCCGCCTCGGAGCTGGGCGGGACGGCGACCCAGAGATCCTCGCAGACCTCGGCGTGGACGACCAGACCGTCGAGGTCGTCCGCCTGGAACAGCAGGTCGGGGCCGAAGGGGGCGTCGAGGGCGCCGTCTTGGGCGCCGTCTCGGGCGCCGATGCGGATCGTCCCGCCCTCGGTGCCGGCGCCGGAGGCGAAATGGCGGCGCTCGTAGAATTCCCGGTAATTGGGAAGATGGACCTTGGGCACCACGCCGAGCAGCCGGCCGCGATGCACGGCGACCGCCGTGTTGTAGACGCGACCGGCGTGGCGCAGCGGCGCGCCGACGAGGATCAGCGGCATCAGGTCGCGCGACTGCTCCACCAGATGGGCGACGGCCTTCTCCACGGCGTCGAGCAGGCAGTCCTGAAGGAACAGGTCGTCGATGGCGTAGCCGGACAGCGCCAGCTCGGGAAACAGCGCGACGGCGACCGCCTGGTCGTCGCACTCCCGCACGCTGTCCAGCACCGCGGCGGCGTTCGCCATCGGGTCGGCGATGGTGCAGGGCGTGGTGCAGGCGGCGACCCGGGCCATCCCATGGCGGTAGAGTGATCCAAAGCTCATGGTCCGAGCCGCGCCGTCAACCGTCATCGTGATCCTCTCCCAACCGGTCCTGCGATAATGCACGCAAGAGAGAAACCGGCGGAGGCCGCCGGTCGTCTCGCCCGCCGCATTCTGGCGGTTGCCGGCGCGGCGCTCAACCCATTGATCATGGCCCATTGATCATGGCCCATTGATCAGGGCCGATTGGTTATGGCCGATGGATTGGGGGAGGGATCAGGCCGTCTTCACCTCGGCGATGAAGGCGTCGACGCTGCCCTTGAGGGCCACGGCGCGGCCGGCCACCTCGCGGGCGGATTGCAGGACCTGGGCCGAGCCGGCGGCCGTCGATTCCGAGGCGACGCGCAGCGTGCCGATGGTTCCCGTCACCTCCGCCGTGCCCTGCGCCGCCTGGACGGCGTTGCGGCCGATCTCGGCGGTGGCCGCGCCCTGCTGCTCGACCGCGGCGGCGACGGCGGTTGCCATCTCGTTCAGGCGGAAGATCACCGTGGCGATGGTCTGGATGGCCGACACGGCGCCGCCGATGGTCTCCTGCATGGAGCCGACCTGGCTGCGGATCTCGTCGGTCGCCTGCGCCGTCTGGTTGGCGAGCTGCTTGACCTCGCTCGCCACCACGGCGAAGCCCTTGCCGGCCTCGCCCGCGCGGGCGGCTTCGATGGTGGCGTTCAGCGCCAGCAGGTTGGTCTGGCTGGCGATCCCCTGGATGAGGTCGATCACCTCGTTGATGCGCTGGCCGGATTCGGTCAGGGCGCCGACCCGCTCCTGGGCCTGCTGGGCCTGCCGCGACGCCTCGTCGGCGAAGCCGCGCGCCTCGTTCATCTGGCGCGACACCTCCTGCACGGTGGAGGTCATCTCCTCCGTCGCGGCGGCGACCGTCTGGACGTTGGCGGCGGTCTGCTCGGCGGCGGCGCCGACGACGGTCATCCGCTCCGACGCCTGTTCCGCTCCGGCGGACAGGGAGTTGGCGGTGGCCTCCAGCGCGGCGGCGGCGTCCTTCATGACGTGCAGGGCCTCGCCGACCTCGCGGTCGAAGCGCAGGATCGTCGCGCCAACCGCCTCGGCGCGGTCGAGCTTGTGCCGGGCCTCGGCCTCCTGCTCCGCCTGGATGCGCTGGCGGTCGAGCGCGTTGTCCTTGAAGACGGCGAGCGCCCGCGCGATGTCGCCGACCTCGTCGCGGCGGTCGGAGCCGCTGATGACCACCGTCAGGTCGCCGCCGGACAGACGGCGCAGGCAGGACACCGCCTCGACGATGGGGGTGACGATGCCGCGCGCCGACAGCCAGCGCCCGATCAGCCCGCTGGCGAGGATGCCGAGCAGGGCGACCGCGGCGATCAGCCACGTGGTCCGGTCGGCCAGCGCTTCCGCCTCCTCGGAGATCCGCGCCGTCTTGGCGACGGTGAGGCCGTTGTAGTCCTGGACGGCGCGGATCAGCGCCTCCACCTGCTCCTGGCTGCCGGACACGTTGTTCAGCACCTCGCGCCGGGCGTAGGTGATGCCCATGTCGGCGTGCTTCTTCGCCGCCGCCACCGTGGCGTCCAGGCTGCTGACATAGGCGGCGTACTGCGTCTCGATGCCGTCCAGCAGCGGACGCTGCTGCGCGTCGGCGGCGGAGCGGGCGTGCTCCAGATGGGCGCGGACCCCGGCCTTGCGGTCGGCGACGACCGCCTCGATGGTGGCGACACTGGCCGGGTTGGCGCCCATCTGGTACTCGGCGCGGCTCAGCTCGACCAGATAGCGGTTCAGACGGGCGCCCTGCGTCGCCTCGCGCCCCGCCTCCTCGACCCGGTTCAGCTCTCCGCCGAGCGTGGCGAGGCCGTAGCCGCTGACCAGGGCGGTGGACACCGAAACGGCGCCCAGCACCACGACGATGCCGAGAATCTTCCCGGCGATGCGCACATTCTTCAACTGCATGTCGGCCTCGGTCGCGCCCTCTTGAGGGTCAGCGCGCTAAATCGATGCGGTGGATGGGTAAGCCGGTGTCGGTTCCGGCGGCGGTGTCGGCGGCAGCGTTGGCGGCGCGGACGGCCCAGGCGGCGATCGCCAGATCCTGGATGCCCATGCCGGTGGAATCGAAGACGGTGATCTCGTCCGCGCTGGCGCGGCGGGGCGCCTTGCCCTCCAGCACGTCGCACAGCGTGCCGCGGATGGACTCGCGGGTCAGGCCGTGCGCCAGCGCGTGCTGGCATTCGCCGAGTGCCGAGGCCTGCGCCCAGTCGTCCACCCAGACGGCGGCGCCGAGCAGGATCGCCGGGTCCAGCTCCTGCTTGCCGGCGGTGTCGGCGCCCATGGCGCAGATGTGCGTGCCGGGGCGGACCCAGCCGGCCCGGACCACCGGCTCGCGCGCCGTGGTCAGGGTGATGAGCACGTCGGCGTTGCGCGCCGCGGTCTCGGCGTCCACGACCTCGACGGGCAGCCGCCCGGCGAAGGAGGCCGCCAGTTCCTCGGCCCGCGCGCGGTCGCGGTTGGCCACCAGGATGCGCTCGAAGCCGCGCACCAGCAACGCCGCCTCCAGATGGTGCGCCGCCTGCCCGCCGGTGCCGATCAGGGCGAGCACCCGCGCGTCGGGCCGGGCCAGTTCGCGGATGCCGATGGCGCAGGCGGCGGCGGTGCGCAGCCCGGTCAGGTGGTTGGAGCTGACCAGCGCCGTCGGGCAGCCGGTCTCCGGGTCGGTCAGCACGGTGGTGGACTGGTGGTTGGTCAGGCCGCGGGCGCGGTTGCCCGTCCAGTAGCCGCCGATCTTCAGCCCGAGCAGCCCGATGGCGAGGTCGCCGCCGGCCTTGATGCCGTAGACGTCCGGCCCAGGCAGCAGCCGTTCGCGGACCACCGGGAAGTTGCGCGCCTGCCCGCGGGAGACTTCGCGGAAGGCCATGTCCATGGCGTCGATGGCGTCGGCGGGGGACACCAGACGGCGGGCGGCGTTTTCATCGATGACGATCATTCTTTTACTCCCGCGGCGTCGAGCACCAGCCGCGACAGCGTGTCGTCCGGCCTTTCCATCCGTGCCATGATCGAGAAGTGATCCTCCCCGGCCAGCGTGTGATAGGTGCAGCGTGAGCCGCGGCACTGGCACAGCGTGGCGAAGTCGCGCGACTGGGCGATCCAGGCGGGAGTCTCCGCCGAGCCGACGACGACCGTCAGGGCCGTGGCGGTGGAGGGCGGGTGGCGCATCGGGCTGACCCCGTCGACCATCTCCGGGCGCAGCCCGATGGTCTCGTTGACGGTGATGTCCAGCACCGGCGCCAGCTCGTAGATGCCGCTGATCAGAACGGCGGCCTTGATGGCGCCATCCTCCAGCCGGTCCGCCCCGGCCCCGGCGTCCTCGGCCAGCGCCATGGCGATCAGATGAGCCCCGGCGGAATGGCCCGACACGGTGAGGCGGTCGGGATCGCCGCCAAGCGAGGCGGCGTTGCGGTGAATCCAGCGCAGCCCCTCGCGGGTGCGCCGCGCGATCTCCGGCAGGGTCGCCGCCGGGCACAGGTCGTAATTCATGACCACGGTCGTGACGCCGCGCGGCACCAGCGCGTCGGCGACATAGCTGTAGTCGGCCTTGTCGCGCCCGCGCCAATAGCCGCCGTGCAGGAAGACGTGCAGCGGGGCGCCGGGCGCGGCCGCCGGAAACACGTCGAGCGTGGAGAGCGGGGTGTCGCCATAGGCGATGTCGTAACGTCCGGCGTTCCGTTCCCGAGCGGCGCGGCTCAGCGCGGCGGCGCGCTCGGCGTGGCGCGCGAAGTCGGGAACGGAATGGCGGGGGTTGTACTGCCACTCGTGATCGTCAGGAACGACTGACACGATGGGACCTCCTGGGTTCCGGAGAAGGGGGGCGCTCAGACCAGATCCATCAGCTGGGTCCACAGCTGGTGCCGCTTGGCGACGTATTCCGGCGTGTCGCGCAGCGCCTCGCCCAGGCTGGCGCGCGGGCGCGGGATGTCGATGGGCACGATCTCGCGGATGCGGCCGGGGCGGGGCGACATGACCACCACCCGGTCGGCGAGGCAGACGGCCTCGTCCACGCTGTGGGTGACGAAGAGGATCGTCTTGCCCATGCGCTCGGTCAGGCCGAGCATCTCGTTCTGCAAAATCTCGCGGGTCAGCGCGTCGAGCGCGCCGAACGGCTCGTCCAGCAGCATGATCTCCGGCTCGATCGCCAGGGCGCGGGCGATGCCGACGCGCTGCTGCATGCCGCCGGAGAGCTGGTGCGGGAAGCGGTCGCCGAAGCCCTTCAGCCCGACGGTGGCGAGCACGCGCTCCGTCGTCTCGCCGTGGCGGGCGGCGGGGATGCCCTTGGCCTCCAGCGCGAAGCCGATGTTCTGGGCGGCGGTCAGCCAGGGCAGCAGGCCGTATTGCTGGAAGACGAAGCCGCGGTCGTGGCCGGGGCCGGTGACCGGCTTGCCGTCGATGCGGATCTCGCCGCTGGTCGCTGTCTCCAATCCCTGGATGATGCGCAGCAGCGTGGTCTTGCCGCAGCCGCTGGGCCCGACGAAGGCGATGAACTCACCCTCCTCCACGTCCAGGTCGACGCCGTCGAGCGCCGTCATCGACGGCCCTCCGGACACCGGGAAACGCTTGGTCAGGTTGCGGACGGACAGCTTGGGCATGGGACGGCACCGGGTCTTGAAGCGGGACGGCGGGCGGAATGGAGCGAAGCGGGGGAGGGGGCCGGCGGTGCGACGCCGGCCCCGACGGGAGGATTACGGCTGCTTGTAGGTGCCGATCTCCGCCAGCACCTCCTGGACGATGCTGGTGTCCAGCACCTTCTCGGCCGGGTGGACGGCCTTCTGCAGGCCGCCTTCGACGTTCAGCTCCTGCATGTACTTGGCCTGATCGGCGGTGACGGTGCCGTTCGGGTTCCAGATGCCGCCGATCTTGTAGAACTCGTAGAATTCGGCGAGCTGCTCGTCGTTGTAGTCGAAGTGCTTTTTCGCGACGTCCAGCGCGCCCTTCTCGTTGTCGAAGATCCAGCGGGTCGCCTCCAGCTCCGCCTTGACGAAGCGCTTCAGCACGTCGCGCTTCTTGGCGATGGTCTGGTCGTTGACGTCCCAAGGGGTCATCACGTAGTTGGGCAGCTTCTTGGAGACGACGAACAGCACCTTGGCGTTCTTGTCGTGCGCGGCCTTCGGGTCGTAGTTGGAGACGGTCGCGTCGATGGTGCCGGTCAGGATGCCGTTGATGCGGGCCGAGGAGCCCTTCAGCGAGACCCACTGGACCGACTTGATCTGCTCCTCGCTCATGCCGGCCTGGCGCATCAGGGCGGTGATGACGACGTGCGGCAGCGAGCCGGGGGAGGAGATGCCGACCTTCTTGCCCGGCAGGTCGGTGACGTCCTTCACGCCCGACGCGGCGTTGGCGTAGAAGGCGTAGTGCAGGCCGGTGTGGACGCCGCCGATGGTCTTCAGCGTGCCGCCCTTGTCGGCCGCCGCCAGCGTCTCCGACATGCCGGCCTGGCTGATGTCCAGTTCCCCGGCGATCAGCGAGCGCACGGGGATGGAGCTGTCGGCGATGTGCACCAGTTCCACCGTCAGGCCGTTCTTCTCGTAGAAGCCCTGGTCCTGCGCGACGAACTCGACGAGGTTCAGGAACATCTTGGCCGGCATGCCGATCTTCAGCGCGTCGGCGGCGAGCGCGGCGGTGCTCATCGCCACGGAGAAGGCACCCGCCAGCAGGGCGGCCTTCAGCGAACGGGACATCATGCTCATGATCCCTCTTCCTTCCTCAATCCGGTGTGGTGTGGGGCGCGTGTGGTGCGGGAGGTGGCGGGCCGGTCAGCGGCGGCGCCAGCGGCCGAAGCGCTCTTCGACCTTTTGAACGAGAACGGTCAGCGCGTTGGCGAGCAGGGCCACCACCAGGACCGGGGCGAAGGCCTTGGCCGTCTCGAACGCGTTGGTGTAGTTGATGATCAGGCCGCCGAGGCCGGAGATGGAGGTCAGGAACTCCGCCACGATCATCGCGATGATGCCGCGGCCGAGCGCGATGCGCAGGCCGCTCGCCACGTAGGGCAGGGCGTAGGGTGCGATGATCTGGCGGTAGACCATGAACCGCGAGGCCATGAAGGCCTTGCCGATGTCCAGATAGTGCCGGTCGACGTTCTTCACGCCGGTGACCGTGTTGATGATCACCGGGAAGACCGCGAACAGGATGATGATCGTGATCTTGGCCAGGAAGCCGATGCCCACCCACAGCATCAGGATGGGGATCAGCGCCACCAGCGGCATGGCGTAGAGCGCGTTGATGTAGGGATCGAGGATCACCTCCACCGTGCGGTTCGTGCCCATCGCGAAGCCGACCACGATGCCGATGACCGAGGCGATGACGAAGCCCAGGACGAAGGTCGACATGCTGTCCAGCGTCGCCGAGAGCAGCTCGCCGTTCAGCAGCAGCTCCCAGGTTGCGATGGCGATGTCGCTGGGCACCGCGACCAGCAGCTTGTTCGCGTCGCGCGCCGCGAATTCCCAGACGGCGAGCAGCAGGACCAGCGTGCCGATTTGAAGCAGCCGCTCGCGGCGCCTCTGCCGGTTGGGGTCGGACGCGGCCTCAGGCTCGCCGGCGCTTTTTGAAACGGCGCTCGCTTGTGCACTCCGCTGCACGCCTGCCTCCTGTGTGCGAGGTGATGGTATGGTGTGGTGGGTGTGGCGTTTGGCCCTCTGGGCCGCCGCCTTGGATCGTCGTTGATACGTATGCTAATCGAAGGTGGTAGTGTGGCGCAAGCAGATCGTCATACTGTCTGACAAGAAGAGAAATTTTATGTCAAATTTGCCGATAAATATTGTCCGCGTCGCCGCTCCCCTGCGTCAGCAGGTGATCGACCTGTTGCGCGCGGCCATCGCCGACGGGCGCTATTCCCCCGGCGACCGGCTGGTCGAACGCGAGCTGTGCGAGACGTTGCAGGTCAGCCGCCCGATCCTGCGGGAGGCTCTGCGCCAGCTGGAGGCGGAGGGGCTGGTCCACAACGTGCCCCAGCGCGGGTTGGAGGTGGTGACCCTGACGGCGGAGGATGTCCGGCAGATCTATCAGGTGCGCGGGGCGCTGGAGAGCCTGGCGGCGGCGGAGTTCATCGCCCAGGCCAACCCGGAGCAGTGGGCCATCCTCGCCGACGCCATGGCGGCCTTCGAGGCGGCGGCGGCGGAAGGCGTGCCGTCGCGCATCCGCACGGCGAAGACCATGTTCTACGACACGCTGATCGCCGGCTGCGGCAACCCGACGATGGCGCAGATCCTCAAGGCGCTGCACAACCGCATCCAGCTGCTGCGCGGGGTGTCGCTGGCCGAGCCGGGGCGGCTGCCCAACACGATCCGCGAAATCCGCGAGATCTTCGAGGCGATGACCGCCCGCGACACGGTGCGCACACGCCAGCTCTACGACGAGCACATCGCCAGCGCCGCCCGCGTGACCATGCAGGCTTTAGCCGCGGGACGATAATGCCTGGGCGGTAAGGGCGGTCAGGCGCCGCCGATGCCCTCGGTGAAGGTCTCGCCGGTCCTGGGGTCGATGTCCTCGCCGGTCCCCGGCGTGCCGGGCGCGGCCTCGTCCCGATCATTGGGGCGGTCGCTGGCCGGCTTTTGGCTGTCGGGGTCGTAGCTGCGCGGGGGATGGACGGCGGTGTCGTCCGGCTTCTTCGGGTCGCTCATGCGCCACCTCTGCGAAAGGGATTGCAACCTTCCCGTCAACAAGGGCGGGGGCGTATCCTCACGCGCATCGGCAACGCACCGACAGGGAAGGGACACGCCATGACGACCGCCAAAAACACCATCTGCCTCTGGTACGACAAGGACGCGGAGGCCGCGGCCCGCTTCTACGCCACGGTCTTTCCCGACAGTGCGGTGGGCGCCGTTCACCGCGCGCCCGGCGACTACCCGTCCGGCAAGGCGGGCGGCGTGCTGACGGTGCAGTTCACGGTCGCCGGCATTCCCTGCCTCGGCCTCAACGGCGGGCCGACGTTCAAACACACCGAAGCCTTCTCGTTCCAGATCGCCACCAACGATCAGGAGGAGACCGACCGCTACTGGAACGCCATCGTCGGCAACGGCGGGCAGGAAAGCGCCTGTGGCTGGTGCAAGGACCGCTGGGGCGTCTCCTGGCAGATCACGCCGCGCGTCCTGACCGAGGCGCTGGCGGCCGGCGGCGACGAAGCCGGACGCGCCTTCGCGGCGATGATGGGCATGACGAAGATCGACGTCGCGGCGATCGAGGCCGCGCGGCGCGGCTGACGATCCCCCGGGGCCGGGCTCACCGGCCAGGGGCCGGCGCCTCAACGGCCTCCACGGCCTCCGCCGCGCCGCGCGGGGGAACGCGCAGCAGGCTGGTCAGGCCGCCCGCCAGGGTGAGGGCGGCGGCCAGGGCGAGGCCGAGGCGCGGCGCCGTCTCCGGACCGGACAGCAGCGAGAACAGCACGGTCATGAGCACCGCGCCGGCGGTCTGCCCGACCAGACGCGCGGTGCCCTGCATCCCTCCGGCGGCGCCGCTGCGCGTCTTGGGCACGGTCAGCAGCATGTTGCGGTTGTTGGGCGTCTGGAACAGCCCGAAGCCGAAACCGCACATCACCATGAAGGCCAGCAGCGGCCGCGCGTCCTGCCCGAGCGGCCAGACCGCCGCCAGGGCGAGGCCGGCGGCGAGGAGCAGGCCGCCCACGGCGCACAGCCAGCCCGTCCCCACCCGGTCGGACAGCCGGCCCGCGATGGGGGCGGCGACGGCGGTCGCCAGCGGCCACGGCACCAGGAACAGCCCCGCCGTGACGATGTCCTGGCCGAGCCCGTGCTGCAGGTAGAAGGGCAGGGCCACGGCGGCGGCCATCTGGCCGGTGAAGCAGAGGACGGAGGCGACCACCGACAGGCGGAAGGAGCGCACCCGCAGCAGATCGAGCGGCACCAGCGGCGCTTCGCGTTGCTTTTCGCGACGGACCAGCCCGGCAAGGCAGAGCGCCGCGGCCAGCAGCAGCGCGCCGCCGCGCAGGGGCTGCGCCGCGACGGTCTCGGCCCCCATCACCAGGGCGGCGAAGAATCCGGCGTTGAGGGCGACGCTGACCGGATCGAGGCGGCGCTTGGTTCCCGCGACGGCGGGCAGCGCGCGGGCGGTCGCCAGAACCACGAGGCCGACCGGGATGTTGACCGCGAACAGGACGGGCCAGGGGGCGACGGCGAGGATGCCCGACCCGATCGTCGGTCCCGCCGCCGAGGCGAGCGCGATGGCCAGGGCGTTCCAGCCGATGGCGGCGCCGAGCAGCCGCTGCGGATAGACGAAGCGCAGCAGCGCGACACCCAGCGCCATCACCGCCGCCCCGCCGAGCCCCTGCACGAAACGCGCGGCGATCAGCCAGGGCAGCGTCGGCGCCAGGGCGCAGCCGGCGGAGGCCGCGGTGAACAGCAGCACCCCGCCGGTGAACACCCGGCGGTGCCCGAGACTCTCGCCGAGGGCGCCGACGGGCAGGAGCGCGATCACCAGGGCCAGTTGATAGGCGGTAATGATCCAGACGGTGTCGGCGGGCGGAACCCCGAGCGTGCCGGCGACGGTCGGCAGGGCGATGTTGGCGATGGCGCCGTCGAGCACGACGAGCACGATCGCGGCGATGACGGACGCGCCGGCCACGGCGCGGCGGGGCATGGGCAGCCCGTCCGGATGCGGGGAATCAGGAGTTCGGGCGAGGGTGGAACGGGGCATCGGCGTCTCCAACAGGGGTTGGATCAATTTTGCCCTCCGCGTGGCATGGCGGAAGACGCCGCCTGTGCAGGTTATTCCTGCATGGAACGCCATGTGTTAGCCTCGGGCTCCATGGCCGATCCCGATCTCAACCTGCTCCTCGCGCTCGACGCGCTGCTGGCGGAGGGCAGCGTCGTCAAAGCGGCGCGCCAGCTCGGCCTCAGCGAGTCCGCGATGAGCCGCACCCTGGCGCGGCTGCGCGCGGTCACCGGGGACCCGCTGCTCGTCCGGGCCGGGCGCGGCCTCGTCCCGACGCCGCGGGCCGTCCAGTTGCGGGAGCGGGTGCCCGGCCTCGCCGAGGAGGTCCGCGCGGTGCTGCGTCCGGCGGAGGCCATCGACATCGCCCGGCTGGAGCGCGGCTTCACCCTGCGCGCCAGCGAGAGCTTCATCGAGGTCTACGCCGCCCGGCTGGTCGGCCGAGTCGCCGCCGAGGCGCCCGGCGTCCTTCTGCGCTTCGCGCCGCGAGGGAACCGCGACGCGCAGGCGTTGCGCGACGGGCTGATCGACCTCGACATCGGCGTGCATTCGGAAACCACGCCGGAGCTGAAGGTGCAGAGCCTGCTCCGCGACCGGCTGGTCGCCGCCGTGCGGGAGGACCACCCGCTGACCCGGCTGGAGACGGTGACGCCGGAACAGTACGCCGCCTGCGGGCATGTGCTGACCTCGCGGCGCGGGCTGGTGCGGGACCGGATGGACGAGGCGTTGGCTGCCCTCGGCCTCGCCCGCAAGGTGGTGGCGGTGGTGCCGAGTTTCCCGGCGGCCCTGGCAATCGTCCGCGCCTCCGACCTGACCGCCCTGGTGTCCGAGCGCCAACTCGCCGCGGGCGTGGCTGGGGTGCGCATCCTGCCGCTCCCCATCGCCCTGGCCATCGTCTTGGATGAGGTCGTGGTGACGCAGATGTGGCACCCCCGGCATGACGCCGACCCGGCCCACCGCTGGCTGCGCGGGGTGGTGCTTGCCGCTTGTCGTGAGGCGGCGGTGCCCCCGTATGACCTGCCAAGCGCGAGTTGATCAGGCCGACTGGACACGAGGACAATAGCCGCTAGATGCCTTCAAAGCGCCATTTCTGAAATCGTCATCGTTACCATAGAGAACCATGCCGCCGCCAAGAGTTCTGACTTTGAGCTATCTCTGCTAAGGTTATCGGTCTATACTCGCCCAGGTGGCGAGACCTGGGTCTGCGCATATAAGAGCTAAGGGCGCGGGATTGCAAATGCCGGCTTGGTTGAAGCGGATAAAACCAGATCGCCGGTCATCGGTGGCATCGAAGAATTTGTCGAAACGTTACGTCGTCATAGACTGCGAAACTACCGGTCTGTCGCCTAGGTCCGGCGACAGGGTGATCAGTTTTGCCGCTATCGAAATCGTGGATGACGCGCCAACCGGGCGGGCGCTGAACCTCATATTCAACCCTGGCCGGAAGTCGAACCCACATGCCTTGCGCGTTCACGGCTTGGCAGATCACGTTCTCCGTCACCAGCCGGAGTTTGTGACAGCCGCAGATGAGATCCGTGGCTTTCTCGGTGACGCGGTGATTGTCGGACACAACGTCAGCTTCGATGTTGGATTTCTGTGTCATGAGTTCGTGCAGTTGGGTCTGCTGTGGACTCCTGCCGAGCAGATATGCACGATGCAACTGTTCGCGGCGATCGGCACCGGGTCGACGAACCTGGACTCCGCGGCAGCTCATTTCGGTATCGACGTTAGCGCCCGTGGCCGCTTCCACAACGCATTCGCAGACGCCGAGATCACGAGCCGCTTATTCCAAACAATCCATTTCCGCTGCTCCGTTCCCACAGCGGTCCCACACCTCGAACCGACCAACTACGTGCCTCCTCCTCCGCTGATTCAGTCGATTGACGATCTGCCGGGAAACGACGTGGGCTGCTCGGCGGGGCTGGCGTTTGCCATCACCGGAGAACTCGCGTGCATGAGCCGCGAACAGGCGATCGAGGCGATCGAGGCAAGCGGTGGAACGTTTCACAAGACCGTGCGAAGGGACACCGATTTTCTTGTTGTCGGCGACGCTCCTGGCGCGACCAAGCTCGATACAGCCGCGGCACGTCGGGCGAAGTACGGTAAGCCCACGAATATTGATGAAGCGCGACTTTTGTATCTGCTGAATGCAACGCAAAGCGCACAAACACGATAACGAGCGAGCCATGGCTACACTGCTCCCGAGCTATCTTCCTGTGCTACTCGACAAGTTTGCACGCCTTCTGCTTGACGGTGCGGCGATTCCAAATGAGTACAAGAAAAGGAAGAAAAAGCCGCTTTTTCCTATCGCCAGAAAAGATGTACCACGCATCATCTCGTCGACTGGCCGGTCGGCGTTCTCGACACGTATTGAAATCGACAACCGTGCGTGGAACGTCGGGTTTACGCAGCACGGACAGCGTCTGTGGGTAGACGCGAACTGGAACACAGCCCCACCGACGTTGGAAGGCGATGTTGTTCAGGCCGCCTTCATTTGCGTCCTCGACGAAATGCGAATCAGGCAGTTCCTGTCGGTTGAGCAGATCACATGGCTGTTGAAGGCTGACCCGGAATCAGGCCGCTTACCTGCGCACGATGCCGAGTGGGTTCCAAGTCTACACCATGATCATGATCTAATCGTCCCTGGGGATACGCCACAGGAGTGGCGGCTGGGTGTGTTCGGGCGGGAGGTTCTGCGGATGTTGCAGGGGCGGTCCATTCAGCCCGCCTCTAAATCGGCCCCTTTAAGATAGGCCGTCGGAGGCAACAGTCTCGAGAAGACAGCGGACACGCAGACAGGCGTCAGCATCGCTGAGTGGTGTTCGAGGGGTGATGGCTCGGAGCCGCACCAGGGACCGGTGAGAGTCATAACCGTACCCCACACGCGCGCTCACAACCGCACGTCTTGGCACTCTTCTCTCCCTGCCGGGCATGCTTCTTTGAGCAACTCGACGCCGAAGGGCATGTGGGTCGTCACCCTAACCCAACACTTTGTGGGGCCTGCCGGGCGGGCCGCCCACTCGCCCACCCACCCACACCCCTCGCCCGCATGGCACGGCACCAAATAAGAATGCGACTTGTTCGCAATTGCATATTGCCCTATAGGTCTGCCGGCTCGGGGGAGAATTCCGGGGGTCTGTTCAATCCGGTGGCTGGGAGGCCGATCCATGCCGTTCCATCCCAGAATGCAAAGCAGCACGGAAGGGTTCACCATTCTCGGGGACCTTCAGTGGCGCGCCTGGAACGGGATGATCGCCGACATCTGGAACGTCGCCTGCGACCAGAACGGCCAGGGCGAGTATGTGTCCGAAGCCCCGCGGCTGGTGGTGGTCCTCGATCAGGTGGGGGAGGGCGGGCTGCACGTCACCGCCTCGCCCGGGCGCGGCGAGGGTGGCCGGCTCAGCCGGCGCGAGCCGCTGAGCTATGTGCCCGCCGGCCTGCGGGTGTGGTCGCGCACGGTGAATGTCCGCCGTCTCACCCATCTCGATCTCCATTTCGACATGTCCGTGCTGGGGGGCCGCTTCGTCGACGGGCTGGACGTCCGGGGCATGGAGCGGCCGCGGCTGAATTTCGCTGATGACCGTCTGTTCGCGTTGGCCCGCCTGATCGCGGCGGAATGCCGGACGTCGGGGAACCTGCACGACCTCTATGGCGAGAGCCTGATGGCCGCGCTGTTCGTCGGCCTCGCGCAGGCGGAGCCCATCGCCGAACGCAAACGGGGGCAACTGCCGCCGCGCCAGTTGAAGCGCGTCACCGACTACATCGAGGAGCATTGCGGCCGTCCCATCCGCCTGCAGGAACTGGCCGAGCTGACCGGCCTGTCCACCACCCACTTCTGCACCGCCTTCAAGGCATCGACCGGTCTGCCGCCCCACAAATGGCAGATGCGGGTCCGCGTCGAACGGGCCAAGAGCCTGCTGACCGGATCGGACATGACGCTGGCCTCCGCCGCGGTGACGGCGGGTTTCTCCGATCAGGCGCACCTGACGCGCGTCTTCCGTCAGATCGTCGGTACCACGCCCGCCGCGTGGCTGCGCAACCACACCGGCTGAGCCCGCATCGCCCAATGCGACGAATGCCGGAAGATCGTCCAACCCGTCCAAAGACCGTTCAATCGCGCCGCTTCATGCACATGCTAATCATTCGCAACAACGAAGGCGCTTCGGGACCCGCCGGTCCGAAGGCGTTTCGCGGATGCCGCATACAGTCCGAGGCCGATTGCGATGAGTGATATTTCCAACAAGCGACTGACCCGCTTCCTTTTGAACGGCACGGCGCTCGCCGCCCTGCTGGTGCCGGCGCTGGCCCAGGCGCAGGACGCGACCGCCCCGGCGGTTCTTGCGCCGGTGACCGTGGAGGGCGACCGGTCCGCCGACACTGCGACCAGCCCGGTCCGGGGCTACGTGCCCGGCCGCTCGGCCACGGGGTCCAAGACCGACATCCCGCTGGAGGCGGTTCCGCAGTCCGTCTCGGTGATCGGGCGCGAGGAGATGGACGACCGCGGCGCGCAGAAGGTGGACGAGGCGTTGCGCTACACCCCCGGCGTCTTCAGCCAGCCCTTCGGCCCGGACAGCGACACCAACTGGATCTTCATCCGCGGCTTCCAGGCGACGCAGACCGGCATCTACCAGGACGGGCTCCAGCTCTACAGCTACGGCTTCGGCGGCCAGTTCGTGGACAGCTACACGCTGGAGCGGATCGAGGTGCTGCGCGGCGCCTCCTCCGTCCTCTATGGCGGCAGTAACCCCGGCGGTCTGGTGAATTACGTCTCCAGGCGGCCCGGCGACACGCCGGTGCGCTCGGTCGAGGCTGGGATCAACCAGCACGGCACCGCCCATCTCGGGCTGGACGTCGGCGGCGCCATCGACCCGACGCTGAGCTACCGGCTGACCGGGCGCATCGCCGGCGGCGACAGCTACACCGACTTCGCCGACGGCTTCCGCGGCACCATCTCGCCGAGCGTCAAGTGGTCGCCGAACGACCGCAGCACGCTGACGGTGCTGAGCAACTACACCGACATCGACGAGACGCACAACGGCGGCGCCTTTCTGCCCTACGTCGGCACGGTGAAGCCGGCCTCCTTCGGGCGCATCGACCGCAAGGCCAACTTCACCGAACCGGACATCGACACCTACCGGCGCCGTCAGGCCTCCATCGGCTACGAGTTCGAGCACCGCTTCGACAACGACCTGACCTTCCGCCAGAACGCCCGCTACGGCTACAGCCGGGTTCACGAGGTGACGGTCTATCCCTTCGGCTACAACGGCTTCTCGGCGGTGCCGACCGACCCGGACAATCGGCTGTCGCGCATCAATTTCGAGCACACGACCAAGGTCAACACCTTCCTGATCGACAACCAGC
This sequence comes from Azospirillum baldaniorum, assembly GCF_003119195.2. NCBI lineage: Bacteria > Pseudomonadati > Pseudomonadota > Alphaproteobacteria > Rhodospirillales > Azospirillaceae > Azospirillum > Azospirillum baldaniorum. Next base: position 1,081,226 of record NZ_CP022254.1, on the reverse strand, counting down.
TCGAATCCAAGTGGCAGACCGGGCCGATCGCCCACACGGCGCTGGTCGGCGTCGACTACAAGTATTTCAAGATGGATCAGGTGCAGGCGTCCGGCTCGGCCACGCCGATCAGCGCCACCAACCCGGTCTACGGCGCCGCGCAGGGTCCGCGCTTCTCCTACATCGACCAGGAGCTGACGATGGGGCAGCTCGGCGTCTACCTCCAGGACCAGATGCGCTTCGGCCAGGGCTTCCTGGTGACGCTGAACGGGCGCTACGACATCGCCTCCACCGACGCCGACGGCACGCCCGCCTACGACGGCAAGGACGGGAAGTTCAGCGGGCGCGCCGGTCTGGCCTACGAGTTCGCCAACGGCGTGACGCCCTATGTCAGCGCCTCGACCTTCTTCAACCCGGTTCTGGGATCGTCGGCGGTGGCCGGCGTGTTCAAGCCGGAAACCGGCCAGCAGGTCGAGGTCGGCGTCAAGTACCGCCCGGCGTGGATGGACGCTATCTTCACCGCGGCCCTGTTCGACCTGACGCGCACCAACGTGGTGACCGGCCCCTTCAACGCCGAGACGCAGCTGGGCGAGGTCAATTCGCGCGGCATCGAGCTTGAGGCCAAGGCCAACATCACGCCGAACCTGAAGGCGGTCGCCTCCTTCACCGCGCTCGACCTCGACATCAAGAAGGACGCCAACCCGGCGCTGATCGGCAAGACCCCCTACATCGTGCCGCAGGTCCAGGGCTCGGCCTTCCTCGACTACACCTTCCGGGAGAGGGCGCTGGACGGCGTGTCGGTGGGCGGCGGCGTGCGCTACGTCGGCTCGTCCTGGGCCGACAACGAGAACACGCTGAAGGTCCCCGCCGCCACCGTCTTCGACGCGCGGATCGGCTACAAGCCCGCCGCCTGGGGCGTGAATCTCGCCGTCACCAACCTGTTCGACAAGGAGTATGTGGCGAGCTGCCAGACCCAGTTCTCCTGCGGCTACGCCGAGGGGCGGACCGCTCTGCTGACCGTCAACATGACGTGGTGACTTGAATCCCCTCTCCCCTCTGGGGAGAGGGTTAGGGTGAGGGGGTTGCGCTTTTGCCGAACGTGCCGCTACGGACATCCCCCTCACCCTCCCCACGCCTGCGGCGCGGGTCCCCTCCCTCTCCCCGGAGGGGCGAGGGATATAGAGAGGGATATAGAGGTGAAGACCGATGAGCCCGGACCAGACCCAACCCCTCTACGACCTCGCAGGCGTGAGCTTCTCCGTTGCCGGACGGGCGATCCTGTCGGGACTGTCGCTCCGGCTGGAGCAGGGGCGGATCTATGGGCTGGTCGGCCCCAACGGGTCGGGCAAGAGCACGCTGATCCGCCTGCTCGCCCGCCAGCAGCCGCCGGGCGGCGGGACCATCCGCTGCCTGGGAACGGACCTCGCGCGGATCGGCGACCGCGACTTCGCGCGCACCGTCGCCTACATGCCGCAATTCACCCCGCCCGCCGAGGGTATGACGGTGCGGGAGCTGGTGGCGCTCGGCCGCTTTCCCTGGCACGGCGCGCTCGGCCGCTTCGGGGCGGAGGACGCCGCCAAGGTGGCGGAGGCCATCGCCGAAACCCACCTCGATGCCTTCGCCGACCGGCTGGTCGACAGCCTGTCGGGCGGCGAGCGGCAGCGCGTCTGGCTGGCGATGATGCTGGCCCAGGACACGCGCTGCCTGCTGCTCGACGAGCCGACCTCGGCGCTGGACATCGCCAGTCAGGTGGAATTGCTGGGGCTGGTGCGCCGGCTGAGCCGGGCGCGCGGCATCGGCGCGGTCATCGTTCTCCACGACATCAACATGGCGGCCAGCGTCTGCGACGAGATCCTGGCGATGCGCAACGGCGCGCTGATCGCCCAGGGCACGCCCGACGCCATCATGACCGGCGAGACGCTGGGGGCCATCTACCACCTCGCCATGACGACCGTCCCGCACCCGGTGACCGGCAAGCCGATCGGTTGCGTGCTGTGACGGGGCGGGCGACGATCACCCGCCGCCACGCGCTGGGCCTCGCCGCCGGAGCGGTGCTGCTGCCCCGCCTCGGGCACGCCGCGTCCGGGCGGCGGGTCGCCGCCATCGACTGGGCGGGGCTGGAGACGGCGCTGGCGCTGGGCATCGTGCCGGTCGCCGCGACCGAGCTGATCCAGTTCCGCAAGACCGTCGTCGAGCCGGAGGTTCCGGAGTCGGTGATCGACCTCGGCCTGCGCGGCACGCCCAATTACGAGGCGCTGACGCTGGCCAAGCCGGACCTCATCCTCACCTCCAACTACTATGAGGGGCAGCGGGCCAGCCTGGAGCGGGTGGCGGAAACCCTGTCGCTGCCGATCTACCAGCCGGGCGTGCCGCCCTACACGCTCGCCGCCGAAGCGGCGCTGACCCTCGGCCGGGCGCTGGGTCGGGAGGCGGAGGCCCGCGCCTTCGTCGCCGGGGCCGACGCGGAGATCGCCCGGCTGGGCGACTCCCTGAGCGGCACCGTCCGCCGCCCGGTGCTGGCGATCAACTTCGGCGACGCCCGCCATGTCCGCGCCTTCGGCGACGACAGCATGTTCGGCGCGGTTCTCCAGCGGTTGGGGCTGCGCAACGCCTGGGCCTCGCAATCGAGCTACAGCGCCGCGGCGCCGCTGGGGATCGAGGCGCTGGCGCGGATGCCGGACGCCATCACCGCCGTCGTTCCGCCGCTGCCCTCCGACGTGGTGCGGGGGCTGGACGACAGCGCCCTGTGGCAGGCCCTACCGATGGTTCGGGAAAAGCGCGTGAGCGTGATCGAGCCGGTCAACCATTTCGGCGGGCTTCCGGCGGCGCTGCGCTTCGCCCGCCTCGTCACCGCCGCCCTGCTGCGGCCGGAGTCCGTCCGCCATGGCTGAGCGCATGGCCGTCAACCGCATCCTGCTGTGGAGCGGGCTGGCGCTGGCCGCCGCCGCGCTGTCCGCTTGGCAGGTCGCCGGGCATGCCGCGGCGCCATCCATGCCCTTGCCGCCGGACGCCGCGTGGCTGGACGGCGTCATCCTCTATCACAGCGTGCTGCCGCGCATCGCGGTGGCGCTGGTCGCCGGGGCGGCGCTCGGCCTGTCGGGGCTGCTGCTCCAGCGCGTGCTGCGCAACCCGCTGGCCGAGCCCTCCACGCTCGGCGTGTCGGCGGGCGCCCAGCTCGCCCTAACGCTGGGAATGCTCTACGCCCCGGCGCTGATGGATCACGCGCGGGAGGGGGTGGCGTTGGCCGGCGGACTGGCGGCGGTCGGGCTGATCCTCGCCATGACGTGGCGGCGCGGGCTGGAGCCGGTGGCCGTCGTGCTGGCCGGCATGATGGTCGCCCTGACCGCGACGATGGGCAGTGCCGCGCTGATCCTCGCCAACGGGGAGTATCTCTTCTCCATTTTCCTCTGGGGTGGCGGGGCGCTGGCCCAGCAGAGCTGGGGGCCGACGCTGACCATCGCCGTCCGGCTGCTGATCGGCGTCGGCGCCGCCGTCTTGCTGATGCGCCCGCTGGCCATCCTCGGGCTGGACGACGCCAGCGCCCGCAGCCTGGGCGTCGCCCTCAACGCCACGCGCTTCGGCGTCATCGGGGTCGCGGTCTGGCTGGCGGCCAGCGTGACGGCGGAGGTCGGGGTGATCGGCTTCGTCGGTCTGGCCGCCCCGGCGCTGGCCCATCTCAGCGGCGCGCGGACCCAGGGCCAGAGGCTGGTTGCCGCCCCGCTGATCGGCGCGCTCCTGCTCTGGCTGACCGACGGGCTGGTGCAGCTTCTGGCCGGGGTGGACGGGGAGCGGGTGCCGACCGGGGCGGCGACGGCGCTGCTCGGCGGCCCGCTGTTGCTGTGGCTGCTGCCGCGCCTGCGCATGTTCGAATGGCCGTCGCTGAACAGCCGTCCCGCGCCGTCGCGCCGCAGCCTGCACCCTTACCGGCTGATCGCCCTGTTCGCCGTCCTCGGCGCCGTCGCCGTGGGCCTCGCGCTCACAGTCGGCTACGGGCCGGGCGGCTGGACGCTGTCCACCGGCCCGCTGCTCGACACGCTGCTGGGCTGGCGCGGCCCCCGCGTGGCGGTCGCCGCGGCCGCAGGGGCGATGCTGGCCGCCGCCGGAATGCTGTTGCAGCGGGTGACCGCCAACCCGCTGGCCAGCCCGGAAATCCTCGGCGTCGGCACCGGGGCCGGCGTCGGGCTGACCGCCGCGCTGTTCCTCGTCGCGGCCCCCGGCTTCGGCGTGCAGCTCGCCGCGTCGGCGGCGGGGGCGGTGCTGACGCTGGCCGCCATGCTGGCCCTGTCGCTGCGCGCTGGCTTCGGGCCGGAGCGGCTCCTGCTCGCGGGCATCGCCATGAGCGCCCTGTGCAGCGCCGTGCTGACCGCGGTCATCGCCACCGGCACGCCGCAGGCCTTCGCCCTGCTGCGTTGGCTGAGCGGCTCGACCAACGAGGCCGGTCCGGGCGACGCCTGGTTCTGTATCGGTGTGGCGGTGCTTCTGCTGGCAACCCTGCCGCTGACCGCCAAGTGGCTGGAAATTCTGCCGCTGGGGGACGTGACGGCGCAGGCCGTCGGGTTGCCGGTGCGGCGCTGCCGCGTCCTGCTGGTGCTGCTGGCCGGGCTGCTGACCGCAGCGGCGGCGCTGTTCGTCGGGCCGCTGAGCTTCATTGGCCTGATCGCGCCGCATCTCGCCCGGCTGGCCGGGCTGGGCCGCCCGCTCCAGCAGGGGATCGGGGCCGTGCTGATCGGCGCCGGGCTGATGGTGGTGTCGGACTGGCTGGCCCGCACCGTCGCTTTCCCCTATCAATTGCCCCTTGGTCTTTTTGCCGCGCTGCTCGCCGGCCCCTATCTGGTCTGGCTGCTCGGCCGGTCCAACGCCCGCACTCCGTGAACCGTTCCGCTCACCCTTTTGCCGTTCACCCCTCTGCCGTTCCGCAATGAGAAGAGCCATGCTTCGCCGCTTCCTCTCCTACTACCGCCCCTTCACCGGCCTGCTGGTCCTCGACATCGTCTGCGCCGTCCTGTCGGGCCTGCTGGAGTTGGGGTTCCCGATGGCCGTGCGCGCCTTCGTGGACCAGCTTCTGCCGACCCAGGACTGGCCGCTGATCGTCGCCGCCACGGTGGCGCTGCTGGCGATCTACATGGCGAACGGCGGCCTGATGGCCATCGTGACCTACTGGGGCCACATGCTCGGCGTGAACATCGAGACGGAGATGCGCCGCAAGAGCTTCGACCATCTGCAGAAGCTCTCCTTCAGCTTCTACGACAACAACAAGACGGGCCATCTCGTCGGGCGGGTCACCCGCGACCTGGACGAGATCGGCGAGGTGGCGCACCACGGTCCCGAGGACCTGCTGATCGCGGTCATGACCTTCGTCGGCGCCTTCACACTCATGGCGGTGGTGCATCTGCCGCTGGCGCTGATCACCGCGGCCATCGTTCCGGTGATCGCCTTCGTGACCAGCCGCTACGGCGGGCGGATGACGAAGAACTGGCAGTCGCTCTATTCCCGCGTCGGCGACTTCAACGTCCGCATCGAGGAGAATGTCGGTGGCATGCGCGTGGTCCAGGCCTTCACCAACGAGGACCACGAGCGCAAGCTGTTTGCCGAGGACAACGACCGCTACCGCACCACCAAGCTCGCCGCCTACAAGATCATGGCGGCCTCGACGACGCTCAGCTACATGAGCATGCGGCTGATCCTGATCGTCGTCATGCTGACCGGCGCCCATTTCGTGCTGGTGGGCGAGCTGACCCAGGGCGGGTTCTTCGCCTTCCTGCTGCTGGTCAACACCTTCTTCCGCCCGATCGAGAAGATCAACGCGGTCATCGAGACCTACCCCCGCGGCATCGCCGGCTTCCGCCGCTACACCCAGCTGCTCGACACCCAGCCGGACATCGCCGACGCGCCCGGCGCCGTGGCGGCCCCGGCGCTGAAGGGCGACATCCGCTACGAGGGCGTGTCCTTCGGCTACGACCCGGCGCGCCCGGTGCTGAAGGGCATCGACCTGTCGATCAAGGCCGGCTCCACCGTCGCCTTCGTCGGGCCGTCGGGTGCCGGCAAGACGACGATCTGCTCGCTGCTGCCGCGCTTCTACGAGGTCATGGCCGGGCGCATCACCATCGACGGCCTGGACATCCGCGCCATGACGCTGGCCTCGCTGCGCCGGCAGATCGGCATCGTCCAGCAGGACGTGTTCCTGTTCGGCGGCACGATCCGCGAGAACATCGCCTACGGCCGTCTCGGCGCCGGCGACGCGGAGATCATGGAGGCGGCGCGGCGGGCCCATCTCGACGGGCTGATCGCCTCCCTGCCGGAGGGGTTGGACACCGTCATCGGGGAGCGTGGCGTGAAGCTGTCCGGCGGGCAGAAGCAGCGCCTGACCATCGCCCGCATGTTCCTGAAGAACCCGCCGATCCTGATCCTCGACGAGGCGACTTCCGCGCTCGACACCCAGACCGAGCGGGAGATCCAGAAGTCGCTGATGGAGCTGGCCGAGGGGCGGACCACCCTGGTCATCGCCCACCGCCTGGCGACCATCCGCAACGCCGACGAGGTCTATGTCGTCGGCACCGAGGGCGGGCTTCAGCGCATCACCCACGAGGAGCTGGCGGCGCGCGGCTGATCGCGCCGCGTCCGGGGGGCGGAAACGCTCCTCGGCGCGGCACCATCGCTCCGTCGGCCTGTTTGTGGACGTGAGTCACAGGCAGGAGGGCGACATGGCATCGCGCGCCGAGCGCACCGACCCCCGTTTGTGGGAGACGGTGAAGGCAAGCATCTTGAAAGGCGGCAAGGGCGGCGAGCCCGGCCAGTGGTCCGCCCGCAAGGCTCAGATGGCCGTTCAGGAATACAAGCGGTGCGGCGGCGGCTACGCGGGGCCCAAAAGCGCGGCCAACAGCCTGAGCCAGTGGACCGACGAGGAGTGGGGCACGGGCTCCGGCAAGCCGAGCGGGGAAACGGGGGAACGTTACCTCCCCCGGCAGGCCCGCGAACACCTGTCCAAAGCGGACTACCGGCGCACCAGCGACAAGAAGCGCGCCGACACGAAAAAGGGCAGGCAGTTCTCAAAGCAGCCGGACGATGTTGCCCGGAAGCCAGCGCCGTTCCGGCACCATGCCGACGAAAACGCGACCCGCGCGGCCCTCTACGAGAAGGCAAAGGAGCGGAACCTGCCCGGCCGGTCCCGCATGAGCAAGGAGGAGCTGCAAAAGGCGCTCTCCTGACCCATCACGCGTTCGGCGCTCTCCCGGCTTGGAGAAGACCGCGCGCAGGTTATTCGCGCATCAGCGTCGGCAGGTCCATGGCGACGCGGCCGATGTCCTCGCGGCGCAGGTCACGCGCGGCCAGCTCGGCCCTGCTCAAGGCCGACAGCTCACGATAGACGGTGTAGGCGGCGGATGTCTCGAACCATGCGCTCACGAACTCACGAACGCCCTTGACGATGCCCGACAGAAGACCGTCGTGATCGGTGTGCGAAGCGGTGGTGTAGGCCATGGTGCATCTCCTTCATGTCTGATGGAGACGACTCTACACTGGCATACCAAATACCAGATACGCGGAGTGTGCAACGCAGCGAGGCAATAAAATTACAGCCAATCCAAGCATTCGGATGACGGATTGTTGGCTGCCTCAATCGCGCATGCGCTCTCCATAAACCCCGGAGCGGCGCACGGCGAGCCGCCGTCAGAGCATTTTTCTCATGGCGCAACGCTGTGCGATGAGGAGCCCGGCGCGTTCCTCCGCGTCCAGAACGGCGCGCAGATCCAAGCGCGTTCGGCCGTGTCATCCTGCCCTCATGCGCTGCCCGGCAACCCACCCCCCGCGCCGCGGAGACCGCCTCTGGTCGCTGGCCTTCCTGTGATAACCCTGTCGTCCCTCTCCGCGTTGCGGGCGGATTGCGTCCGTGGATGGAACAGTTGGGCGGTAGACAGGGTCTCTTTCAGCAGACTCCATCCGCTTCGTCTCTCGGGCGCGTTTCTTCCCTGGTCAGAAGTCGTCGCTAACGTCGCACAAGGGAACGCAGCCGGACATCCTTACCCCTTGGCAGCAGTGCGATGACTCCGCAGGATGTCCTGGACACGCCTGACGCCTTCGTCACCCTCGGTGAGGAGGAGGGCCATGGGTCGGCGACTTTCGAGCTGCGGGTGCGGTCGCACCAGGAAATAACGAGCCTTGTAGTCGTCGCCGAAGACCTCTCGGGCCGTTGCACGAATGCGATCAAAGCGTGCCCTGGCGTCCGGGGGCAGAAATTCGTCGGGGGTCATCTCGTCGCCCATCGGTCCCTCGGTTGGTAAGCGCACCCAGCGATAAAGGTAACAGTGCGAAGCCGAGGCGGTTGCTCGGGCGCGGCCATCTGGAATGTCGGTGAGCCGTCTTGAGGCACCTCTTGGTTGACGGCAGTGGGGTAAATACCCAGTGTTTACCGGTGATCTCACTCCGGAGCATCGGGCAACCCTGCGGGGTTCCGCGTGGGACCTGGAAGCCGTACGGCGATACCAGCGTGACCAAGCCGCCTGATGGGCTCTGGTGGGCAGCGTGAAGCTTGCTCGGCAGCCTCAAGGAGCGGCACTTGCTGCCAACGGATACCCTTCCCGGTGTGGTGAAAGGGGACACTCGTTTGGACGACCGCGTAACGGCGATGGGTTGCTTCAGGCAGTCGCAGACGTTTCGGGCCGCTCCACATAACTGGGTGGAGGCCAGTCATGTCGGTGCCGACCGGAGTTGCTGCTGCAGTTGCCGCGACCATCCTCTCCTGTGGCAGCGCCCTTGCGGCCCAGCCCGCCGTCGATCTGGAACTCGTGCTCGCCGTTGACGGATCAGCAAGCATCGACCAGGCCATGTTTGAATTCGAACTCGATGGACATGCGGCCGCATTCCGAGATCGGACCGTGGTGGAGTTGATCCGTGGTGGCTATCGCGGTCGAATTGCGGTGACCCTGGTGCTATGGTCGGATCCCACGGCCCTGAAGGTGTTCGTCCCATGGACGGTGATCGCTGACGCCAGCAGCGGCGAAGCGTTCGCGGCGGCGATCGACGCCGTGCCGCGGCGTGACCGTGCCGGCAGCACCGGCATCGGTGCGGCGCTGTTGAACTGCGCGACGCTCTTTCCCAACGTCATACCGGCGCCCCGCCGTGTCATCGACGTTGTCAGCAACGGCTACAACAACGTTGGCACGCTCCCAGAGGTCGCGCGCGACCGCGTCGTTGCTGAGGGTGTCACCATCAACGGCTTGGTCATCCTCGACGAGGTTCCCTGGCTCGGGGCGTATTTCGCACAACGGGTCATTGGCGGCTCCGGCGCCTTTGTCCACAGCGTCGCTGACCGATCAAGCTTTGTTCATGCCATCACCGCCAAACTCAAGCGGGAGATCGCCAACGCAGCCGAGCAGCAGAGCAGTGCGATTCAGAAGCTTCCCGATTAGAGCAGGCGTTCCAACTCTTTCTCGCGCCGGGTTCGCTCGTCCTCACGCGGTTCCACGGCGGGCTTCCGGGCATCCTCCTCGGTCGGTGCCGGTGTCGTACTCCGATTCACCGGCCCCGTCTTCTGCTGCCGATGAGACCAGAAGCTCCAACGATCACTGCTGTGGCACATGCTTGCCTCCAATGTCTGGAGCTGAAACAACAGTCGGATGCGAACATCAGCGTGGGCCGTGCGCGCCCATCATTCGGACACCTACGGAAGTAAGGCCGAACAGAACCGGGCCCGACGCGGCAAGAGGGAACGTGCGCCATTTCTGTGGCTGGTCGGTTCTTGACCCGGACACTGTTGGCGAATTGGTCCGGATCAAGAGCGGAAGCGCGTCATACCGCCGTGCAGAAAGGCTGACACATAGCCTTTTCCGGGCCGCACATCTGATCGATGCCTCGCGCCCACCGTACATATGTCAGTGATTCTGCAAGACGGTATGAAAGTGTCGCTGCAAGCGGAGCATCAAGTCTTCGGGTTTTTGGCGGGCTTGTCGTTGGCTGGGCTCGGCGAACCCGTCCCACCGGCTGGCGCAGTGGTGAGAACGCCCTTGCAAGACTTCGAGAGAGCGGCACTATGCTCCGCGAGCCCGCCGACGTTGAACGTAAAGTCGATATACGCACTTCGGCGTGGCTGGATGCGGATGAAGAACTTTTTGGCCTTGAGAAGGCGGGCGATAAAATCGCTCTCCTTGCCTGGGTAGAATATCGCCTTACTGTTGGTCGACTCGTTCCAACTGCCTGACTTAGCGGGCTCGTCGTCGTACCGGTAGGTAACCGATATCTTGTCGTTGTCGCCGAATAGGAGATGTCCTCCAGCCGTGATCAGTACGTCCAGTTTGCGGTCGCGGCAACGAATGAAGAGCGTTCCCCGGCTGGCCGCCGACCCATCAGGCGCCACAGCACCCAGCATAAGGGTCGCGTTCGTGCTGTCGTCCAGGGGCGACTTTTCTTCCAATACGAGCCATGTGGGCGACGAAGGCGTCGGCGTACTGGCCGAGTCCGGTTCGGGCTGGCTCGGCAATCCGGCGTCCGCCTGCTTTGCAGGCTTATCTGAGCCTAGAGCGAAGAGAGCACTCAAGGACGCGCCGCCATTGACGGACCGCACCCTGAACGTCATTGATTCGGTTGACTCCGTCGGCCAGTGACTTTCTTTGAGCTTCGTGCACAGCTGAATCAAGGTCATGCTGAGCAGACGCTCTTGTAGCTTGCTTCCCTTCAGAACATCGCCTTGACTATCGGTAGTTTCAATATCTACATCTCCACCGGCCAGTCGTGTTACCTTGAAGTATTCACTATACGTAGACCGAGACGTCTCTAACGGGGCGAGGCGAGAAACATGAAGGTTTTGCTCGTCACGGCATAGGCCCAGTGAGTATGTATAAATGTAGCCGTGATCGCCCACGCCGAGGCTCGAAACGTTGAGCTTTACGACTTTGGGCGCGAGCTCGTTCCAGTTCATATCGAGCTTGAAACCGTCGGGCGACGACGGATACTGCGCAGCAGCAGGCCCTCCAGCTATCAGCGTCGTTGCATATAAAGCGATCAGCGCCGCTCCGGCTCTGAGGCACGATTTCTGGGGCATCTCCGTTCTCTCTAAACAGTCAGTCTGCAACGACTATGACCACAGCAACCGGGGCGCGACAAGCGCCGACCGCTCGCCTGGGATGGCCCCGCGAAACAGGGACCAGCTTGGTGGCGAAAGGGGAGCCGCCAGCTAGCGTGGTCACTGTTTTGGAAAAGGCGCCGCAATCCCGTGCAGACCGGTGTAAGACAACGTCTTCCCTACCACTCCGGTCTGTCCGGTGGCATCTCGGGCCGGGTCCCAGGTTCGCCATGCGCGCTGGACGCTCCTGCTTTCGAGTGGGCTGCCAATCCGTCAACGAGCGCGTCGAACACGGCGCGGCACCGGGGGCTCGACCGAAGATCTTCGTGCATCACCACCCAGGTCGGAAGGTTCAGCACGAACGCATCGGCGAGCACCCGGACGAGGTCGGGATCGCGTGCAGCAACCGGGATTTGGCAGACGCCGATGCCAAAGCCGGCCCGGAGCATGGCAAGCTGGGCAAGGTCGCTGTCGGCCCGCAGCGCGAAGGCGGATCGGTCCACGCCGCGGACCCGCTTGAGCATCGTCCGGATCGCTGGTGTATCCCTGTCGAAGCCGATCACGTCGTGTTGGACCAAGTCGCCCAACGTGGCGGGCATGCCCCGCCGGTCCAAGTATCGACGATGCGCGTGAAATCCAAGCGCGATCATTCCTACATGCTTGGCAACCAGTGCCTCCTGGGCGGGCTCGACCATTCGCACAGCGATGTCGGCATCTCGACGGAGCAGGTCCTCAACCGTATTCGAGAGCACGAGTTCAATCGTTAGATGAGTATGTCGTTCCCGCAATGCCGTCAAGATCGGAGGCAGGACTTCTACCCCGACAACCTCGCTGGCACTGATCCGCACCGTTCCGCCGACGACGGCACCATGCCCCGAAGCGACCCGGAGCATCGCGGCCGCGGTGGAGGCGATCGTCTCGGCGTAGGGCGCAAGCTCCAACGCCGCCTCGGTCGGTGTCAGTCCCCATTGCGACCGGACGAAGAGCCTCAGTCCTACGGTGTTTTCGAGCGCCTCGATGTGACGCGACACCGTAGGCTGGGTGAGGCCAAGCGACCGCGCGGCAGCCGACAGCGATCCCTCCCGCAGGACGGCGAGGAAGGTCCGGTATAGGTCCCAAGCGGGCTCCTGGCTCATGTATTTCAGTATAGCTACTGCACGACTTTCCACAATTCCGTTGAGAAGCACCACGGAGCAACCTGCCGCAACACGCAGCGGCAGGAGTTGGATATGACACATCGGACAGCCTTGGTCCTCGGCGCGACGGGGGGCATCGGTGGGCACGTCGCGCGGCGTCTGCGCAACGGTGGATGGACCGTCCGCGCGCTTGCCCGCGACCCCGGCAAAGCCGGCGCGCAAGGCGGCCTGGAGTGGATTCGCGGCGATGCCATGTCGGCCTCAGCCGTGGCGCACGCGGCGCAGGGAGCCTCGCTCATCGTGCACGCGGTAAACCCCCCAGCCTACCGGAACTGGGGCAAGCTGGTGCTTCCGATGCTGGCCAATGCGATTGCCGCGGCACGCGCGAGTGGCGCCCGCATCCTCCTTCCGGGCACGGTCTACAACTATGGGCCCGACGCGTTCCCGCTGCTGGATGAGTCCTCTCCCCAGACCCCGCTCACCCGCAAGGGCGCCATTCGCGTCGAGATGGAACGGCGCCTCCGGATGGCCTCGGACAAAGGGGACGTTCGAGTTCTGATCGTGCGCGCCGGCGATTTCTTCGGCCCAGGGGCGGGAAACAGCTGGTTCTCGCAAGGGCTTGTGAAACCCGGACGCCGACTCCGCTCTCTTACTTATCCGGGCAAAGCGGGCGTCGGACATCAGTGGGCCTACCTCCCTGACGTTGCGGAGACAATGGTGCGTTTGGCTGAACGTGAGGCGCGGGATGCATTCGCCACCTTCCACATGGGAGGGCATTGGGACGAAGACGGAACACGGGTCTTGGAAGCGATCAGGCGCGTGGTTGGCGAGCCTGATCTCCCCGTCCGTCGGCTTCCATGGCTCCTGATGACCGCAGCCTCCCCATTCGTCCCGCTGTTTCGGGAATTGGTGGAGATGCGTTACCTCTGGGAGACGCCCGTCAAGTTGAACAACGCCCGGCTGACGGCTGAGCTTGGGGCTGAGCCCCACACCCCGCTCGACGAGGCGGTGCGTGCCACCCTGGTCGGGCTCGGGTGCCTTCCTGGGTGCCAACGAACCGCGGCAACCTGTCCCACAGTGTAGAACGAGTAGGGGAGGCCCGTCCCTGCCACGTCTGAGGCCGATTCGCACCGACAATTGCCAGTATGGGTGTTGCGAAAGGGGAACCTGCCGCGAGAAGCCACTCCCTTGCCAACACGCATGTTCAGGGTCATCATCTTGCCTGCTGGGGCTGTGCGGGTAGAGGGGCTTGCCCCGTCCCGGTCGAAATCCCGACAGCGCTGTAACGGGGCACGCCGCGGCGACAGCCGTAGGCCTTCGGACCAGCAGCTTCACCCAGCCGTTCGCCGTGTGGTGAAAGAGGGCACCAAGTTCGAAGCCCCTGATGGTCCGCTTTGCGCCGATAGTGTTGAAAAACTCTCGAGCCTGCCGGAGCGAGAAATTTTCCGTCGCTCTATAGGGGTGCCACGCAGCGATATCGCTCTGAAGGCCGGCAAAGTGGATCATTATTGCGTCAAAACGGCTGCGAAGTACTCGTCAGGGAGTTTTTCAACACTATCCGCCAAAAGCCGAAGTGGAGCATCCCCGTCCAACGATGGGGACCGAACAGGAGGCCTCTTGGTTGGCGACGTCCGAAGGCGTTTGCTCGGTCGGCCCAGGCACGGACCAACCAAATCCTGCGACCTGTCCTGCTTCATCGTGCTGATGGCGACTTCGTCGATGGTGGCGATCACAGTGGGTCTTGGCCGTGGTCGCCCCGCTGCCGGGACCGTCGAATCCGCGCGACCGCCCCGCGCACCGCCCGCAAGCGCTCGGTGTAGCGCGCCGGCATCTGCGGCGAGGCCCAGCGCCCGGCCTGCATGAGGCCGGCTAGGTCGACGCCGGCGGCGAGCAGATCCTGGGCGGCGCCGACGCGCAAGGAATGACCGCTGAAGCCGACGGCCAGCGGGTCGGCCGCGCCGGTGCGTCGGACGACGACTCGCCGCACTGCCGCCGGGCTCATCCGCTCGCCCGGGCCGCCGCGCCGCAGATGGCCGAAGACGAACACCCCCTCCCGCGTCGGCGCGCCGGTGACCGAATCCGGCCAACGGGGCGCCACCACCCGCCACGCGGCGAGCGCGACCATAGCCTCGGCCGACAGCCAAACCTCGGCGCCCTCGCCTTCCGGGTCAGTCTTGGAGCGGCGGATGCAGATGATGCCCTCGCCGGGCCGCGCCTCCGGGTCGTCGGGCCGGCCGGTAGGGCGCGGTGCCCGGCCTGGGCGCACCAGCGGACGAACAGCCGGGCGTCGCCGAGCAGCGCCCGCCGGGTCGATGCGGCCATGGCCCGAGCCGCGAAGGCGGCGCGTAGGCGGGCGACGTCGGCCGCGCTGAGGTGCGGCAGCAGCGCGAAGGGGATGGCGATCGGCGGGGGAACGGCGGGCATGGCGGCCTCCGGAGCGGCGGGCCGGTGTCGGTCATCTCAATAAGACTAACTCGAAAATTCAAAAAATCCAAATACTTAGCTGGATAGCAATATTGTTAACCGCACACCAATAACGCAAACTGAAGCACGAGCCTGACCTGAATAAGGTTAACCGGAGCGTGCGCCAATGTCGACCGATCGCTCCGGAGGACGGCTGCGGTTTTTAGACCAGTCGGACGCGGAAGCGGCTCTGCTGCGCGCTCGTCTTGATGCCGTGACCCGCTTGGCGGCGCAGACACAACGCACTCGCTTAGACGTTGAGCGGGAACGTTGAGCGGGAGGCTGCGCAACTCGGCATCAGCGCGGTGACCTTGTATAAGAGCGCAGATCAAAACCCTGTCTCTACGGACTTAAGCCGTTGATCTTGCTCGGACTGATACAGGTTTTGATCGGCACTCTAAGCTGCTGCGCCGTTATTCGGATGATCCGAAGCCCGAATCCGTCCTGGAACTTCGCCGCGGCTGGACCAAGGGCCGGTCACGACTGAACACCCAGAAATCGGACATCATCGATGCGGCCATCGAGGACACCTACCTGACCCGCGAAAAGCCGCCAGTCTCCGAGCTGGTGCGGGAGGTCAATCGTCGGCTGCGGAAAGTCGGGCTGAAGGAGGTCATGGCAACGACAGTCCAGCGGCGCGTCGATCGCCTGCCGGCTGACCTCGTCCTCAGGCGGCGCGAAGGTCCCAAGGCCGCCCGCGACAAGATTAGCCCTCACACCTGCCGCTATGAGGTCGAGCATCCGCTCGACGTGATTCAGATCGACCATACGCTGGCTGACGTCATCGTTCTCGACGACATTCATCGTCAGCCCATCGGCCGGCCGTGGCTGACCCTGGCCATCGACATCCGGACCCGGATGGTCTTCGGCTTCCACGTCACACTGCGCGCGCCCTGCGAATGCAGCGTCGCCTACGCCCTCGAACAGGGCATCCGGACAAAGGCAGCCTGGCTCGCGGCGCGCAACATCACGGCACCTTGGCCGGTGTCCGGGGTTCCGAAGGCGATGCATCTCGACAACGCGCGGGAGTTCAAGGCCCGAGGCTTTCTCTGGGATGCCGGCGACACGGGATCGAAACGGTGCCGCGGCCCGTCAAGGTGCCGCATGTCGGCGGCCACATCGAGCGGCTCATCGGGCGCCTGATGGGTGAGGTGCACCTGCTGTCCGGCACCACCTTCTCCGATCCCCGGCAGCGCGGTGAATATGACGCCGAAGGCCGGGCGCGGATCACCCAGTCGGAGTTCGAGTGGTGGCTGGCGCTGCAGATCGTCGGCATCTACCACGCCAGCGAGCATCGCCAGCTTCTGCGTCCCCCGCTGGCCGTGTGGGAAGAGGCCATCGCCGCTCTCCCGCTCCATCGGCGGCGGGAGCCTCCAGCCAACGACGATCCGTTGCTGCTGGATTTCCTGCCGTTCCGCACCCCGGCCGTCGGTGGACAGACCATCCAGCTGTTCAATCTCGTCTACCACGACCCCATCCTGAAGCACTGGCAGGTCCGCCGGGAGAAGCCGATCGTCCGCTACGACAAGCGGGACATGAGTCAGGTTTGGGTGTTTGACGACGCGGCGGACCGTTACTGGCCGATCAGCCTGAGGGATCCGATTCCCGGCCGGATATCGTTCTGGGAACACCAGCAAGCCCGGCAGGCGCTCCGGGCTCAAGGTTATCTTACTGTGTTTGGTTGATAATGGCGGCGTTGTTTAGCTGACACCTATCGCGCTGTCCTCTTCTACACGGCGCGTTCGACCCCGCCAACCGGTCCGGCTCGCCTCCGTGCACCAACACTCCAGCGGGACGCACTCGACCGCTGGTTCCCGGCTCGTCATCCCAAGGTGAGCCGGGAATCTCTTTCGATCGGCAGGCCTGGACGCGCGCTGTGGACAAGAGGCGGAACCTCTGCGGGATTCCCCTTAGGAAGGCGCCGGATGGTCGCCTCTGGCGCGATCCATGATACTGCCTGTCGCACGACTAAGATGGCGCAACCGTTCTGCTGCGGCCCGGGTCGAAGAGATTTCGAAGAGATTTCGTCGAGGAGTTTCCCCATGGACATTTGCGTGAAGCAGGCATGGCTTCGCCGGTTGGACGCGGAGTGCGCGCCCGATCCCGGCGATCAACCGCGTGAGGACGCACCGGGTGGGGTACCGGATGGATCGAAGGGAGGCCGAACGACCCGCTTTCGAGACGCTGCCGTCATGCGGGCCGGCTGCGGCGTCGTCCGAGCGCCGCTGCACATCGACGACGCTGCGTAACCCGGTGCCCCGGCTCCGGCGCACGTTCGTCCGTTCAACCTCGTCGCATCCGTAGACATGGGAGTCCATGGTGGCATCCTCGGAAATCTTCGGGAAAACGCGACGCGCCTGGGACGCCTTGACGTTCTACCAGCGGTTCGAGCAGATCGTCTGCCTGATCCTGACGTTTCTCATCGCCGTCATCATCGCCGCCGCCCTCTGGCACCTCACGGTGCGGATCGTCCTGTTGGTCCTCCTTGACGCTGTGGATCCGGCCAACCAAGCGGTCTTCCAGAACGTCTTCGGCATGATCATGACGGTGCTCATCGCGCTGGAGTTCAAACACTCCCTGCTGGGCATCCTGGAACGCCGGCAGAGCGTCATCCAAGTCCGGACCGTTGTGCTGATCGCGCTTCTGGCGTTGGTGCGCAAGTTCATCATCATCGATGCCACGAAGACCGAACCGGCCACTTTGATGGGGCTGGCCATCGCCGTGCTGGCGCTGGGCGGGGTGTACTGGATGGTGCGCGAGCAGGATCCCCGGGAAAGCGAAGCCGATGCCGGCGATTCCGAACCGGCATCGCGGTTCCCGGGTGAATGATCTTAGTCCGCCGCTTCGGGGAGAGGGATATGCGCCTGGACATTGGGCCGTATGCCTACCGGATGCTCGTTACAATTCTCTTCGCAGGATTTTCCCTTTTCCTGCTGCGGATCGTCGATGTCCTTCTCCTGGCGTTCGCGGCTGTCCTGCTGGCGGTTCTCCTGCGCGGGCTCGCCGACTGGATCGGACAACGGCTTCACCTGTCCTCGGGGTGGGCGCTGGCTCTCGCCATCCTGATCCTGGTCGTCGCGATCGGCGGGAGCGTCTGGCTTTTCGGCCGGGAGGTGTCCGCCCAGGTCGACCAGTTGACGGGGATCCTTCCGGAGGCCTGGGACAAGGTGCGGAAGCGCCTGCAGGACCACGCCTGGGGACGGGGGCTGCTCCGGCAAATCCAGGACCTGGACGTCCGCACGCTGTCTGAGGGCGTCGTCAGCAACGTCACGTCCGTCGTGATGACGACGCTCGGCGCCCTTGGCAACTTTCTGCTGGTCGTGGCCGGCAGCGTCTACCTTGCCGCGCAGCCGGGGCTCTACCGCGACGGCGTGGTCGCCCTCGTCCCGCGCGATGCCGAACTTCGGACACGGGAAGCCCTTGACGGCGCAGGATACGCGCTGGGCCAGTGGCTCAAGGGGCAGGTGATCGCGATGGCGACCATCGGGATCCTGACCACGCTCGGCCTCTGGCTTCTCGGCGTCCCATCGGCGCTTGCGTTTGGCCTGCTCGCCGGACTGGCGGAGTTCGTTCCCCTCGTGGGGCCGATCGCTTCGGCGATTCCGGCCCTGCTGGTCGCCTCGTCCTCGGGGCTGGGCACGACGCTCTATGTTCTGGGGCTGTACGTTCTCGTCCAGCAGATCGAGAGCAATGTGGTAACGCCCCTGGTCGCGCGGAAACTGATCTCCATCCCGCCCGCGCTCACCCTGTTCGCCATCGTCGCCATGGGGCTGGCCTTCGGGGCCCTGGGCTTGCTGCTGGCCTCGCCGCTGACGGTGGTCCTCTTCGTGTTGGTCCGCAAGCTCTACGTCCAAGCCGCGCTCGGCAAGGGCGAGCACGCCGGCGCGGTGGACGACCGCGCCCGCTAAAGTGGATTGCAATCCGCTTTGGACCGCGACTGCGGTCCCGGCCGCACGTGCGGCCGAAGCCCGCCTCTCGCGGGAACATCGTTCCCGCGAGAGGCGGGCGGATGCCATCGGCATCCGCTGAGAGCCGGCAAGTGAGGCGATGTGAATCTAAAGCGAACGGAGGTTCGCTTTAATGGGCGATCACCAGCGGCGCCGGGGCATCGCGCAGGAGACGGTAGGTGGTGCCGCCAAGCAGCCACTCGCGCAGACGCGAGTGGCCGTAGCCGCCCATGACTATGAGGTCCGCCCCCAGTCTTCCCGCTTCCTGGATCAGGGCCGCCGAGACGCCGCCGAGGTCTGCGGCGCGATGCAACTGGGCTTCGATGCCGTGGTGCTTGAGGTAGGCGACGGCGTCGGCTCCGGCCGTGGCGTTCTGGCCGGGCGGCTCCCGGTCGACGACGATGACGGTCACAGCCCGCGACTCGTGCAGATACGGCAAGGCCTCGGCCATGGTGCGCGTGGCTTCCCGGCTGCCGTTCCAGGCGACGATGGCGTGATCGAAGCCGTTGTGAAACGGCTTCTGGCCCGTGGCCACGAACAGGTGCCGCCCGGAACCGAAGAGAACGCCTTCGTCCAGGCCTTCGGTTGGCCCGGAAGAATCGGCCGCGCCCAAGCGCAGGGTCACGAAAGCATCGGCCGTGCGCGCCTCCCGGGTGGCGACCGTCGCGACATCGCCGGCGAAGAGATCGAACCGGCGCAACTCGGCCGGTCCGTTCACCTCGGCCAGACGGTGCCGGAGCATCGCTTCCGTCGTGTCACCGGCCTTCTGTGCCTGTTGCATCAACCGAGCCCAGAACTCGGCATCGGCACCTTCCACGGTCGGCAGGGGCGTCAGGATGTTGAGGAACAGACCGACGATGCAAGCGTCGAAGAGTTTGGCCATGTCTTCGGCAGCGGTGAGGCGGACATCGTCGCCGACCGTTCCGTCAAGACGGACCATCGCCACCTTGATCATCGCGGCCTCCCGGCTTGTCGGTGAGCCGGCACCCGGAACATGACTGCCGGCGTCGTTTTCAGCATGCACAGGTACGGCAGCCTGTCCTTGACGGCCGTCAACATCGGCCGGTTTTTCTTCTACAATCGCGAAATTGTTGAAGGCCATCAACGCGCAACGGTTGCACTGCGCCATAATCCGCTGCCGACGCCGGATGACCGCCACGCCGAGGCTCGGCGCGCCGAGCGGACCTCCGGTGAGCTGAGGGGCGCATTTCCAGGTCGAGAGAGGGTCCATGTCCATCAAAGACATTCTCATCCATGTCGACCCTGCTCCGGTCAGCGATGGCCGCCTCCACCTCGCCGCCGATCTTGCGCGCCGGTACGGGGCGCACATGATCGGTGTGGGCTTGGGGGACACCACCGCGGAAGGGATTTTCCGGACGACGCTGCAAGGGGAGAACTTGGCGGGCGAGTGGCGTCCGACGACGGGGACAGAGGAGTCGCTGGCGTCTTTCGTCACCTGCCATGCCCGCGCCGCTGATCTCGTCGTGCTCGGGCAGTACGCCTCCGATCTGGGCATGGTCCTGGATTCCCCGGAGGATGTGATCCTCGCCTGCGGCCGTCCCGTGCTGATGGTGCCCTGCGCCGGTCACTTTGAGCGGGTTGGCGTCACCGTTCTGATTGCCTGGAACGGCGGCCGGGAGTCCATGCGCGCCCTGCACGACACGCTGCCGCTTCTGACCATGGCGGCGGGGGTGACCGTCCTGTCCGTCGATCCGGACCCCGACGAGGACTGGGGCACCGACGACGTGGTGCAGCATCTCGTCCGTCATGGCCTGAACGCCAAGGCCGAAACGCAGTCGCTGATCGACCTCACCCCGTCCGAAGCGGTGTTGTCCCGTACGGCCGACCTCGGAGCCGATCTCATAGTCATGGGCGCCTACGGACACTCGTGGATGCGCGAGGTGATCCTCGGCGGGATGACGCAGGAAATCTTGTCGACCATGACCGTTCCGATCCTGATGGCACATTGACGGTTCGATCCTTGGGACCGTTACCGAAAGCCGACCGTATTCGTGAGCCTCGTCGATGTCGTCAAGGGGCGCTGCGTCATCGTAACGCAACCGTACATCAGTATTCCCGTCCTTATCGCATCTGCTTTCCTTCCAGCAAACTTCGATCCGTGCAAGTCGAGACGGTCTATTGCTGGTATGGCGGCTATATTGGCAATTTACCTCCGGCTTTCCTGGTTCGCTTGGCACGCGACAAAGGAGACCCCTGCGACATCGTGATGGTCGCCCTCAATCCATTCCGGCGAACGGACCTCATGCCCCCACGGTCGGCATGGGACATCCAGGACCGCCACACGAAATCACCTTCAATGCATCGATGGCGTTCTTGCGTCGCGCAGCGATTCCGAGCCGGTGGAGAACATCGATCCCCCCGTTTCTGCTTCCGGACATCGCCCCTGCATCGGGATTCGAGTGACCTGGACCGGTCAACGTCGTTGTGAATGACGACGTTGATGGCGAAGCGGGCTGCCGCGATTCACGGGCCTTCGCCACTCTGCACTCAAGGTGTTGAGTGCATGGGCGTTCCAAAACACTTCATGTAGGGATCCAGCCCAAGACTAAGAAACTTGTCCGGACAGTCGATGGCGAATGACAGAAAGTTGATGACCGTCAAGGCGGCAAAATGATGCAGAGGCATAATCAGCCTCGCATGTGC
The DNA here is from genome assembly GCF_003119195.2 of Azospirillum baldaniorum. Taxonomy (NCBI): domain Bacteria; kingdom Pseudomonadati; phylum Pseudomonadota; class Alphaproteobacteria; order Rhodospirillales; family Azospirillaceae; genus Azospirillum; species Azospirillum baldaniorum. The sequence goes on along the minus strand of NZ_CP022254.1, from coordinate 1,059,984 downwards.
CCAATCGATCGTTGAAACGGGAGCCTTTGACTGTGTCGGGGCTGGTTCGCGCGAACCGTGGCGACCCTTTCACCCCCAATGGGCCGAATTAAGCAGCCGAATAAAGCAGATGGCGGAGGAGAGCATGAGGAGCGACAGCGACGTCAAGCGGGATGTGGAATTCGAAATCCGCTGGACCCCGGCCCTCGATCCGACGGACATCGGGGTGGCGGTGAAGAACGGTGTCGTCACGCTGACCGGTTTCGTCCGCAGCTACCTCGAGAAGTTCGAAGCCGAGAAGGCGGTGAAGCGCGTGTCCGGCGTCGTTGGGGTGGCGAACGATCTCGAGGTGCGCATTCCCAGCGGCGAGGAGCGGCCGGATCCCGAGATCGCGCGCGACGCCGTCGCGGCGATCAAGAGCTGGCTGCCGCTGTCCTGGGAAAGCATCAAGGTCATCGTCAAGTCCGCCTGGGTGACGCTGGAAGGCACGGTCGAATGGAACTATCAGCGCGAGAGCGCCGAGAAGGCGGTCCGCCAAGTGCGCGGGGTCAAGGGCGTCACCAACCTGATCACCCTGAAGCCCCAGGTCGCCCCCTCCGAGATCAAGCAGAAGATCGAGCAGGCGTTCCGGCGCAGCGCCGAGGTCGACGCGAACCGCATCACCGTCGAGGCCAACGGCAGCGAGATCGTCCTGAAGGGCACCGTCCGGTCCTGGGCGGAACGGCAGGAGGCCGAACGGGCCGCCTGGGCGGCGCCCGGCGTCACCAAGGTTGAGAACCGGATCGTCATCAGTCCGTGAAAGGAGGCTGCGATGGGCACGACTTTCAGCGCAGACAATGCCTTGCCCAATTCCGAATTCGCGAAGTCCGGGGCAATGAACGCCATGCTGGCCCGGAACTGGTGGGTGATGGCGTTGCGCGGCGTGTGCGCTGTCCTGTTCGGCCTGATCGCGCTGCTGCTTCCGGGCGTCACGATCGCTTCCCTCGTTCTGCTTTTCGCCGCCTACATGCTGTTCGATGGCGTCTTCGCCATCGTCGCCGGCGTGCGCGCGGCGACCCGCCGCGAGCGATGGTGGCCCTTTATCCTCGAAGGGGTGATCGACCTCGCGGCTGGGGTGGTCGCCGTCGTCGCGCCGACCGCCACCATCCTCGCCTTCGTCTGGCTCAGCGGCGCCTGGGCGGTCGTTTCGGGCGTGATGATGATCGCCGCCGCCATCCGCCTGCGGACGTCGCACGGCAAGTGGTGGCTGGGCTTCGGCGGCTTGGTGTCCATCGTCTGGGGCATCCTGCTCTTCGTGGCGCCGATCGAGGGCGCGGTGGTCATGACGTGGTGGCTCGGCGCCTACGCGCTCGTCTTCGGCGGTGTTCTGATCGTGTTGGCGTTCCGGCTCAGAGGACACCGGAACGAGCCGCGGGGAGCGGTGCCACAGGGAGCCTGAGAGAGCCTGAGAGAGGTCCGATCCCTACCCATTCCATACCCGGCCCCATTCCATACCCGGCCAAGGCGGCGCACCCATGAACCCTGACCCGAGACGCACCGATCCCATGCCAGACGAGCCCCCCGTGGACCGTGTCGACGAGGCGTCCGCCGAGTCCTTCCCCGCGAGCGATCCGCCGGCCTGGACTCCCGTTCGTGGCGAACGGGGGGCCAGTCCCGAAGCCGAAGACACCGGCAAAAATAGCGACGGCAACGCTGGAGGCGGCGATGATGCCGTCCCGTCGGGCGAAGGCGAGGTGTCCCACCTCAAGGACCGACTTCTGCGCGCGCTGGCGGAGCAGGAAAACATGCGGCGCCGGGCCGAGCGGGACCGTGAGGAGGCCGTGCGATTCGCCGCCTCGGGGTTCGCGCGGGACTTGCTGCCGTCGGCCGATAACCTCCGCCGCGCCATCGAGAGCGTGCCGATGGAGTTCGCCGCGGCCGAAATGTGGGTCCAGAACCTCATGGCCGGCCTCGTGGCGACCGAGAAGGCGCTGCTCGACGCCTTTGAGAAGCACGGCATCCTCCGAATCGATCCGGCCCCCGGCGAGCTGTTTGATCCCCATCGCCATCAAGCGATGTTCGAAGTGGGGAACAGCGGGCTGCCGGCTGGCACCGTGGCGCAGGTCCTGCAACCCGGCTACGCCCAGCATGAGCGTCTGTTGCGCCCCGCGCTGGTCGGTGTCGCCGGGGCGGCACCGCGCCATCCGATCAACGCACCTGATTGGAGGGAAGCATGACGGGCTTCAGACCGCTGCACGACCGTGTCCTGCTCAAGTGCGTCGCGGCGGAGGAAAAGACCTCAGGTGGCATCATCATCCCCGACACCGCCAAGGAGAAGCCGGACGAGGGAGAGGTGCTGGCCGTCGGCCCGGGTGCTCGGGACGAGGCCGGCAGGGTGCAACCCCTCGACGTCAAGGTCGGCGACCGGGTGCTGTTCGGCAAATGGTCGAGCACGGAGGTGCGCATCGAGGGCGAGGACCGGCTGATCCTCAAGGAGTCCGACATCTTGGGCGTGATCGAACGAGGCGCGTAACGGAGGATGATGCCATGGCTGCGAAGGACGTTCGGTTCAGCACCGATGCGCGTGAGAAGATGCTGCGCGGCGTCGACATCCTGGCGAATGCGGTCAAGGTGACGTTGGGCCCGAAGGGGCGCAACGTCGTCATCGAGAAGTCGTTCGGCGCCCCGCGCATCAGCAAGGACGGCGTCACCGTCGCCAAGGAGATCGAACTCGCCGACAGGTTCGAGAACATGGGCGCCCAGATGGTGCGCGAAGTGGCCTCGAAGACCAACGATGTGGCCGGCGACGGCACCACCACCGCGACCGTGCTGGCGCAGGCCATCGTGCGCGAGGGCGTCAAGGCCGTCGCCGCCGGCATCAACCCGATGGACCTGAAGCGCGGCATCGATGTGGCCGTGAACACGGCCATCGACGATGTCCGCAGGCGATCGCGGAAGATCGCCACCTCCGACGAGATCGCCCAGGTCGGCACGATCTCGGCGAATGGCGACCGTGAGATCGGCGAGATGATCGCCCGGGCCATGGAGAAGGTCGGCAACGAAGGCGTGATCACTGTCGAGGAGGCCAAGTCCCTCGACACCGAACTGGACGTCGTCGAGGGCATGCAGTTCGACCGCGGCTACACCAGCCCGTACTTCATCACGAACGCGGAGAAGATGATCGTCGAATTCGAGGATCTGTACATCCTGATCTATGAGAAGAAGCTCGCGAGCCTCCAGCCGCTGCTTCCCGTTCTCGAGGCGGTGGTGCAGAGCGGTCGGCCGTTGTTGATCATCGCCGAAGACGTCGAGGGTGAAGCGCTCGCCACGCTGGTGGTGAACCGGCTGCGCGGCGGGCTGAAGGTTGCGGCGGTGAAGGCGCCTGGCTTCGGCGACCGGCGCAAAGCCATGCTCGAGGACATCGCCACCGTCACCGGCGGCCAGCTGATCAGCGAAGACCTCGGCATCAAGCTGGAAAACATCACGCTGGACGTGCTGGGCCGCGCCCGCCGCGTGCGGGTCGACCGCGAGAGCACGACGATCGTCGATGGCGCCGGTCGGAAGGAGGAGATCCAGGCCCGTGTGCAGCAGATCCGCACGCAGATCGAGGAAACCACCTCGGACTACGACCGCGAAAAGCTTCAGGAACGTTTGGCCAAGCTGGCCGGCGGTGTGGCGGTGATCCGCGTCGGCGGCGTCACCGAAGTCGAGGTGAAGGAGCGCCGGGATCGCGTCGACGATGCCATGCACGCCACCAAAGCCGCGGTCGAAGAGGGCATCGTGGCGGGTGGCGGTGTGGCGCTGCTCTACGCCACAAGGGTGTTGGACGGGCTGAAGCCGGAGAACGACGAGCAGAGGATGGGGCTCGACATCGTCCGGCGCGCCTTGCAGGCGCCGGTGCGCCAGATCGCCGAGAATGCCGGCACCGACGGCTCCATCGTCATCGGCAAGCTGCTCGACCAGAAGGACCCGAACTTCGGCTACGACGCGCAGGCCGGGAAATACTGCGACCTCGTCAAGGCGGGCATCATCGACCCCACGAAGGTGGTGCGCAGTGCCTTGCAGGACGCTGCGTCGGTGGCGGGGCTGTTGATCACCGCCGAGGCGATGGTCGCCGAAAGGCCGGAGAAGAAGGAGCCGATGCCCGCCATGCCGGGCGGCGGCATGGGTGGTATGGGCGGCATGGATTTCTGACAACCGGGACGGAACACGCCGGAGGGCGACATGGCCAAAGTTATCGGAATCGATCTCGGCACCACGAACTCGTGCGTCGCCGTCATGGAGGGCGGCCAAGCCAAGGTCATCGAGAACGCCGAGGGGATGCGGACCACGCCGTCCATCGTGGCGTTTGCCAGGGAAGGCGAAATCCTCGTCGGCACGCCGGCGAAGCGGCAGGCGGTCACCAACCCCGAGAACACCATCTTCGCGATCAAGCGCCTGATCGGCCGCCGCTACGACGACCCGATCACGGAAAAGGACAAGGCCCTCGTCCCCTATAAGATCGTGCGGGGCGACAACGGCGACGCCTGGGTCGAGGCGCAGGGCAAGAAATACAGCCCGAGCCAGATCAGCGCGCTCATCCTGACGAAGATGAAGGAGACCGCGGAAGCCTATCTCGGCGAGAAGGCAACCCAGGCGGTCATCACGGTGCCCGCCTACTTCAACGACAGTCAACGCCAAGCGACCAAGGACGCCGGTCGGATCGCCGGGCTCGAGGTGCTGCGCATCATCAACGAACCGACCGCCGCCGCGCTGACCTACGGCCTCGAGAAGAAGGGCCAGGGCAAGGTGGCGGTGTACGATCTGGGCGGCGGTACCTTCGACATTTCCATTCTCGACATCGGCGAGGGCGTCTTCGAGGTCAGGGCCACCAACGGCGATACGTTCCTCGGCGGCGAGGATTTCGACAAACGCATCATCGACTATCTGGCCGACGAGTTCAAAAAGGAGCAGGGAATCGACCTGCGCAGCGATCGGTTGGCGCTCCAGCGCCTCAAGGAAGCCGCGGAGAAGGCGAAGATCGAGCTCAGTTCGACGGTGCAGACCGACGTCAACCTGCCCTTCATCACCGCCGATCAGCATGGGCCCAAGCACCTCAACGTCAAGCTCACCCGCGCCAAGCTGGAAGCCCTGGTTGACGACCTCGTGCAGCGCACCATCGAGCCCTGCAAGGCGGCGCTCAAGGACGCAGGCCTCAAGGCCGCGGACATTGCCGAGGTGATTCTGGTCGGCGGCATGACCCGCATGCCGAAGGTGCAGGAGGTCGTCAAAGACTTCTTCGGCAAGGAGCCGCACAAGGGCGTCAACCCGGACGAAGTCGTCGCCATCGGCGCCGCCATCCAGGCGGGCGTGCTCCAGGGCGAGGTAAAGGACGTCCTGCTGCTCGACGTGACGCCGCTGTCGCTCGGCCTCGAAACGCTGGGCGGCGTGATGACGAAGCTCATCGACCGCAACACGACCATCCCGACGAAAAAGAGCCAGGTCTTTTCGACCGCCGAGGACAACCAGACCGCGGTGACCATCCGCGTCTTCCAGGGCGAGCGCGAGATGGCGGCGGACAACAAGCTGCTCGGTCAGTTCGACCTCGTCGGCATCCCGCCGGCCCCGCGCGGCGTGCCGCAGATCGAGGTGACCTTCGACATCGACGCCAACGGCATCGTCAGCGTCACGGCGAAGGACAAGGCCACCGGCAAGGAGCAGCAGATCCGCATCCAGGCCTCGGGCGGTCTGTCGGAGGCCGACATCCAGAGGATGGTCAAGGATGCCGAGGCGCACGCCGAGGAGGACCGGAAACGGCGCGAGTTGGTCGATGCCCGCAACCAGGCGGACGCCGCGATGTACACGGCCGAAAAGCAGTTGCAGGAGCACGGCACCCGGGTGAGCGAGACGGAGCGCAAGCCCGTGGAAGACGCCCTGAACGCCCTGCGCGAGGCGGTCGGTGGCGACGACATCGACCGCATCCGGCAGCGGATCGATACGCTCTCGCAGGCGCTCACGCGCTTCGGCGAGACGATCCACCGTGCCGCCGACACCGGCACGCGCAGCGCAGCGGAGCAGGCTGCCGCCGCCAACGCCAGTCCGTCCGGTTCGTCCGGTGGCGGGGCCGGTGGCGGGAATGAAGGCGTCGTCGACGCCGAGTTTGAGGAAGTGGACGACCAGAATCGGCAGCGCGGCTGAGTGCCACGGGAAAGGAGCACCGCAGCCATGGACCTCGAAAAATACACGGATCGAGCGAAGGGTTTCCTCCAGTCGGCACAAACGCTCGCGGTGAGCCGCGGCCATCAGCGCCTGACGCCGGAGCACCTGCTCAAGGTGTTGCTGGAAGATTCGGAAGGGCTTTGCGCGAACCTCATCCGCGCGGCCGGAGGCGACCCTAAGGCAGCGCTTTCAGCGGTCGACGCCGCGCTCGACACGCTGCCACGCGTCGAAGGGGCCGGCGCCGGGCAGGTCTACATGGCGCCGGAGTTGGCGCGCGTCTTCGAGGCCGCCGAGCAGCTGGCGCAGAAGGCGGGCGACAGCTTCGTCACCGTGGAGCGGCTGCTGCTGGCGATGGCCGCCGCTGCGGGCATGCCGGCCGCGAAGGCGCTGGCCTCGGCGGGTGTCAACGCCCAGGGCCTCAACAAGGCTATCGAGGACATCCGCAAGGGCCGCACCGCCGATACGGCGTCGGCCGAGGAAGGTTACGACGCGCTGAAGAAGTACACGCGCGACCTCACGGCCGTGGCGCGCGATGGCAAGCTTGACCCCGTCATCGGCCGCGACGAGGAGATCCGCCGTACGATCCAGGTTCTCGCGCGCCGCACCAAGAACAACCCCGTGCTGATCGGCGAGCCGGGCGTCGGCAAGACCGCCATCGTCGAAGGCCTGGCGCAGCGCATCGTCAAGGGCGACGTGCCTGAAAGCCTGAAGGACAAGAAGCTGCTGGCGCTCGACCTCGGCTCGCTGCTGGCCGGGGCCAAGTACCGCGGCGAATTCGAGGAGCGGCTGAAGGCGGTCCTGTCGGAAGTCACCTCGGGCCGGGAAGGAGTCATCCTCTTCATCGACGAACTGCACACGCTGGTGGGAGCGGGCGGGGCGGAGGGGGCGATGGACGCCTCCAACATGCTGAAGCCGGCGCTTGCCCGCGGCGAACTGCATTGCGTCGGCGCCACCACGCTGGAGGAATACCGCAAGCACATCGAGAAGGACGCCGCCCTGGCCCGGCGCTTCCAGCCCGTCCTTGTCGGCGAGCCGACGGTGGAGGACACCATCTCCATCCTGCGCGGGATCAAGGAGAAGTACGAAGTTCACCACGGCGTGCGCATCACGGACAGCGCCATCGTCGCCGCGGCGACGCTGTCGCATCGCTACATCACCGACCGTTTCCTCCCCGACAAGGCCATCGACCTGATGGACGAAGCGGCCTCGCGGCTTCGTATGGCGGTCGATTCCAAGCCTGAGGAGATCGACGAACTCGATCGCCGCATCGTGCAGATGAAGATCGAGCGCGAAGCGCTCAAGAAGGAGAGCGATCCGGCCTCGCGGGAGCGCCTGCAGAGGCTGGAGAAGGAGCTCAGCGAACTCGAGCAGAAATCCGCCGAACTCACGGCGACGTGGCGGGCCGAGAAGGAGAAGCTCGCCGGCGCGCGCACGCTGAAGGAGCGGCTCGACCAAGCCCGCATCGAACTGGAGCAGGCGCAGCGGCGCGGCGACTGGACCCGCGCGGGCGAACTCGCCTACGGCATCCTCCCCGATCTCGAAAGGCAGCTGAAGGAAGCCGAGGCACAAGGCGACCAGCGGATGCTCGAGGAGGCGGTCACCGCCGAGCACATCGCCGCCGTCGTGTCCCGCTGGACCGGGATCCCGGTCGACAAGATGCTGGAGGGCGAGCGCGAGAAGCTGCTGCACATGGAAGGCGCGCTGAGGCAGCGTGTCATCGGCCAGGACGAAGCCATCGTCGCGGTCTCGAACGCGGTGCGCCGCGCCCGCGCCGGGCTTCAGGATCCAAACCGGCCGATGGGATCCTTCCTGTTCCTCGGACCCACCGGCGTGGGCAAGACCGAGCTGACCAAGGCACTGGCCGAATTCCTCTTCGACGACGAGCACGCGATGGTGCGCATCGACATGTCGGAGTTCATGGAGAAGCACTCCGTGGCCCGCCTGATCGGCGCCCCTCCGGGCTACGTCGGCTACGAAGAGGGAGGCAGCCTGACCGAGGCGGTGCGGCGCCGGCCCTATCAGGTGATCCTGTTCGACGAGGTGGAGAAGGCGCACCCGGATGTCTTCAACGTGCTGCTCCAGGTGCTCGACGACGGGCGCCTGACCGATGGGCAGGGCCGCACGGTCGACTTCCGCAACACGCTGATCGTGATGACCTCCAACCTCGGCAGCGAGTATCTCGCGACCTTGGGGGAGGACCAGGACGTTGACACGGTGCGCGCCGAGGTGATGGAGGCGGTGCGGGCGGCGTTCCGGCCCGAGTTCCTGAACCGGCTCGACGAGATCCTGATCTTCCGCCGCCTCTCGCGCGAGGACATGAGCGGCATCGTCGACATCCAGTTCCGGCGGCTCCAACGCCTGCTCGACGACCGCAAGCTCGTGCTGGAGGTGGACGACGCGGCGAAGCGCTGGCTGGCCGACGCCGGCTACGATCCAGTGTACGGCGCCCGGCCCTTGAAGCGGGTGATCCAGCGCGAACTGCAGAATCCGCTCGCGGAGATGATCCTGCGCGGCAAAGTCCGCGACGGCGATACGGTCCGGGTCACCGCCACGGAGCTGGGTCTGCTCATCGAACCGCCGCAGCATGGCGATGGGGCGACCGAGCAGCCGTCTCGAAACGCTGCGGAGTGACGCGATGTACGCCCGGATGACGCGGTTCCGTTTGAAGCTGGGAACCAGGGACGAATGGTTCCGGCTGCGGGACGGGATGGCGGCCGACATTCATGCCCTGAAGGGTCTGAAGCACTGGTTCACCCTTCAGGGGGACGACGACGAGGTCGTGGTCGTCGCCATCCATGACTCGGTGTGGAGCGCCGAGGCGGCCATGCCCGATGTCCTGAAGCTTTGGCAACGGATTGCGCACCTCATGGACGATCAACCCTCGACCAAGTTTTACGACGTGACGCGCTTCGACACGATCTTCGACACTGTCTAGCAAGCGCAAGGACCGGCTGCAAAAGGCGGAGGCAGGGCATGGCTTTCAGGCTGCCGCACCCACGCGATCACAACCTTTGGCGAAAGCCGCCGACCATGCCGGGCGTGTCGTTGCCGGCGACGACCGCCGTGCCGATGGCCTACATCCACCGGCCGTCGCCCTCCGTCACGCAATCGGGCCCCGGTCGCAAGCAGTGGGTTCTGGAGTTCGAGCCGACCGACCCGCCGTTTCCGCATCCGGTCATGGGGTGGACCGGGAGCGCCGACCCCTTCGCCCACATCCAGGTCTCCTTTCCGGATCTGGACAGCGCCGTGTCCTTCGCTGAGCGGCACGGCTGGCGCTTTCAGGTTGAGGAGTCGCCGAAAAGGAAAATGACCTCAAAGAATTTTTCGGACAAGTTCAAGTGCCGGTTTGCCGGATCCGTCCTAATTGCGAGACATTATAAGGAGGAGATGCCGTAAAAGCGTTGGCCTGTCAGCATTCTTTTATGTTCTATGTGGAATTTATTTGTTCGGATCTTTGAAGTCATCATTTCAAAGAAACATGAAACATCAAGGAGGACAGCCATGGCGCAGCGTTCCCAACTCCCATCACTCTTCGGAGGCTCGCCGTTTGCGCGGTCGGGCGCCGATCACCGACATCGGCATCGATGACGGTTTCATGCGTGAACTCGGCGAAGCCTTCGAACCCGGCACCTCGGCGCTGTTTATCCTCGTCCGTGAGGCGAGGCTGGACAAGGTCCTGCCCGAGATCAGCCGCTACGGCGGCAAGGTTCTGCGCACCTCCCTGCCCAAAGAGCAGGAGGAGAAGATCCAGGCCGCGCTCATGGGCGAGGCGCGGAACCAAACCATGCAGCGGGCCGCCTGACGGCCGTCGGCCGTATCGCCCCATACTCATACGAATTCGGGAGAGCGAGACAATGAAGTCATTCCTAAGCATCCTGACGGGCGCGGCGCTGGGCGCCGCCGTCCTGGCCGTCCAAACCCCCTGGCCGGCGCTGTCGCAGGCCGTCACGTTGGTCGTCGTCGATGTGAAGGCCGTCGCGGCGGGCTACCGCGCGAGCAAGCTGACGGGCACGTCCGTCCTGAACGACAAGAACGAGAAGATCGGTTCACTCGACGACATCATCATCGGACGGGACAAGGTGCTCTTCGCGGTGCTCGAGGTCGGTGGCTTCCTCGGCATCGGCGCCCACATGGTGGCCATCCCGTTCAACGACCTGCAGTTGGACGAAACTGGCAAGAAGATTACACTGCCGGGAGCGTCGAAGGATGAACTCAAGAAGCTTCCGGAATTCAAGTACGTCGGTTGATAAGCCAGACCGGAGGTGAAAGTCAGCGATGGGAGTGGCCAAGTACGAACGTTTCTTTCGCAATGCTGCGAGATTGCAGCCTTCTCTTGCGTGATCAGGCTACAGTGGAGGCGAATGGTTGCGACATAATCGGGCCATTCGACCTGCCGATCACCAAAGGACTGCAAGAGCGCATTCATGACTTCGAGCGCAGCGATGAAGAGATCCAACTGCGCTCCGTCCTGGATGGCCTGACCACGCGGCCCCGCTCGATCTCGGCTGCAGCGATGAAACCGAAGTCCGGCTTCCCCCATCGCCGGTAGACTTGGCATGGCTCTCGCCAACACCTTCAAGACGATCAATCCCGATCGCAATCCCGATCGCAATCCCGATCGCAATCCCAATGGGAAAGATCCTCAGACTGAGGATTGGGAATGCGCCTTCCGTCTTTTCGGCCTTCTGATGTGGCATCAAAGACGTTTGATGGAAGCGATCAAACGGCCTTGCTGCCATGCCGATTGCACCGGATGGTGCCATCGGCATGACCCTCTCGATCAATGCTCACGGGGCGGCATTGAGATGTGGGAGCACGTTCCGGCCGATCTCGTCGATCACCTCTGCCGCGTCGCGCGTGCCATATTTCACATTGAGAATGACATGGTTTACGCCCGCCCGGCGCAATGCGTCGAGGAATTGGAGCAGGACGTTCCGGCCGCCGCGGAATCCCAGGTGAATCGGCTGGGCAGGGTGATCCGGCTCCGTGGTCAGGTCGATGTAGAGCGATTGCACGAAGGGGGTGAAGACGCCCGGCCTCGCGGCCGCTACGGCGGCGTGCCAGTGCGCGGCGTGCTCCGCCTGTTGCGCGAGGGATCGCGGGTAGGTGATCCAGCCGTCGGCATGCCCGGCGATCCATTCCAGGCTCTGCCGGCTGGTGCCGGTGATCAGGATCGGCAGCGCGCCGACCGGCTTCGGCACGAGATCAACGGTCCCCTGCATCACGCCATAGGAGGACTGGATGCGGGGAAAGTTCTGGGTGAGCACGCTGCGCAGAACGGCGAGGTTCTCGCGGAAGAGGACGCCCCGCTTGTCCACGTCGACGCCGAACGCCGGGAATTCGATCGGTCGGTCGCCGGACGCGACCCCGAGCACGAGGCGGCCGCCGGAAAGCCGATCCACCGAAGCGGCCGCCTTCGCCGTGTGCAACGGGTGGCGCAGGGGCAGGATGATGGAACCGGTGGCGAGCGCGATGTCGCGCGTCTGCGCCGCGATCCATCCCAGATAGACCCAGGGATCGTAGACCTGCCCGATGTCGCCGAACGACGGGTCGCGCAACGGCACGTCCCGCACCCAGAGCGCGGCGAAGCCCAATTCCTCGGCCCGCTGGGCCAGGCGTTCCTGGTCGCGCATGGTCGGCTCGTCGCGCTGGAAGGCCTCGATGGGAAAGAAGACGCCGAGCGTCAACCGGCCCGGCGCGAACATCCGCCGGAAGCCCTTCGAATCGCCCGGCCGGGCCGTCGTGTTCGCCTCCAGCATGGCAGCTCCTTACTCCTTACCGAGGTGACGTCACGCCCGACCAGTTTGTCGGTCCGGGGAGCCGCATGGAGATCATGCGATCCTCGACCGTCCTGGGGGGAAGGGCGGCGAACTGCTCCGGCGTCAGGTCGACGAGAATGACCGCGGCCTGTTCCGGCGCATAGCGCGTGTTCGCCGGGCTCACGGCAACGAGATGAGCCTTGGGAACCGCCGGATGACCGCTCGCCACGACGATCTCGACCGGTTGGCTGTCGGTGCCGACGACCACATCGTGGACGACCCCCACGCGGCGGGTCCCATCCTCCGACAGGACGACGAGGCCGACCAACGTGGGTGCCGCGGGCATGGGTTCGGCCGCGGCGTATCGACGGTCTTCATGCTGGGCGCATGCGCTCGCGGTCATCAGGACGGTTGCGCACAGCAACGGCAGAATCGGTAATGGCAGAATCGGTGTCCGCATGGTCTGGATCTCCCTTCCTGGTCAACTGCCGACCGGCAGTGGCACGAACAGGGCGCCATCCTCACGCCGACGCTGGACGAGCACGTGGTCCTTCTTGGCTTTGCGCGCCTCCTCCACAGCCTTGGCCACATCGGCGGGACCGGTCACCGGGGCCGGACCGACGCGGGTGATGACGTCGCCGGGTTGCAGGCCGACACGGGCGGCCGGGCTGTTCGGTGCCACATCGACCACCACCGCGCCTTGGGCGTCAGGGTCGAGCCCGAACTCCTTGCGCAGTTCCGGGGTCACCGGCGCCAGCGCCAAACCCAACTTGCCCTCGCCGGGGTTCTGCGGCTGTGCCTCGGCCTGCCGGGTCGGTTGCAGTTCCAGGACATGGACGTTCAGCGGGATCACACGGCCGTCACGCAGCACCGCGATCGGGACGGTGTCGCCCGGTTTGGTCTGCGCCACCATCCCGGTCAGGGCGTGCGGCTCGGACACGGATTTTCCGGCGTATTCGGTGATGACGTCACCCGGTTGGATGCCGGCCTGGGCGGCGGGGCTGTCCTTGGTCACGTCGGCGACCAGCGCGCCCGAGCGGTCCTTAAGGCCGAGAGCATCGGCGACATCCTGTTCCACGGGCTGGATCATGACGCCGAGGTAGCCGCGCGTCACCCGCCCTTTGTCGCGCAGCGCGGCGATGACGGGCTTTGCCAAGTCCGACGGAATGGCGAAGCCGATGCCGACGTTGCCGCCGCTTTGGCTGAAGATGGCTGTGTTCACGCCGATCACCTCGCCCTGGAGGCTGAACATCGGGCCGCCGGAGTTGCCCTGGTTGATGGCGGCGTCGGTCTGCAGGAAGTCGTCGTAGGGACCCGCACCGATGTCGCGGCCGCGGGCCGAGATAATGCCGGCGGTCACGGTGCCGCCGACACCGAAGGGGTTGCCGATGGCCAGTACCCAGTCGCCGATCCGCGATCGGTCGCTGTCGCCCCACTGCACGCTGGGCAGCGGCTGTTTGGGGTCGACCTTGAGCAGGGCGAGGTCGGTCTTCTGATCGGTGCCGACGATCTTGGCGGGCAAGGTCTGCTTGTCGGACAGCGTGACCTCCACCTTGTCGGCATTCTCGACAACGTGGTTGTTGGTGACGACGTAACCGTTCGGGTCGATGACGAAGCCGGAGCCCAGCGCCCTGGCAGGCCGGCCGCGCGGCGCGGCGTCCGGGCCTTCACCCCGGTGCGGTGCCTGCCGGCGCATCAGATTTTCCAGAAAGTCGCGCAGCGGCGAATCCGGCAGCGTGGAGAACGGTCCCATGCCGGGGCCGATGTCCGGCTGCTCGGACTGCGCCGTCTGGCGTACCGGGGGAGCGCCGCTGGAGGCGATGATGGTGACGACGGTGGGCAGCTTGGCGGTGGCGAGCTCGGCGAAGGTGGGAGGCACCTCGCGCTGCTGCGCCACAGCTGGGTGCGACAGCAGCAGACAGGCGGACAGTGCAAGGCCGACGGCGTGCACATGGGCGGGCGGTGCCAGCGCGGCGGCTCGGGCACTCGATCGGCTGGGCATGGTGTATGCGCTGGGCATGGCGGCCTCCGTGTTGCATCGGCCAAGCAGGGGTACGGGTCAGTGAGCCATCAGGACCGGCACGGTCACGTTCTCGAGGACATCCTGCGTCATCCCGCCGAGGATCATTTCGCGCAGGCGCGATCGACCGTAGGCGCCCATAACGATGAGGTCGGCTCCGATGTGGACGGCGCGGGACCGCAGGGCATCGGCATCGGCCAGTGCCTCCGGCTGGAACGTCTCCGCCCGGACGATGAGGCCGTGCCGCGCAAGATGCTGGACCACGTCGTCCGTCCCCCACTCATCGCCGGGCTCCGGATTGACGGAGAGGACGGTCACCGCCGCCGCCATCTCCATCAGCGGCAGGGCGTCGTGAACGGCGCGCGTCGCCTCGCGGCTGCCGTTCCAGCCGATCAGCACGGCCGCGCCGACCTGCTCAAAGAGTTTCGCATGCGGCACGACCAGCACGGGGCGGCCTCAGGCGAGGATGACGTCCTCCGGCGCGTCCAGGCCCGTGGGCTCATCGGGATCGTGCTGCCCGAGGATGACAAGGTCGGCGCCGCGCGCCTGACGGGCGACGAACGATTCGGGAAGCCCGATGATGCCTCGCCACTCGCCCACCACCCCGGCGCTCCGCAGCATGGTCCGGAAGCGGTCCTCGGCGGTGGGCGACTCCGGCGCGCCGGCACCGATCAGGTAGGCGTCGTACCGGCGCGCGAGATTGGCGGCGAGGGCGAGACGATCGGCGCACGCGGGCGAAGAGCCGACATGCACGAGGATGTCTTTGATGGGCATGGTGCTTCTCCCGGGCCCGACAGCCTAAAGCTGCGTGTCGATGGCTGCGACGAGATGGGGGAAGTCGAACGGGCCATCGTGTCGCCGATCGTTTATGAAGAAGGCCGGGGTGCCGTTCACCCCGCTGCGCACGCCGCCGAGGAAGTCGTCGCGGACCTTGGACATGTATGTCCCTTCGGCCAGTGCGTCGCGGAGCTCGGCTTCGGACAGCCCCAACGACCGCACCGCGGCGAACAGAAGCTGAATGCTCAAGCGCTCCTGGTTCTCGAAGAGGAGGTCGTGCATCTCCCAGAACCGCCCATGCACCCCTGCGAACTCCGCACTCTCCGCCGCGCTTTGGGCATTGGGGTGGACTTCCGTCAGCGGGAAGTGCCGGAACACGAACCGGAGCTGACTGCCGTAGTGCTTCTGCACGAGTTGGACGTGAGTGTGCGCGGCCCCGCAGTACGGACACTCGTAATCGCCGTATTCGACCAGGGTAACCGGGGCGTGAGCGTCTCCCTGGATGTGGTCACTCGAAGTGACCGGCACTTTCAACACCGCCATGGCTGCTCTCCCGAAGCGATGGTCCGTTCGGCATGAACGGCATATCGCCCCTAACGTGAATCCGAACTAACTGGGCAACCGCTCCAGCGCATTGAGGATGCCGTCGGCACCGGGGTTGACGGCGAGCGGCGAGCGGTAGCTCCAGAAGATGACTCCATTCTTGTCGATCACAAACAACGCGCGTTCGCTGACCCCGTCCCCTTCCCGATAGGCCCCATAGGACTTCGAGACGCCACCTTTGGGTTCGAAATCGGCAAGCAGCGGGAAGTGCAGGTTGCGAGCCTTTGCGAACGCCTGATGGCACCACGCGCCGTCGACGGAAACGCCCAGCACCTCGGCTCCATGATTCAGGAACTCGGGACGGACCTGGTTGTACAGCACCATCTGGTCGCCACAGACTGGGCTCCAATCGGCAGGGTAGAAGGCAAGGATCACCGGCCTGCCACGAAATTCAGAAAGCGACAAGCATTGATCGGGCGTGACATGGAGCGTGAAATCGGGAGCCGAAGTCCCCGGGGATAAAACTTGAGACATGTGTCACCTCGCTGGAGCAGACGGCAATGGTCTCCGCGGCGTTGCATGCATGGCATCGATTATGTTGCGGTGGCTGACGGCCGCGTTGACGGGCGTCAACATTCCTTGATTTTTGATTCCTTGATTTTTGCAAGTCGGAACGATCCCTGCTTCGACCTATGGCCTTGCAAGCGGTTCGTCGCTGAGCCACGGGTCTGGACGCAGCGAAGCCAAGGGAAGATCCTCGAGACGTTTGTCGATCTCGATTTCATGCACACGAACGGCTTCGGCACCGTGCTCGCGCAGGATGCGCTGAGCCTTCTCCTCTTGCTCGGGCGCGCGGACGCGGACCCACAGGACGAGGCCGCCGACAGCCATCAGCGTTTCGAGTTCCCTGGCCCGCTCCGCTCCGAGAGCACGACTGATCAAGGCGCCGACGCCGCCCCCGGCCGCCCCGCCTGCGGCGGCGGCCGCGAGGGCCAGAGCCAACGTTCCTCCCGAGGCGACGACCCCGAGCGCCGCAGCCGCAGCGCCGACGTAGGAGAGGACCCCGGCGACCAGCGCGGTGGTGGCCACGTCCTCATGCGCGATATAGGCGCGGCACATCCGGCACATCGGCAAGTTCCTCGGCAGGCGCATAGACGCCGCCAAGTTTGTCCCGGATCGTGTCGGGGTCACGATCGCTTGGAATGCGGCACGGTCGCCCCGCAATGCAGCCTCCCAGTCCGCCTTTGCAGCCATCCCAGTTTTCGATGGAGCTGTTTTCGTCACCGTGACCGCTCCTGGCCCTGTTGGGCGCTCGGGCGGGCTTCCGATGGGGGCGGCAGCATCAGCGGATCGCGCAGCGTGATGATCTGCCGGTTGTCGTCGGCATCAACGATTTCCAGACTCGCCAGGTTGCCCACGGCGAGATCGACGTACAGCTCCCGTGGCCGGTTCACCATGTGATCGACGCCTCCCAGGGCGATTTCGATGACATCGTCCTTGTGATCGTAAACGATCCCAAGCAGAGGCAGCCACTTCGCCTCGATCTGCTGGCCAAGAGCGAGGGATGTGACCTCAATCTCGGTGTGTTTGCCAACGAGGCCTTTCGATAGGTAATCGAGAAAGCTGTGCCATTCCGCCTTGTCGAGCTTCTGGAGGGCCATGGTCTATGTCCCCAATCGGGTTTTGCCTGCAGCGCTGGCGGCCAAGGAGTCGTCGCGCTGGAAGAAAGGATGCATCAATCTGTGCGGTATGGCGTTGACGGATATCAAATTGACGGATGTCATTTTATTTTTAGTGTATGGGAGTTATGGTTTTGTATATTTGCATTCGTATAGGGTTTTGTATATATGATCTCCAGAATTATCAGATTAATGCACTTTTCTCTTTGAGAGTCATTTAAACAAATTGCTTGCCAATCCGTTCCTGTTGCTGGAGGCATCGTCGTGGAAGACCCCTATGAGGTGCTCGGGGTGAAGCGGGACGCGAGCGACGACGGCATCCGTCGCGCCTACCGCAAACTCGCCAAGAAATTCCATCCTGACCTGAACCCTGGCAACAGCCAGGCAGAGGAGCGCTTCAAGGCGGTGTCATCGGCCTACGAGCTTCTCTCCGATCCGGACAAGCGCGGCCGCTATGACCGCGGCGAGATCGATGCCTCGGGCGCAGAGCAACGGCCCGACTACTCCTATTACCGTGACTTCGCCGAGGGGCGGAACGGCAGCAAATACTACGGCGGTGATGAGGAGCAAACCGACGATTTCAGCGATCTGTTCGCGAACCTCTTCGGTGGCCGGTTTCGCACCAGGGCCACCGATGGCGGTGCCGGGCCGGAGATCCGGCTGCGCGGTGCCGACCGCCGCTATCTGCTGACGGTGGACCTCCTCGACGCGATCAATGGGACGACGCAACGACTGCAGCTGCCGGACGGAAAGACGCTCGACGTTGCGATCCCTCCCGGAATCGAGGATGGCAAGGTGCTGCGGCTCAAGGGGCAGGGTGATCCCGGTCTGGGCGGCGGCCCGCCGGGCGATGCGCTGATCGAGGTCCGCGTCACATCCCATCCGCTCTTCAAACGCGTCGGCAACGACCTTCACGTCGAGGTGCCCGTGACGCTTTCGGAGGCGGTGCTGGGCGGCTCCATCACCATACCCACGCGGACCGGGCCGGTGACGATGACGGTGCCCGCGGGCTCGGACACCGGTCGGGTGCTGCGCTTGCGCGGCAAGGGAGTCCCGGCAGGGCGCGGTGGCCGGCCGGCTGGCGATCAGTACGTCACATTGAAGGTCGAGGTCGGGCCCGGTGCTGACGATGCTGAGCTCAAGGACTTCCTGCGGAGCTGGGCGCCCAAGCATCCGTTCGATCCGCGCCGCAAACTGGGGATGACACCGTGATGATGACACTAAATGAGTTGCAACGGTCCTTCGCCGACCTCGATGCGGCGGACCTCGATCGATGGATCGACAACCGCTGGGTCCGGCCGGAAGGGCGGCCGGGTGCTTATGTCTTTCATGAGATCGATGTTGCACGCACGCGCCTGGTTGCGGAGTTGCGTGAGCTGGCGATTGACGATGACGCCCTGCCGCTGGTGCTCTCGCTGCTCGACCAACTCTACGGCGTGCGGCGGCAGATGAAACTGCTGTGCACGGCGATCAACGCTCAACCGGAGGAGGTCCGCCGGGCGCTCCTGGTTGCTGTACGCGTGAGCGCGGCGCCGATGGATGGCGCCGATGCCGATCCGGAGCGCGGTGGTGCTTGAGGATGGCGTTCGATCCGCCCGGGCGTCGGCACCGCAAACTACCGGCGCCTTGCTGCCGCGGAGTCCCAAGCCGCCTCGCGCCGCTCACCCCGTATGGTCGTGTGGGCACGCGTGACGATATCGCCACGATGTGTTCGTGGAGGGCGCGATGATCCTTTGTTGGATCTCTGTGAAGACGGGTGGGTGGAGCGGAAAAGAAGACGGCCACTCGCGGGGGGGTGCCGTAAGTATCCAGGAGGAAACGCAATGACGCGTTATGGCTCAAGTGTAGCGGGGCAGACCTCCTGCGCCATGACATTCGTCAAATTACTCCCCGTGTTTCCGAGCTGCGGTGCGTCCTCAGGAGTATCCCCTAGACGTGCAATGCTGTTTGATCCTGAAGTCCAGCGCAATCGGGCTTCCGGTGTCGTCTTCGATCCAAGTGTCGGTGGGATGTTGGTACAGAACCGTGCAGGCACAGTCGAGGGCGTCCGACAGCTTGGCGTATGATACCGGCTGGGCGAAAACCTCGTCTTGTCCGGCGAGAGTCCATTTCACGACGTACGGCCTGACCGCCTCTTGGCTGGATCTTTCTGCAGGAAAGGCCGGCGCCGGTCTAGTCCGCCGTTATTCCGGCGTGTTGCTGCGTCCACGCGATGAGTTGGGGCAGAGGCATGACACCGGCGGTCCGGGCGATTTCCCTGCCGTGCAGGACCAGCGCAAGCGTTGGAATGCTTCGCACCGCGAAACGCGCGGCGACATCCGGTGCGGCCTCGGTATCGACTTTTGCCAGCCGGACATGCGGCTCAAGCCGTTGCGCCGCCTGCTCGACGATCGGCGCCATCATGCGGCACGGACCGCACCAGGCGGCCCAGAAGTCGATCAGGAGCGGGATGTCGCTCCCCTCGGCGTGCTTGGCGAAGCGGCTCGGGTCGTTCAGGGGCAGGGGATGCCCCTCGAACAGCGGCCGATGGCAGGCGCCGCATTTTCCGCCAGCGCCCAGCCGCGCACGCGGTACCCGGTTGGTCGTGTCGCAGTGGGGGCAGACGACGTGCAGCGCTTCGGACATTTCATCCTCCTCGTGGAGCAGCCGGCCTCCTCATGGAGCAGCCGGCGTTTCGCCAGCGTTTCGTATGATGCGGCATGCGAAACCGCGGCGCCTTGACAGGCGTCAACGCCGTCGCCGCCCCGTTGCCTTACAGTGCTGGCTGCCGTTTCGAGGCGTAGCCCACCATGGATCAGCGTCGCACCGCAGCTTCCAGCTTCCATTCGGACGGGATCCCACCGTTCGAAGAAACGCCATCACCGGCGCGTCTGGAGGGATTCAGCGATGGCGTGTTCGCCATCATCATCACGCTGTTGGTGCTCGACATCCGCGTGCCGCGCGAGGCCACGCTGCATGGAGAACCTCTAGCTGCCGCGCTGCTGAAGCAATGGCCGGTCTATGTGGCGTACGTCCTGAGCTTTCTGCAGGTCGGGGTGGTCTGGGCCAACCATCACACGATGTTCCATCATATCCGCCGCAGCGATCACGTCCTGCTGGTCTGCAACCTCCTGCTCCTGCTCTGCGTGGCGGTGCTGCCATTCACCACGGCGCTGCTCGCGGAATACGCCCGCGCCAGTGAATCGGAACTCCGGCTGGCCGCGCTTATCTACAGCGCCGCGCTCGCCGGTGCGGGGATCTTCTTCAGCGCGATCTGGCAGCACGCGCTGAGCGCGGGGTTGGTGGACGCGCGTGCCGATCCCCACCGGCTGCACGCGCTCGGGTGGCATTGGGAATTGGTGCCGCTGTTCTACGGGGTTGCCTTCGGGCTTGCGTACGTGGCCCCGTACCTCAGCGTGGGCATGTACATGCTTCTGCTGATCTACTACGCGTTGCCCGGTCCTTTCGTCGTGCGATGGATGCGGGTGCAGCGGGCGCGACGCGCGGTGAAGACCTGAGCTGCGGCGCGGCACCGTCGTCGTTCAGGGGGCGCGCACGGTTCCCCCGTCTATTCGTCGCTGTCCTCGAGGGCGTCGTAATGGATGATTTTGACACGGCGGGTGCCCACGAGCCTGATGGCGCCGCGTTGCTTGAGGCTGGTCAAGGCGCGGCTCACCGTCTCGACCGACAGGGTGAGATAATCGGCGATGTCGTAGCGCGACATCGGCAGGAGAATCCCTTCCCCGGCTTTGCTGGCCTGGGTCCTGCTGGACAGGCGCTCCGCCATCTCGAGGAGGAAGGCACTGACCTTTCCCAGCGAGCCGATACGCCCAAGGATGAGAATCCTCGTCTGCAGGCGGGCAATTTCCGCAGCCGTCACGGTACGGATTTCCCGTCCGAGATGGGGGTTGGCGTCGGCAAGGGCCTCGGCGCGCTCGCGTGGGTAGGCGGCCACGATCGTGCCCTCCACGATCGCCTCGACGGCGAAGAGATGCACGTTCCGGGATGCAAGGCCGAAAAAATCGCCGGGCAGCAGGAAGTCCACGATTTGCCGCCGTCCGTTGACCTGAACGGTAAAGCGCCGCGCCGCGCCGGAAACGACGCGGTACCAGTGCTCGGCCGGGTGATCCTGGGTATAGATCTCCTGCCCGCGGCCGTAGCGCGTGGTCATCGCCAGCGAGCTCAGAACATCGCCAGGGTTATGGCGATGCCTCGTGGGCTGGTCGTGGCGAAGCTGGCTGGAAACATGCATGAAGGCGGCTCCTCGTGCCTATCGAGACCGATCGAGCTGTCGAGACGTTGCAGTCGGAACGTGGTTGCGCCACCAACTGCAAGACGATGTGCAATATCACGATGGGGCCGGGGCGCAGCAATCCGGCACATCCCTACGGCGTGCCCCTACTCCTCCTGCGTTTCGCCCTGTGTCCGGAGCGGGGGGCGCAGGCCTGCCGCCGCGGCCATGAGCACGGCCTCGGGCAGGGTACGTGCGCCGAGCCGTTCCATCACGTGGGCCCGGTGGTTCTCCACCGTGCGTGGGCTGATCCCAAGATCCCTGGCCATGGTCTTGTTCGTACCGCCGGCAAGCAGCCCCTCCAGCACCGCCCGCTCACGGGTGGACATGTCCGCAATGCGTGCCCGCGCGACTTCCGCAACGCTGCTGCGTTCCGCCGTGTCCCGGATGTCGGCCAAGGCAGACGCCACCGCGGCCAGCAGCGCCTCACGCTCGTAAGGCACTTCCAAGAAATCCACCGCGCCCGCCTTCATGGCCCGCACCGCCAACCTGATGTTTCCATCGCAGCTGCCCATGACGATCACGGGGAGGTGGATCCGCCGCGCCCGGAGTTCCCTCGGGATCGCCAGGCCGCCCGTCTCCGGCGCCCTGATGTCGAGCAGCACGCAGCCGGGTATCAGCGCCGGCGCGATCTCGAGGAAGGCACGCGCGGACGTGAAAGCCTTCACGTCATACCCAACGCCTCGCAGCAGGAGGAGCAACTCTCGCTGAGACGCTTCCTCGGCATTGATCACGTAGATCAGCGAGCCGCTGTGGTTCGTGATGTCCTGGGCGATACCGGCAACGCGCCGTATCCGGCCGCCCGTGCCGCGGATGGCGAAGAAGGTGTCGCGAATCCAGCGCACCGAGCCGTTGCCCCGGACGATGCGGTACTCCTGGTCGACAGTCTCGCCCCGCAGGACACGGTCCATCGCGCCGCTTGCAAGCTCCCGATCCTCCGGGTGCACGGTCCCGAGCCAGTGGGGACGCCAGTCCTGCAGCATCGCGTCCGGCGGCTCTCCCCAGACTTGCTCGTAGGCGGGACTGAGGTATTCCATGCGCATGGTCCTGACATCGACCATCCAGAGCACGCTGGTGGAGTGCGCGGCGAATTGCTGGAAGCGCTCTTCGCTCTCACGCAGGTCATCTTCCGCCCGCTTGTGCGCGGTGATGTCGAGCGCGGCCCCGATGAATCCGATGGGTCGCCCCGCGTCGAAGACGGTTTGGCCGTGCGTGGAGATCCACCGCTCAACCCCGTCCTCGATTCCGATGACGCGATAGGCGATGGCATAGACGCCGTCGCCCCGGGGATCGCGGCAGTGCGCAATGGCCGCTTCGACGCGCGGTCGGTCGTCCGGGTGAATCGCCCCCAGAAAGATGTCCACGTCCACGTGGGCCTCGGGAGGCAGGCCCCACATGGCCTTGAGGCGCGCATCCCAATCCAAGGCGTCCGTCGTCGGGTCCCAGGAATAAAGCGTCATGCCGACGAGATCGACGGCCGCCCTCAGCTGCGCTTCGCTTCGGCGCACGCGGTCGGCCGCGTCGTGGCGCTGCCGTGACAGGGCAAGGGCGGAATTCACCCGGGCCAGCAGTTCGCGGGCGGCAAACGGCTTGATGACATAGTCGTCGGCTCCGGCGGCGAGCCCCTCCACCTGTGCCGCCTCGCCGGCGCGTGCGGACAGAAGAATGATCGGCACGTCCGCGAGCTTCGGTTCCCGCCGTAGAGCGGTTACCAGGTCGACTCCGCTCAGGCAGGGCATCATCACGTCCGACAGTACGAGGTCGGGCCTGCGCTGCCGCGCCGCCGCCAGCGCCTCCTGGCCATCCGGGACCGCCGTGACGTCCCAGTGCGCTGACAGCAGGCGGATCAGGTAGTCCCGCATGTCGGCGTTGTCGTCAGCCAGCAGAATCCTTGCGCGTTTCTTGGAACGCGCTGCACCCGCCACCTCACCCGGAAGGCGCGGCATCTTGTCTGCGCGGTCATCGCTGGGCAGCCATCGCAGCGCCTCCTCGACGTAGGCGGCCGCTCGCGCGGAGGTGAGGAACTGGGAGTGTGGAACCCCGACCCGCTCCGCCGGCAGGGAGCCTGTCCCGAACGGCAGGCCAACCGTGAACGTCGTGCCCCGGCCGACCTTGCTCTCGGCCGTAATTATGCCGCAATGCAGATGGACCAGTTCCTGCACGAGCGCCAGGCCGATGCCGCTGCCCTCGAACGAGCGGCCTTTCTGGCCCTCGATGCGGTGGAAGCGCTTGAAGATCTGTGGCAAGTCCGCGGTCGGAATGCCGATTCCGGTGTCGCTGACCCGCAGCGCGACGCCGTCGGTCGTCGCGGCCATGCGCACGGTGATCCCGCCTTCGAAGGTATACTTGATGGCGTTGGAGAGCAGGTTGAGGACGATCTTCTCCCACATGTCCCGGTCCACATAGACCGGTTGCGGAAGCGGCGGGCAGGCGATGTCGAACCGCAAGCCGGCGCGTTCGCAGAGCGAGCCGAAGTTCGACGCCAGTTCCGCGGTGAAGCGCGAAAGGTCCGTCGGTTCGTAGGCCGCCTGCGCCCGGCCCGCTTCGATGCGGGAGAAGTCGAGCAGCATGTTCACGAGCTTGAGCAGGCGCAGGCTGTTGCGATGGGCCATCGTCACCAGAACCCGGCCGTCCTCCGGCAACTCGCCTTCGGGCTTGGCCAGCAACTCCTCGAGGGGGCTTATCATCAGGGTGAGCGGCGTGCGGAACTCGTGGCTGACGTTGGAAAAGAATATCGTTTTGGCCCGATCGATGTCCGCAAGCGCCTCCGCGCGCCGGCGTTCGCTTTCGAAAGCCCGTGCATCCGCAACACCTCCCGCGATGTGCCCCGCCACCAAGTCGAGAAAGCTGCGGTAATCCGCGTCCAGAACGCGCCGTGGGCTGATCCCGACAATGAAGAACCCCGCCAAGGCCGATTGGCTCTGCATCTCCAAGGGAAGGATGAGGGCGGTTTGGACGAGGTCGGGCCATAGGGGGGCGGTGAATATGCCGCCGCGGCTCGGGAGGTTGCGCACCTCCACGGCCTTTTGCGTCCGTGCGACCGCGGCCAACGGCCAGGGCTGGTGCGCGGCATGTTCGGAGAGTGGAAAAACCGTAGGGAACGTCGATGGATCATCGGACAGCCGCGCCCCCGCGGTCCGGCGGGCGGTTGCGCCATCCTCATCCAGGAGATAGATGGCCGCGAACGGGATGTCCAAGGGGTTGGCGTCCAGAACCTCGACGGCCTTCCGACAGGCGGCGTCGACCGTGCGTTGCTCGGACACCCGCAGGCCGAGGTCGCGCAGGGTCGAGAGCCGCCGCTCGCCGAGCACCCTCTCGGTGGTCTCCGTGCAGACACAGAAGACCCCTTCGAGCGTGCGGGCATCCTCCGCCAGGATCGGG
Organism: Azospirillum baldaniorum; assembly: GCF_003119195.2. Classification (NCBI taxonomy): domain Bacteria; kingdom Pseudomonadati; phylum Pseudomonadota; class Alphaproteobacteria; order Rhodospirillales; family Azospirillaceae; genus Azospirillum; species Azospirillum baldaniorum. The sequence goes on along the minus strand of NZ_CP022254.1, from coordinate 1,035,399 downwards.
CTGTAGCTGAAGGTGACATAGACTTCTTCGAGCGGCAGCCGCCGGGCGAAGAAGAACTGGAGGTCTTCGACCCAGGTTGCTCGCCCGGCCCGGACCTCGTCGTGCATCGGGCCGATGGCCGGCCAGATCTCGCTCCAAGCCTCGCGCCCGGGGGCGCCGAGCATGGCCGGATGCTTCGTCTCGCCGAGGAACGGGATGTAGGCGTTGTTGTAGACGATGCGGAGCTCGGGGCCAAGCCAGAGCAGGATCGGGAAACGGGAGTTCAGGCAAAGGCTGACGGCGGTCTTGATGCTCTGGGTCCAGGTCTCGGGTGGTCCAAGCGGATGGGTCGACCAGTCCTTTGCGCGCATCAGCGCGCCAAGCTCTCCCCCGCCGCGGAGAAACCCTAGAGGCTCCTGTGACGATGACGCTGAGATCATGGCGAGTTCCCTCGTGTACGGTGGACGACCACGAGGCGGGAGATGGTCGCTTCATTAACTTTCCACTGCCGAAATAGTTCCTGCCCCAATAGCAAGAGGAGCCAAGAAGTCTGTAGTGTCCTGAAAGAATGAGGGCAGAATAAATGGTTTTGAGTCGCGCCTGTTGGAGGTGCCGGATGCGGTTGCGGCATTGCATGCCGAGCTGCCGATCAGGAAGCGGATCTTTCGGGTCTGCGCGACCCTGCTCATCGATACGCTGGCCGCCGGACGAATCAACGTTGAGCCGTGTGCGCCCGCATCCGCCAATCCGCATCATCGCGTCCTGCGTTCACCGGCACCGGCATGTGCAAGGAATCGAGCATGGATGGCTCGGTAACGCGCTGAGCCGCACGACGGCTGCCCGTTATCCGAACTGCGTGGATTGGTCGCTCTCGTGGAAGCGCCTGTCGTGCAGCATCACTGAGGCCGTCGGTAAGGGATCTCCCTCAGGCACACGCCGGATGGCCAGCCGGCGATGCGGCACGATACTTCGTGGCGTGAATGCGGGAGAGCGGGTGTGCAGCGACCTCGTCCAGCGGCGTCAATCTCGGCGTTCCTCGAACCCCCTGCCGCGCCGTCGAGGGTGACGGTCGCCTCCGAAGCATGATCTGCACACCGCCGCTGAAGGCCCTTCCACCCGCGGAAAGCTCGACCGCGGACCTCCGGCTCACCACCCCACGGTGGGCCGGAGGATCTCCGTCGACAGGCACGTTCGGGAGCATCCGATGGGCGTTTGCGTGAAGCGAGAATGGCTGCGTGAGGCACCGGGTGCCTCCGCCGAGGTGAAGGCCCCCTCCGGACTCCAGCAACGGCAGGCTGTCCGCAGTGAGGTTCCAGATCAGCCGCAGGAACGAGACGCATCGCGCGGCGAAAACACGAGGGATCGATAGCATGCCGTTCGCTCTATACAGCCCGGCCTTCCCGAACGGGCAGACGATCCCGTCAAGGCACACGGCGGATGGCGGCAACATCTCGCCACCGCTGGAATGGAGGGATGCCCCCGCCGGCACCCGCAGCTATGCCCTGATTGTTGACGACCCCGATGCGCCACGCGGCGTTTTCCATCATTGGGCCGTCTACAACGTAGCCGCCGAGCGCGACCGCCTGCCCGAGGGCGTCACCGCGGGCGCCAAGACCGAAAGCCTGGGGCACGGGATCAACGATTATGGCCACGCGCATTACGACGGCCCCAATCCCCCCGCGGGCACGCCGCGCATCATTACCGCTTCCGCCTTATGGCGTTGGACGTGGACGCGCTCGGCCTCGGGCCTAAAGCGACGGTCAACGAGGTGCGCAAGGAGGCCGGCAAACACCTGCTGGGCGAAGCCGAACTGGTCGGCACCTACGCGCACTGAAGCGGATTGCGATCCGCTTTGGCCCGCCAAAGGCGCAAAGAACGCGACAACCGATACGGAGGACAAAAATGGACAGACCAGCCGCCATCAACCGGACGGTGCAGGAAGCCGACATCTGGCTCAACGAACTCCGCGAGGACATGCAGGCCGCGAGCAAGGACACCGCCTATGCGTCCCTGCGGGCCGTTCTCCACGAACTGCGCGACCGGCTGACGGTCGATGAGGCGGCACAGCTCGCGGCACAGCTGCCGATGCTCGTCTGCGGCCTCTATTTCAACAGCTGGAAACCCGCGGCCAACCCCACGCGGGTGCGGACCGTCCAGGAATTCCTGGACGGCGTGCGCGACCGGGCTCCCGGCCACGAGGAGATCGATCCCAATCTGGCGACACGGTGCGTCTTCGCGCTGCTCGCCCGCCATGTCTCGCCGGGCGAAATCGACGATGTCATCCAGCAGCTTCCCACGGAACTGCGCGCCCTGTGGACCTTTCCGCGCGCGGAGCGCAACGCCATTGTGGAAGCCGCGGTGACGCTGGTGGAAATCGACCGTGGGACGGTCCTCGACGAGGATGCCGGCCGGGCCTCGCCGACACCGCCGACGGAGGTGGCGCGTTGATGTGTTGCGAGGGAGCCATGAACAGGATGTTGAAAGTCGACCTCAACCGCGCGAGCAAGGAGCAGTTGCTGTCGATCCCGGGCATCGGCGAAGAGCAGGCCGCCGCCATCATCGACTACCGCAAGACGCACGGCCGCTTTCGCCGCGTCGAAGAGATCGCCCTCGCCACGACACTGCCGGGCGTCACCATTGACGACCTGCTCGACCGGGTCGAGGTGTGAGACGCAGACGGATCTTGAACAGACTTTGAGAGGAGACAGCCATGACCGAAGACGACGACCATCTCCGTCGCAAGGCCGTCAGCGGCAGCAAGAGCCGGCCGAACGACCGGGACGGCGGTGATCACATCCGCCAGGCGCAGGAATGGAACGGCGGGTCGAAGGGCCGCAAGGGGCCGATCACGCCCGAGGACAAGCGGAACCCGAACACCAGCGTCAAGAGCTGATCGTCGACCGTTCCCCCGGCCCTTCAGATGACGGTGATGATCCGGAGGTTTCCGGTCCGCTTGATCACGGAAACCGCAACCTGCGCGCCGTGCCGGCAGAACGACACGTCCGCGCAGGCCGGGCCGAGCGACACGCCACTCAACTGCACGGCATCAAGGAACAACGGCAGACGCGGGTTGTCGAAGCGGATTTCCCCGCCTGCCGGATCGAACGCGATGCCGAGCGACGCCTGCAGCAGGGCGAACAGCGTGGCGCTGGCCCAGGCCTGCGGCGCACAGGCGACGGGATAGAGGGTCGGGCCCTTGCCCGGCCGCCGCGAAAAACCGCAGAACAGTTCCGGAAGCCGGCGCAGTTCCATGTACAGGCTCGCGTCGAACAGGCCGCCGAACAGGCGCAGGACCGGTTCCTTAAACCCATAGCGCGCCAATCCCAGCGCGATCAGCCCGTTGTCGTGCGGCCAGATGGAGCCGTTGTGGTAGGACATGGGGTTGTAGCGGCTCTCGCCCTGGGGAATGGTGCGGATCCCCCAGCCGGAAAAGGAATCGCCGCTCATCAGGGTGGCCACAACCTGCGCTGCTTTGTGCGGGTCGGCGATGCCGCTGAACAGCGTGTGCCCGGCGTTGGAACTGCGGACCCGGCATGGGCGCTTTTGCCCGTCCAGCGCGAGCGCGTAGGTGCCGATGTCGTCGCACCAGAAGGCTTGGTTGAAGGCGAAGGCCAGTTCGGCCGCCTGATCGTCGAGGGCATCCGCCCTCGGGCCCATGTCCATCGCCCGCGCCAACCGCGCGGCCGCCCGCTTGGCGGCGTAGACGTAGCCCTGCACCTCGCACAGCGCGATCGGGGCTTGCGCCAGCGTGCCGTCGGCGTGGAAGATCGAATCGTGGCTGTCCTTCCATCCCTGGTTGGCGAGCCCTTCTTCCGTCCTGCGGCCGTATTCGACGAAGCCGTCGCCGTCGCGGTCGCCGTAGGCGTCGATCCAGGTCACCGCCGCCTCGATGTGCGGCCACAGCGCGCGGATCGTCGGCAAATCCAAGGTGCGCTCGAAATAGGCGCCGGCCAGCATCACGAACAGCGGCGTGGAATCGACGCCGCCGTAATACAGGCCGAAGGGCACCTCGCGCAGGTTGGCCATCTCGCCGCCGCGGGTTTCGTGCAGAATCTTGCCGGGCTCGGCATCGCGAAGGGGATCCTCGGCGGTCGCCTGCCGCGCGGCGAGCGCCATGAGCACGCCACGGGCAACCGTCGGATCGGCCCACAGCATCATGTGGGCGGTGATGATGGCGTCGCGCCCGAACATGGTGCTGAACCATGGGATGCCGGCGTAAGGGTAGGGACCCTCGTCGGTGTCGGTCATCAGCATGGCGAGGTCGGCCTGGGCGCGTTCCAGCGCCTCGTTGAGCAAGGCGTTGGCCGTCGTAACCGAGGCGGTCCGCCGCTTTGCCGCTCGCACCGCCCGGCGCGCCTGGCGCAGGCGGAAGAAATAGCGTTCGCCGCTGAAGGCGTGCGCCGGCTGCGCCGCACAGGTGACCGCCATCAGCACCACGTTGCGCTGCCCCGGCGCCAACGCGATGCGGAAGCGTGCGGCGGTGCCGGTCAGAAATTCCGGTTCCGGGTCGAACCGCACGGTGGTGACCCGTTTTTCGTTGTCCAGTCCATCATAGGCCAGAACCACGCGCCCCGCACCGACGACAGGCTGGTGGCTTCTGCCGCGCTTCGCGCGCCGCTGCCCGCGCGCCTCGAACAGGTCGGCAAAGTCGGCGGCAAAGCGGATCTCCACGGTCATCTCGTGCGCTTTGGTGTCGAAGTTCCGGAAGGCGAAGCGCTCGTAGCTGTGGCCCATCCACAGGAACTTGCTGCGCAGCAGGTGGATGCTGTCGCGGGATAGGTCGATTTGACGCCCGTCGAAGCGGTCGGGGTTGGTAAGGTCGACGGACATGAGCACATTCTCGTCATCGACCGTGGAACTCAGCAGAAGCGGGCGCTTGCCGTCGATGAGCACTTCCAACCGCGAGAGGTAGCGCGTGTCGCGGTGAAAGAGGCCCTGCGGGCTGCGGTCGGAGCGCAGGACGTCTCCGTAGTGATCGAACACCGCAAAGCTGTCGCCGTGCTTGAGGGTGCGCGGTTCCAGTTCCGCCAGCGAGGTCGTGGCCGGAATGTAGAACTCGGGCACAGGGTCGGCTTCGTCGTTCGAAATCCGATCGTCCATGGCGGTGCTCCCGTCTCAAGGCCGCGTATAGGGTGGGCCGATGGAGGTCAGGGCGGAGCTTCGGGCGCGATCCCTTCGGGACCGCGGCCACGCCCATGATGGTAGGCCCCCGTCACGCGGCATCGACCTCGACCAAAGGTTCATGACCGTCGAGCAGGCGGCGGTAGAGGGTAATATAATCCGCGGCCATGCGGGCGGCGGTGAAGCGCGTCTCGAAGCGGCGGCGGACGCCGCGCCGGTCGATTTCGCCCAGGCGTCGCACGGCGCCGACCGCGGCGTCGATGCCGTCGGCAATGAAGCCCGTGACGCCGTCCTCGATCACCTCCGGCACCGATCCGCAGGGGTACGCGATCACCGGAGTCCCGGTCGCTATCGCTTCGATCATCACCAGCCCGAACGGTTCGGGCCAGTTGATCGGAAACAGCAACGCCGCCGCGTTGCCAAGGAAGGCGCTCTTCCGGTCTTCGCCGATCTCGCCGATGAAGTCGACGAGCGGATGATCCAGCAGCGGCTCGACGGTGTCCCGGAAATACTGACTGTCGGCCTTGTCCACCTTTGCGGCGATTTTCAGAGGCAGGCCGGCGCGCTTGGCGATTTCGATGGCGTGGTCCGGTTGCTTTTCGGCGGCGATGCGGCCAAGGAAGGCAAGATAGCCGCCCGGTGCGAACCGGGGGTGGAGCAGATCGGCGGGAATGCCGTGGTGCACCGTGCGGAGCCAGCGCACCGGTGGCATTGGTGCGCGCTGGTGATCGGAGATGGACACCAGCGGCATGCCGTCGAACTCCCTGTAGAACGGCTGCAGGTCCGGCAAGTCGAGCCGGCCGTGCAGCGTCGTCACCGTGCGGCCGGCGCGATCCCGGAACATGGGCATGTGCAGGTAGTCGGTGTGGAAGTGAATCAGGTCGAACGCGTCGCGTTGCTGGCGAACATGCTCCAGCATCAGGAGGTGATGGATGATCGGGTCCCGGACGGCGGAGTCGAGCCGCGTGGCCTGTCGGCAGCAGGGGGACAGGCGCGCCGTAGTGCGCGAGTCCGCCGACGCGAACAGCGTCACGTCGTGCCCCTGCCGGACCAGTTCTTCGGTCAGATAGGAAACCACCCGCTCCGTTCCGCCGTACAGCCGCGGGGGCACCGCTTCGTAAAGGGGTGCGACCTGGGCGATGCGCAAGCCGGAGCTGCTGATTTTGATCGTGCGCATGGGGGAGCCCTTTCTTTGCACCCTCAACAGGGAAGCGCAGTCCTGTGACCCAGGGAGCATTCCCTAGGATGATACCGAAGGCGGGTGATCCCGGACGGCGTGGCGGCGGAGCAGCGGCGACCAGGCGCAGGCCTCAGTATCGCGGTTTTCAGCCGCATGCTCGATCTTGGGCGCCCGAACTCCGTCCGCGTCGTCTGAGCAAGGCGGGGGCTGGGGCGAGCACTTGCACGTCTCGCCTCCCTGCAACACGCCAGCGTCCGTATGAGCCTACCCGGCGAGCAACTCGCGAATTGTGGTCAACCGAGTTCGCGGCAGCCGGATCGTTACGGTTGTGCCGACGTCCGGCTGGCTGTCGACATCCAAGGAACCCCCATGCTGTTCGGCCAGAGACTTTGCGATATGCAGCCCTAATCCAGTTCCGGCATACGGTCGCGAGTGTGCATCATTGAATTGCGTAAAGGGCATCCCGACTTCCGACATCCGCTCGGCCGGGATCCCGATACCGGTGTCAGCGACGATGATGTCGAGAGAGTCCTTACCCACCGCAACGGTAACGGCAATTTGCCCGCTCTCCCAGTTGCTGGTGATGAGGGAACGGTGGCTCATTGGGGACATCGGCCCTGCGCGTCCGGGGCGGGGATGAGGTCGCGGGGGCGGGATCGGTCCTCCACCGACAGACCAAACCGTTCCCGCTGGGCGATGGACAGGCAACGGGTCAGCCGACTGCGCACCAGCGCGGACAGCTCATCGAGGTCCGGGAAAACGTCCCACAGGCGGAGAGTGTTGTCGCTCGACACTGTGGCGATGCGGCGCCCCTCGGAGCTGAAAGTCGCCGCCAGCACATCGTTGGAGTGCCCCTCCAGCACGATTGAAGCCGGAGTGCTTCCCGAGATGTCCCACACCCGGGCGGTCTATCTCCGCCGCGCCGGCGTCGGCCGGCGGTCCGCCCGCGTGAGCGGCACCCTCGCCCGCCGCGCTGGTGAAGAACTCCTCGAACTGATCGACCACGACCAGAAGGCCGAGCGCTCCCTGCCCGCGCGCGGCCGTCACCACCTCGGCCAGCCGGCCCGCCTCGAGGGACCGTTCCCAGCGGTCCATGGCGACCAGGCGCTCCGGGCCGGGCCCCAGGCCCTCCACCTCGGCGGCGATGGCCTCCGCCAGGTTGCGCAAGGGCGTCAGGCCCGGCCGGACGGTGACCACAGCCCACCCCCGCCGGCGGTAGACTTCCGCCACCCCGGCCTTGGCGAGCGAGGACTTGCCGCTGCCCGACGCCCCGAGCAGCGCGACCAGCCGCTGCGTGTGCAGGCGGTCCAGCAACGCCTTCAGCGTGCCGGTCGGCTCGGCGTCCGGGTCCACGGGGCGGCCACGGCCGAAGAACAGGTGGGCGGTGTCGACATCGAAGGCCGGCAGGCCGGGATAGGGGCTGGCGAGCGGCGGCCAGGCTCGGGCCAGGGAGAAGGCGGGGATCACCAACCCCTGTTTGGCCCCCTGTTTGGCGTCCTTTTCCAGCCGCTGGACCACCATGCCCAGCACGCGGCCGTTCGCGAAGATCGGGGCGCCGCTCAAGCCCTCCTCGATGAAGCGCTCGAACTGGCCATCGCCGTCGGCCACGAACCAGCCGCTGGCGTCGACCGCCGTCAGGACGCCGTGCACCGGAACCCCGTCCTGCGCCCCCATGAAGCCGAAGCTGTGGAACGCCACCCGCTGCCCAGGGGCCACCACCCGGCGCGGCGGCTCGATCCGCAAGGCCGGCCGGAACGGCGGGGTGAACGGTGGCCGGAGGAGGAACACGGCGATGTCCGCCACGTCCGTGTCCCGCGCCCGCTGGATCGGCCGCGGGCGGCCGCCACGCCACCAACTCCAAAGTGACCGTGGTGCCGCGGCCGACCAGGTCGGCGGTGACCATGCCATCCTGAGGTGCGCGGTCCTCGGTCATCCCGCGGCCCAGGGCCAAGTTGGCGACATGGGCGCAGGTCAGAGCGTAGGTGCGTCCGTCCGCGCCGGCCGCGAGAAACCCCGTCCCGGCGATCGTCGGCGCCACGCCGTGGGCCCGCCAGAACCGGATCAGGCAATCATGCAGCGGCGAGGTCATTTCTCACCCATGGCTCTCACGGAGAAAGCAACCCACTACTGTTCCGCCAGATGTTAAATAAAAGGCTGTTTTTTTCCTCTAATTATCGCTGCGCATAACCGCATATTGGAGAAAGAAATAACCACCAAAGCCTACGGCTTGCACTCTCGACCTGTCCAATGGCCGTTCGAGTGACGTGAATGTTACGGAATGGCACATCCTACACCTTCCGCTCGGCGAGCGGGGCAAGGAACTGCGGAACAGTTCCCTGAAATGGACCATGCAATCTTGCAGTCTTGGTGGGGATCGCCTGTGAGATGGCTTTCGACGCGATTGCAGGTCAACGGAAACCGAAGAGAGCCACCATGGGAAGCGTTAACGCATCCCAGATCCACAAACATTTGTTCCAAATCGTTTTCTTTTGTGGCAAGTGTATTCGGTGAAGTCGATAATAATTTTCCACTTTGGAGTCAATGCTTCAAGTCACCCACGAAATCTCCGTGCGTTTGACTTTGCCGCAACCGCGGATGGTGGCATGCTGTCACGTCATCGCGCTCAATATTTTTCGCGCATGAGGTGTGGAATGGCGATCGTCGTTATCGATCCGGGCCACGGTGGGAATCGCGAAGTGGGCGGCTCAAGCGCCAACAACGCCAAGGGGCCCACCGGCCTGCTGGAAAAGACCGTCACCTTGGAGCTTGGTTTGCGAACGCGAGACTTGCTCGTCCGGCAAGGGTTTGACGTCCATCTCACACGGGACGACGACCGCAATCTCAGCCTCGCGGACCGGGCCGCCGTGGCGAAGGAGGTCGAGGCCGATGCCTTCGTCTCCATCCACCTGAACGGCTTCAACGGCAAAGCCCAAGGAACCGAGACCTTCCATCACACACAGGCGAGGGCCGCCTCCAAAGCTTTGGCGGCGGCCGTCCAAGCCGGGGTGCTCCGGGCAACGGATCTGAAGGACCGTGGCGTCAAAGTGGACCAGCTGGGCGTCCTGGGGCCGGAGCACCATGCCCCGGACACCGCGGCTTGCCTGGTCGAAGTCAGCTTTATGGATGTGCGAGACGAGGAAGCACGACTGAAAACCAACGCCTACAAGGATGCCGTATCGCAAGCCCTGGCGTCGGCTATCCTCGGCTGGCTGTTGGCCGATCAGCGTATTCGCCCCGAGATCGTTGCCGCCCGGCCAGAACAGTGGCGTGTCACCGAAAAGCTTCGGGGATTCATGGACAAGCCACTCATCCTGGAGGACGGTTTCAGCCGGCTGCACATGGAGGTCGCCGGATTGAGCGATGCTCCGGACCGGCCGGACGGACCGAAACCACGGCATCGGGGGAGCCGCGGCAAGGGGACCACGCCCTCGTCCGTCGATTTCTTCGTGGAGCCCAGTGCCAAGATCCCGCCGAAAGCCGCCGGCGTGCCGGACCTCGACCGCATGTCGCTCGGCTGGCGGACGGAACGACTGTTCCCAACGGAAACCGGCATCGCCAGCCCCGAAGCGATCATAGGATTGGACGAGTCCCTGGATGCCGTCTTCCTGGAGATCATGGCCAAGCGGCGCAAGGGTGTCTGCATCATCTGGACGAGCGGCATCGACTCCCAGGGCCGGTCCGGCGATTGGATGGGGACCGGCTTTCTGGTCGCTCCCGACATCCTGCTGACCAATCATCACGTGCTCAACTCGCCCGAGGTGGCCGGCAACGCCACCGTGTCCTTCGACTTTGAGCGCGGGGCCCCCGACCTGCAGCAGGGCCGCAATGCCCCACCGCAGCGCGGCCGGGAGTATCGCCTGAACCCGGACCGGCTGTTCGTTACGAGCCCGTACGACGGCGGCCTGGACTTCACCTTCGTCGGCATTGATCAAGTGCCCGCGGCCGATGGCGGGGTGAGCCGGATGGAGCGCGCCGCCTTCGTCATCCGCTCCGGAGAGCGGGCCTTCCTCATTCATCACCCGGGCGGCAAGCCGAAGCGTGTTTCGCTGGAAGACACAGACATCGTCGGAGCCCGGCCCGACGGAGCGGTCATCCACTACACGACCGACACCGAGCCGGGCTCCTCCGGATCGCCGGTGTTCGACCGCACCGGCCGCCTGATCGCGCTGCACCACGCCTCGCGCGCCAACGACAGCGGGCTGGCGGACTCTGCTGGCGTCGTGTCGCGCTTTGTCAATGAGGGGATCAAGATCGCGGCCATCGCGCTCGAGTTGGAGAACCGACGCGCCCGGCGCCCCGATCCGATGATCGACAACGTCCTGAACGAGATCTACGGGGCCGACACCCTGGCCGGCTTCTTCGGCGCCGCCGGGCGGCGTGTGCGCGACAACCGGCCCGGCGCGGAGCGGGTGGTTGACACCTATTCGGCGACCGTGCAGGACATCGACGTCGGGTTCTGGAACATCGAGTGGTTCGCCAATCGGTACAGCGCGAAGCTGGACGAGGTGGCGACGCTGATCACCGATCTCGGGCTCGACATCTGGGCGTTGGTGGAGACCTCGCCCAAGGCGACCGAGGCGTTGGTCCGGCGGATCGAGGAGAAATTTGGCCTGCGCCTCGAGTGTCTGCACAGCGAGCCCAGGGCTCCGACCTCCAAGCAGACGACCTCCGTACTGTGGAACCCGGCGACCGTGGACGGGACGCTGGAGCGGTGGCCGCCGGAGCTCGAAGAGTTGTTCGCCCTCAGGAGCGAGGACTTCGACCTGGGGCCGGAAGCCGCAAAGCCAAAGCCGGGCAAGATTTTTGACCGTCATCCCGGGCTGTTCCGCTTCCAGCCACGCCAGCAGTCCGGCGCCCTGCCGGACTTCTACCTGGTCCCGGTTCATCTCAAAGCCATGGAGGAGGGATGGGAGCGGCGGCGCATGGCATCGCAGATTCTGGCCCACGCCGTCCAGCATATGGTCGATCAGCACCACGCCGATGCGGACTGGATCATCGGCGGTGACTTCAACGCCGAGCTGGAATCCGGGGACTTTGGCGCCCTGACCAAGGCGCGCTTCGTCCCGTTGTCCGCCCAGGACGAGGCGGAAGGCGCGCTCACCTACCTGAAGAGCCCGCGCTCCTTGATCGACCACGTGTTCCTGTCGCCGAACATGTCCCGCCTCTATGGCCCGCAGGACTTCTTCATCCTTGCCAAGGAGAAGAGTCAGGTGGACTACCTGAAGCGGTTCTCCGACCATCGGCCGGTCCTGTTGCGGCTGTCGGCTGCCGATGGCGCCGAGCGCCAACCGGCCCCTGTTCGCGATATCGGGGCGCAGATCGCTGCCCGCCTCGCCGCCTTGGTGACGTCGACGTGACGGCGGAGGGCGCGGCACATGGTCGTGAAGATGCTCTACTCGCTGGTGCTGTGTGGCATCATCTGGCTGCTCACCCGTGAGGTCTTCCAGGTCTGGTTTGACAAAGCCCTCTATGTCGGCCCGTTCGAGTATGCGGGGGGCACCGGCGCAGACCAGGGGAAGAACTTTGGGATCGAGGTTGCCCACGCTCACATGCTGCTGTATCGGCAGCTGCAGAACTACACCTCGCGCCGTGGTGGTGTCGCCGTCTCGGACAAAACGTTCATCCTGGGGAATGCCGATCGGCTGAACCTTCCGGCGAACACCCTCGGGGAAGTCACGCTCACGTACCAGAACGTCGATCTCGGCAAGCTGCTGACATCGCTGCGCAAGGGGCTGCGGCAGCCCAACGAGGTCGCGGGTTTCGTGATCGAAGGCGACGGCATGGTTCAGGCTGCCGTTGAATGGCCCCGGGCACCGGCGGTGGGCCGCACAGCCACCGCGGAAACGGCGTTTACGACGGAGCCTCGGAAGACGTTATCGGAAGCCGCTCGGCTCGTTGCCTGCGGCATTGCGTGGCCGCAGCTGGCCTCACGGTCAGTTGGGGTGTCCGATCTCGGCCGATCCGGGTTCTGCCGGTGGGCAGAGGCACTGGCCGTCCACGCCTCCATGTCGGTTCAGGCCGCGGGAGGCGTTGCGGTGGACACGAACGGACAAGACCAGGTTATCAGGGCCATAACCCGGCTGACCGGATTGATTGCCTCGGGAGCGACATACCCGGAGCTGTACCGGCTGCGCGCCGATCTCGTCGACCTGCTGCCTGCCGAGAAGGCGATGCCCCTGCAGGTGCAGGCCCAGGACGACCGGCTGCGATACGCCGTTGCAACGCGCGATGACCTGCAGCGGCTCCCCGAAGCCGACCGCAAGCAGGTTGCTTTTGCCATCGCTCGTCCGGCTCTGGCGGTGAATGGGGGCAAGTTCCGTGATGCCCTGCCGGACAATTGGAAAAGCCTGTTGGAGGGGCGCACCGCCGTTATTGCGCAGTCCATCGCAGCAACCGGGTTTCTCGGCCGGGGACAAGGCCCTCAGCACTTGGCCACGGCCTTCCGGATCGCACCCGATCTGATTGTGACCGTCGACTTCGCCCTTGGCCAGCTCCCCAAACCGCCCGAGGCGGAGGCGGCGCCGGCGAACGCGCCCGACCCCCGTATCCACGATCTTCACTTCTGCGAAGCGGAAGACGCTCGCACCGCCTGCCCGCCGGACCGGCGGTCCCCAGTGACAGCTATCGTCTTCGATGGCACGGGGTACCATTCCCGGGTGATGGTCCTGAGGATCGAGGAGGCTGAGGGCCCGCCACCACGTGCCCTGTCCCTGCGCTCGGCCGACGGTGATTTTGCCCAGGCCGTTACGGACCGGTACGCCGTGGTCGTGGGCTACCCGGCCCGCGATCAAAGGATGCCGACCGCCGTGGTGCAAACCTTGCTTGGCCAGGAGTCGGGTATCAAGCGGGTGATGCCGGGACGGATGCTGGGTCTGGGAAACACGGAGATGTTGACGGGACCGGGCATCGTCACGGACATCAACACCACAGGGGGCGTCGCGGGAGGCCCCCTTATCGACCTAACGACCGGTCGTGTGGTCGGAGTCCATGTTGGCGGCCAGTGGAAGGAGGGGGAAGGTAAGTTCGCCTATTCCGCCCCCTTCACGGACGAACTGCTGGCTCTCATCGACCAAGCCATCAAGGCTCGGATTGCGGGGGCGGCTCGGAAACCCACGCCATGAGACGTCAGCGCGGCCCCCTTTCGGAGAAATCAGCGCAAGGCGGGGCACACCTTCAAACGCTGTCGCTTTCAGAGATTGACTGGGCTGCGCAATCATTGGCTGGACTCACGCCACGCCACGCCACGCCACGCCACGCCACGCCACGCCACGCCACGCCACGCGACGGCGACCGGGAGCGCCCGCAACGCTCCCGATCTGTCACGTGGCGACGCCCCCACCCCTTTCCATGTCCTTGTCGCCGCCAAGGATCGGGTGGTCCGCCAGCACCGCCCGACGCCGCCTTTTTGGAATCTTGGAATCACGTAATCGCCCTTTGGCGTGACAGAATCGGTACGCTTCTGGGGTGGCGAGGTTGCGCGGTGATCCGGTCCAGAGATTGCCAGTGCGACGCCGGCTGGTCCATACAAGGAATGCCACTCCCATGAACGAGTGGACCGGAAAGCCATGGCAGATCATGGCCAGGCCAACTTGTCATTCGAGGTCGTTGACTTACGCTGACACCTGCGCGTGGCGGTTGCCCATGCTCGACGGTCAGGCTTCCGTCGCGGCGCCGATGCTGAAACTCCAAAGCGGGACAGGGCCCGTGCGCGGCTCTTCACCGTGTTGAACGAGACAGGCTTAGAGCGCAGATCAAAACCCTGTCTCTACGGACTTAAGCCGTTGATCTTGCTCGGACTGATACAGGTTTTGATCGGCACTCTTAAGCCCAGCTTGCTCCAACCGGCCGTTGATCACGATCATCGCCTCATTCAGGGAACACCCTTCCGGGGTGAGGTGCTTTTGGTCGAGGATCGCTTTGACGATGCCCTCGGTCTCCGGTGGCGGCCTCGGGCCGCGGCCGGAGTCGTCGCGCAGCAGGTCGCGGACCAGCCGGCGGGGGCCGTACTTGAGCAGGTAGCCGCGGATGGTCTGGGGCGTTCGTTTGAGGCGGCCCGCTCCGCGCTGTGCGGGGCGGACCGATCAAGGATGCGGTCCAAGTGCGTGGCCAGACGTTCGGCCCCGACCCAGTGCGCATTGCCGAGCGGGTCCTCAACGGGTTCGCCCATGGCGCCTGCGTCCTTTCCGGAAAGTTCTCGGCTGCAAGAAAACTTTCAGGCGAAAACCTTCCGTGAAGGAATATGAAAAGTCGACATAAATTTCATTAGAGGTAGGGAAAATTCTTAAGTGGGAGCGACACACAGCCTGAGATGCCCATCAAATCCAGAACGAACCGAAGGCACCGGCCAGTCCAGGCCAGCCGGCTCCGCGCCGAGTAGGATTGTCAGCGTCTTGAGGATGTCGAGGAGGGTTATTCAGGCGAGAGGACGGAGGCCCTGTCGGAGATGATTTGCACCTATCCATCGCGACTTCTGTGGCGGCTTGGCTCACAATCGCTCGGCATGCGGACTGCAGAGCCCCATATGGGCGGCCTCATCCAACAGTCCTAAGTGAGGGGCAGCAAAGGGTCGGACGAGATTTTCCCCACGCGCATCGCTTTATGCATTGTGAGGTCCATGCAAAGCCACCTAAAATCGGTTGCATTGGGGGTGGACGATGCACATTTAATCACTAAGGGTCCGCAATTTCCGCCGCTTGAAAGATGTCAGAATCGATCTTGCATCGGATATCTCGATCTTCGTTGGCGCCAACAACAGCGGAAAAACATCAGCCACACACGCGCTGCAACTTTTCGCGGCGGCGTCGCGTGATCGCTTTTCGATTCATGATTTCAGCGTCGATTGCTGGGATGCGATCAACGCTTTCGGCGATGGTGTAGATGGCGCGTCACTTCCTAGCATCTCCCTCGACATATGGTTCAACGTCAAAGCGAATGACCTGCACAGAGTTGTTGACCTTCTGCCGAACCTTGCTTGGCAAGGTAATTTCGTTGGTCTGCGCGTAGAGTTTGCAGCGACAGCTCCAGATACTTTGCGCACCAATTTTCAGAAAGCCCGGGAACGGGCCAGGGAGAACATTCGCCCTGGCGTCAATGGCGGTGCCGATTACCATCCCACACCACGAATACCCTGTCATTATCTCGGCGATGGCAAAAGTGACCGGTTCCGCCGAGAGTTCGAGTTGCGCTATTACGTTCTTGATCGCGCGCATTTCGACGATGATTTGTGCGCCAAAGCGGGCTATGCACCACTCCGCGTGACCCCGGACAAAGGCCAAACCGGTAGGGACATCCTTGCTGGCTTGGTAAAGATCGATGTTTTGCACGCGCAACGTCACTTGTCGGACTCCGCTGGCGGCAGCCGGTCAGAAGACCTGTCCCGGTGCCTCAGCCGGTTCTACGATCGCAATCTAGAGAAACGGGGAGAGGATTACGAGGCCCAGCGAGCCTTGGCAGACTCCGAAGCCATGCTCAATGATCATCTTGGGCGAGTGTTTGGTCCAACATTACAGCGCTTAGCAGTGCTGGGCTACCCAGGTCTCAACAATCCGAGCCTGCTGATCCGAACGGCCTTGAACCCTGCCACGATCATGAGCAGCCATGAAGGAGCGCGGGTCCACTATGCGCTGGGACCGGTCAATCCCAGGCGCGATCCGCTGACGCTGCCGGACCGCTATAACGGCCTCGGCTTTAAGAATTTGATTTATATGGTCGTCGAGCTTCTGGACTTTCATACCCGATGGCGCGACATTGAGGAAAATCGGCCGCCAGTCCACCTAATCTTTATCGAGGAGCCAGAAGCCCATCTGCATGCACAGCTTCAGCAGGTTTTCATTCGAAAGGTATTTGATATTCTCGTGCTCGAGGAAGAGGAAGCCAAACACTACACCACACAGATTGTGGTTTCGACGCATTCGCCACATATTCTTTACGAGCGCGGTTTCCGCCCTATCCGCTATTTTCGCCGAACATCGGGTCCAGCCTTGCAGACATCAGATGTCCTCAACCTCTCAAATTTTTACCAAAATACAGCCAACCCTACACGTGACTTCCTTGAACGGTATTTGAAACTTACTCATTGCGACTTGTTTTTTGCCGACGCCGCCATTCTCGTTGAAGGCAACGTCGAGCGGCTCTTGTTGCCGCAGATGATCGCCAAAGCGGCCCACCGTCTCCAGTCCGCCTGCCTCAGTATCTTGGAAATTGGCGGCGCGTTCGGCCATCGATTCAGGCCCCTGATCGAATTCCTCGGCATCACCACTTTGATCGTTACCGACATTGACAGTGTCTTGCCACCCCAAGCCAACAAGGATAACGCTTCCCCAGGTGAGGGGGCCGCGCCGCTGGCCGAAGGCGATGCCTCGTCGGCTGAGGAAGCGGATGCCTCACAGACCGAGGACGAGGCGCCGGAAGCCACGGACGACGACGATTCCGCTGCCGGGTCGGCCTGCATGGTCCACATCGATGGCGCGCTGACGTCCAACCAAACGCTGGTTCAATGGCTGCCTGGCCAAAAGACGATTGTCGAGTTGCTCGCAGCCGACAAGGCAACGTGCACCCAGTTGCCGAAGGCCAATGGGGACGCGCTGGTCCGCGTAACGTACCAAACCAGGGTCGAAGTGACTTGGTCGGGGCGAACTGTGGCGATTGCCGGCAGAACGCTTGAAGAAGCGTTTGCACTGGAAAATCTTGCTTGGTGTCAAGCGAAGGAGCGAGCCGATCTCAAACTTCGTGTCCGGGGGGCCGCTAAGCTCTCACTGGAAGAAATGGCTGAACGCCTGCACAGAAAGATCAGTAAATCGAGCTTTCATAAGACGGATTTCGCGCTCGCTCTGCTCTCTCATGATCCTTCGGCGTGGAACGTGCCACACTATATTTCAGTTGGCCTTTCCTGGCTTGAGCAACAGGTCATGCCACCCCCGGCTGAATCTGTGCCCGAGCTCGCACCGAAACTGGAGAACCTTGAACAGGCCGGAACCGCATGACAAGCCGGATAGGACAACCAGACACCCAGGCAGACGTCGAATTGCGTGCGTGCCTTGACCAGCGACCTCAAACGAGCTTCGTCATGGTGGCCGGCGCTGGTTCTGGCAAGACAACCTCACTGGTCAAAGGCCTCGCGCACCTAGTGCACTGACGCAGACATAGGATTCACAGCGGCCGGCCGACGTGCGATTCTGTCGGCATGGCCCAGACCGTCAGCATCATCGTTGGAGCGGAGGACCGCGCGCGCTTGGCCGCGATCCTCGGCGACCGGAACCGCCCTCAGAAGCATGTGCAGCGGGCGACCATCATCGTGCTCTCGGCCGAGCGGCTACCGGTGCAGGAGGTGGCGCGCCGCGCCGGTGTCAGCCGCCCGGCGGTCTGGCGCTGGCAGGTGCGCTACGCCGAACAGGGCGTGGACGGGCTGCTGCGCGACAAGACGCGTAAACCTGGGCGGGCGCCGCTGCCCACCGCTACGGTAGCCAAGGTGCTGGCGCTGACCTGCTCGGAACCACCCGGCGCGGTGACGCATTGGACCGGCCGGGCGGTGGCCAAGGCGGTCGGCATCAGCCTGCGCGCCGTGCAGCGCATCTGGGAGGCCAATCGCCTTCAGCCCCATCGCATCCGCACCTTCAAGCGCTCCAACGACCCGGCCTTTGCCGCCAAGGTCGAGGACATCGTCGGGCTCTACATGGACCCGCCGTGCCACGCAGTGGTGCTGTCCATCGACGAGAAGAGCCAGATCCAGGCGCTCGACCGCACCCAGCCCGGCCTGCCGCTGAAGCCCGGCAAGTGCGGGACGATGACGCACGACTACAAGCGCAACGGCACCACCACGCTGTTCGCCGCGCTGAACACGCTGGACGGCACGGTGGTCGGGCGCTGCCTGCCCAAGCACACCCACAAGGAGTTCATCAAGTTCCTGAACGCTGTGGAGCGCGCCGTCCCGGCGGGCAAGGTGATCCATGCCATCGTCGATAATTACGCCACCCACAAGCATCCCAAGGTCCTGGAATGGCTGGCTGATCACCCGCGCTGGGTCTTCCACTTCACGCCTACCTCGGCCTCCTGGATCAATGCCGTCGAGGGCTTCTTCTCGATCATCACCCGCAGACGCATTCGGCGCGGCGTCTTCAAGTCCGTGGCCGACCTCCAGGACGCCATCGCCCGCTACATCCGCGAGCACAACAAGGCATCCAAACCCTTCGTCTGGATCAAGCCCGCCGACACCATCCTCGCCAAGATCGCCCGGCTCCCTGCACCTTCTGAATGAGTCAGTGCACTAGCAAAGACGCGCGGTAAGGACCTGCGGATGCGCGGCCAGCGGATCGCTTGCATCACATACACCGAAGTTGCGGTGCGGGAGATTTGGGGGGACGTCGGCAATGATCCACTCATTCATGTCTCCACCATTCATAGCTTCCTGTGGTCGGTGGTCCGTTCGTTTCAACGCGACATCCAAGCATGGGCCTTGACGCGCATCGACGCGAAGGTCGATGAGGCGCAGAAGCGCTTGGCGAACCCGCGCACGCAGAAGCAGACGCGCCCAGGGTTGGAGCGCGATATCGAGCGCTACCACCGTCAGCGTGACATCGTGGGCGGGTTGACGCGGTTCACCTATGGGACGGGCAGCGACTTTGCCCGAGGCGTCCTGGGCCATGCCGATATCATCGCCATGGTACCAGCGTTGATTGAACAGCATCAGCTTCTGCGTGACCTTGTCGCCAGCCGCTTTCCGTTCATCTTCGTTGATGAAAGCCAGGATACGGTGCCCGCCGTCGTGGCGGCTCTCCGGCGTGTCGCCGAGACGGTCCAGCACGAGTTCTGTTTGGGCTTCTTCGGCGACCCGATGCAAAAGATTTACACGACCGGCGCGGGGGCTATTCCGCCAGGGGTGGGGTGGGCAAACATTACAAAGCCGGAAAACTTCCGGTGCCCACGCCGCGTGCTTGATGTCGTCAACGCGATCCGGGCAGAGGGCGACGGCTTGGTCCAGACCCGAGGCCGAATGACCCAAGCCGATGGTCAACAGAGGTCGATTGCAGGAAGTGCACGCTTGTTTCTCCTGCCCGCCGATGATCATCGGTCGGAGCGGATCGCCCAAGTCAGGCAATGGCTGAGCCGTGAAAACAACGATCCACATTGGGAGAACGACGCGCGTGAGGCTGACGTGCGCGTGCTGGTCATCGTTCATCGCATGGCTGCGATGCGTATGGGATTCCCGGGCCTCTATGCGGCCTTGCATGACAAGGCACCTTCCAGCCTCAAGGATGGGCTTGAGGATGGCAGCACTTGGCCGCTCCGGCCATTCCTGACCTATCTCCTGCCGCTTGCCCTGGCCGTTCGCGTCGGCGATCACTTTGAAGTCATGTCACTGCTGCGCACCCACTGCCCCCTGCTCACGGCGGACGGCATCGCGGGCCGGGAGGTGGGCGAGGTGCTCCTCCAACTCAAGGCTGCGACGATCCAACTGAGCGCGCTGTTCGACGCGCCGACGACCACGATCCGTCATATTCTCGATCATGCGATCACCACCGAACTTCTTCGACTCGACGATCGCTACACCCCATATTTTGCTGACCCTGATAGAGGGCCGGATGCCGATGATCCAGAAAGCGGGCCTGTTACGGCCTTTCTTGCTTGCGGTGCAAAGGAGTTGTGGGGGTATCGTCACTACATTGAAGACATGTCTCCCTTTGCCACGCAGCAAGGTGTGAAGGGCGCCGAATTTGATCGTGTGTTGGTGCTCATCGATGATGATGAGGGGCGTGGGCAGAATCAATTTTCGTATGGAAAGTACTTTGGCATCACGCCGCTGTCGGAAAGGGACACGGAGAACTTAGCGAAAGGAGAGGATTCAGTGTTGGAGCGGACGCGGCGCCTTTTCTACGTCTGTAGTTCGCGCGCGACACGTGACTTGGCTGTAGTAATGTTTCTGCCCAACGTAGAAGCCGCGCGGTCACAGATCGAGGCCAAAGGACTTTTTCGGCCTGAAGATATCTACGATGACCGGTCGTTGGTTGAACATCCAGCGGCGGCTGGTTGAGCCTCTTGTCCCAGTGTCATTCAAAGCCGACAATGGCCATAAGATCCGGATGGGATCTCATATTTAAGTGAACAAATTTTCGTTCTCAGTGTTTCTTGAGAAAACTCGCCATGCCTGGTCGATTCTCACGGTTTACTGAAATTGACAGCGGCCGTTCCAATCCATCGCTTGCCATGGTGGTCGATTTGGCGCGTGCTCTGGCGACGCACCAGTCCGTCATGTTGGCCGGCTTGATCATCGAAAGGGGGCGCCGAGCCGTCGCGGCGCAAGCGTCTCAAGGACTGATGGGGCAGGGCGCCAGCCCCAGTTCCATGTGTGGAACGTGGGCTTCATGAAAAAGGGCGGACCCGGTTGGATCCGCCCCATTCTGCGTCTGTTCTGTCAAGTTCCAGCTTCGCTTGATCTCAGCCTTTCTCAATCATAGAGTTAAAGTTTCTCAATCATAGAGTTCGGTTTCTCAAGCTTTGCGTTAAGGGCCAGAGCCGTTTGTTTACACGTCCAGGTTGGCGACCTTGAGCGCGTTCTCCTGGATGAACTCGCGGCGCGGCTCCACGATGTCGCCCATCAGGGTGGAGAAGACCTCCTCCGCCTGATCGGCGTGGTTGACCTTCACCTGCAACAGCGAGCGCTTGGTCGGGTCCAGCGTGGTTTCCCAGAGCTGGTCGGGGTTCATCTCGCCCAGGCCCTTGTAGCGCTGGATCGTCACGCCGCGGCGGCCCAGCTCCATCACCGTGTCGAACAGGGCGACAGGGCCGGTCAGGCTGCGGCTTTCCTTCTGCTTCTCGAAGGCGCGGCCCGGCTCGGCGTAGACGCGCTTCAGGTCCGCCGCGATGGCGTCCAGCTTGCGGGCCTCGGCGCTCTTCAGCAGGTCGGCGTCCAGATGGTGGCGGTGGGTCACGCCGCGGCGCGTCCGCACCAGCGCGTAACCGCCCTGGAGCAGGCTCTCGCCGCGCCAGCCGCCTTCGACGTCCAGCGCGTTCAGCCGGGCGGCCACCGTCTCGGCCGCCTGCTGCGCCTGGGCGGTGTCCTGCGACAGCGCGACCGACAGGGCGCCGCTCACCGCCGCCGATTCCACCACCGACAGGTTGCCGGCCTTGCGGGCCAGCGTCTCGATGTGCAGGCGGCCGCCGCGGGCCTGCTCGACCATCTCGCGCAGCGGTTCGCCGTTCAGCAGGGAGCCGTCGGCGGGGCGCACGGACAGGTCGCCCAGCGCCGCCTCGATCAGATACTCCTCAAGCGCCCGGTCGTCCTTCAGGTACCGCTCCTTCGCGTTGCCGCGCTTGATGCGGTAGAGCGGCGGCTGGGCGATGTAGAGATAGCCGCGCTCGATCAGTTCCGGCATCTGCCGGAAGAAGAAGGTCAGCAGGAGCGTGCGGATGTGGCTGCCGTCCACGTCCGCGTCGGTCATGATGATGATCTTGTGGTAACGCGTCTTGTCCGGGTTGAACTCGTCGCGCCCGATGCCGGTGCCCAGCGCCGCGATCAGCGTGCCGATCTCGGCCGAGGACAGCATCTTGTCGAAGCGCGCCCGCTCCACGTTCAGGATCTTGCCGCGCAGCGGCAGGATGGCCTGGAACTGGCGCGACCGGCCCTGCTTGGCCGAGCCGCCCGCCGAATCGCCCTCCACGATGAAGAGTTCGGACAGCGCCGGGTCGCGCTCCTGGCAGTCGGCCAGCTTGCCGGGCAGGGAGGCGATGTCGAGAGCACCCTTGCGCCGGGTCAGCTCGCGCGCCTTGCGGGCGGCCTCACGGGCGGCGGCGGCCTCGACCACCTTCTGGACGACGCGCTTGGCGTCCGCCGGATGCTCCTCGAAATACTGGGCGAGGCATTCGCCCACCACCGCCTCGACCACCGGGCGGACTTCGGAGGAGACCAACTTATCCTTGGTCTGGCTGGAGAATTTCGGGTCGGGGACCTTCACCGAGAGCACGCAGGTCAGCCCCTCGCGCGCGTCGTCGCCGGAGAGGTTCACCTTCTCCTTCTTCGCGATGCCCGACTCGTTGGCGTAGTTGTTGATCGCCCGCGTCAGCGCCGCGCGGAAGCCGGCGAGGTGGGTGCCGCCGTCCTTCTGCGGGATGTTGTTGGTGAAGCAGAGAGTCGTCTCGTGGTAGCTGTCGTTCCACTGGAGCGAGCATTCCACGGTGACCACGCCGCCATGCTCGGTCGGGCGTTCCGCCTTGATCGAAATCGCCGGCTTGTGCAGCGGCACCTTGGAACGGTCGAGCCAGTTCACGAAGGCTTCCAGCCCGCCTTCGTAATGCAGGTCCTGGACCTTCGGCTCCACCCCGCGGGCGTCGGTCAGCACCAGCCGCACGCCGGAGTTCAGGAAGGCCAGCTCGCGCAGCCGGTGCTCCAAAGTCGCGAAGTCGAACTCGGTGTTGGTGAAGGTGTCCTTGGACGGCAGGAAGGTGACCTCGGTGCCGGAGAGCGGCTTCTGCCCGCCGTTGCCGTCGTCGACCATCGGGGCCGCGCCGATGTCGGCCAGCCGCTCGTCGGCGACGCCGTGGCGGAAGCGCATGAACCATTCGCGGCCGTTGCGCCAGATGCGCAGTTCCAGCGTCTCCGACAGGGCGTTCACCACCGACACGCCCACGCCGTGCAGGCCGCCCGACACCTTGTAGGAGTTCTGGTTGAACTTGCCGCCGGCGTGGAGCTGGGTCATCACGACCTCCGCCGCCGACACGCCCTCTTCGGAGTGGATGTCGGTGGGGATGCCGCGGCCGTTGTCGCGCACCGTGACCGACCCGTCGGCGTTCAGCTGCACCACGACCGCGTCGCAGTAGCCGGCCAGCGCCTCGTCGATCGCGTTGTCCACGACCTCGTAGACCATGTGGTGCAGTCCGGAACCGTCATCGGTGTCGCCGATGTACATGCCCGGACGCTTGCGCACGGCATCCAGCCCGCGCAAGACGGTGATCGATTCCGCGCCGTAATCCTGCTGCGGGAGGTCGTTCTTCAGTGCTTCCTGTGCCATGGCTCGACTATAGCAGACTGCGTTGGGTTTCGGCGGAATACCGTACTTCGGTAGGTGATTTTCTGGGCTTTTGAGCCCATTTTCGAGCGCCCATTTTCGAGTGCTAGGCCGGGGTCACGGTCGCATCCTCGATGTGGAAGCGTTTGGCGGCACCGCCGAGCGGCCCGAACACCGAATCGTCGGTGCCGGTCATCCAGGCCTGGGCGCCCAGCGCCAGGATCTCGTCGAACAGCGCCTCGCGCCGCTGGGGGTCCAGATGGGCGGCCACCTCGTCCAGCAGCAGCAGCGGGGCGGCCCCGCGCTCCGCCGCCAGAAGGCGGGCGTTGGCCAGCATGATGGCGATCAGCAGCGCCTTCTGCTCCCCGGTGGAGCAGAGCGCCGCCGGCATGTCCTTCTGGGCGTGGCGCACCGCGAGGTCGCTCTTGTGCGGCCCCAGCGTGGCGCCGCCGCCGTCCGAATCGGCCCGCCGGCTGTCGCGCAGCGAGCGGCGCAGCGCGTCCTCGGCGGCCAGCGCCGGACCGTCGTCGAGCCAGCGCTCCACCGTGCCCTGGACCGTCAGGTCGGCGCCGGGAAAGGGGCCGACGGCCCGCCCGCAGGCGGCGCGCAACCGCTGCACCACGTCGCGGCGGGCGGCGGCCACGGCGACTCCGGTGGTCGCCATCTGGTCCTCCAGGCCGCTCAGCCAGCCCTCGTCGCCGTTCCAGCCGCGATGCCCCTCGCGCAGCAGGCGGGCGCGCTCGCGCAGGGCGTGCTCGTAGCGGCTGAGCCGGCCGGCGTGGGCGGGGTCGAAGCCGAAGACGAGGCGGTCAAGGAAACGGCGGCGCCCGCTGGAACCCTCCAGGAACAGCCGGTCCATCTGCGGGGTCAGCCAGACGACGGCGACATGCTCGGCCAGCACGGTCTGGCCCTTGGCGGGGTGGCCGTCCACCCGGACGACGCGGCGGTCGCGCTCGGCGCCCGACGCCGCCTGGGGGCCGATCTCGCGGCCGGTGCCGATCTCCACCGGGCCGGTGGGGGTGTCCAGAACGGCGGCGACCGCCCAGCCGGTGCCCGCGCCATTGCCGGCGCCGCCGCCGATCCGCTCGACCTCCGACAGCTTGGCGCCGCGCAGGCCGCGTCCGGGGGCGAGGAAGCTGACCGCTTCGAGCAGGTTGGTCTTGCCGGCGCCGTTCGGCCCGGTCAGCACCACCGGGCGGCGGTCGGGCTCCAGGCGCGCGCTGTCATAACCGCGGAAGCGGGTCAGGGTCAGGCGCGTCACCGCCAAGGCGGCCGGAGTGTCCATCACGGGGACGGGATAGGGCGAAGTCTGTCTGGCGTCGAGCAAAGCGTCCGATCCGGGATGCGGGGACCGGGCCGCCGCACCCCGTCAAACACGGGGTCCGGAGCGCGCCGGCCCGAAAAGCGCCGATCCGTCCGGACCGGTCACACACGCATCGGCATCAACACGTAAAGGGCCGTGGAGTCGGCGACGTCGCGCACGATGGTCGGCGACGCGGCGTCGGCCAGCGAGAAGCGCGCGCCCTCGCCCTCGATCTGCTGCGTGATATCAAGCAGATAGCGAGAGTTGAAGCCGATTTCCAGGGGGCCTTCCTGGTAATTGACCTCCAGCTCCTCCGTCGCGCTGCCGGCCTCGGGGCTGGTCGCGGACAGGGTCAGCGTGCCGCGGGTCAGCGACAGCTTCACGGCGCGGCTCTTCTCGGTGGAGATGGTGGCGACGCGGTCCACGGCGGCGGCGAACAGCTTGGCGTCCACCTCCATCGTCTTGTCGTTGCCGACCGGGATGACCCGCTCGTAATCCGGGAAGGTGCCGTCGATCAGCTTGGAGGTCACCACCACCGAATCGAAGGCGAAGCGGATCTTGTTGTCCGACAGCGACAGCTCGATGCGGTCGGCGGCCTCGTCGATCAGCTTGCGGATCTCGTTTACGGTCTTGCGCGGAACGATGACGCCGGGGATGCCGGCGGCCCCCTCCGGCAGCGGCATCTCGACCCGCGCCAGGCGGTGGCCGTCGGTCGCCACGGCGCGCAGCACCGGCAGCTCGGCGCCGCCGGCCTTGGCCTTGGCGGCGTGCAGGTAGATTCCGTTGAGGTAGTAGCGCGTCTCTTCGGTCGAGATGGCGAAGCGGGTGCGGTCGACCAGCGCCCGCAGGTCGCCCGCCGTCAGGTCGAAGCGGTGCGGCAGGTCGCCGCCGGACAGCTGCGGGAAATCGTCGACCGGCAGGCAGGACAGCTTGAACTGCGAGCGGCCGGCGCGCAGCGTCAGGATTGTGCCGTCACCGCCGATGTCCAGCTCCACCTGGCTGCCGTCGGGCAGCTTGCGCACGATGTCGTACAGCGTGTGGGCCGGGGCGGTGGTGCCGCCCGCGCGGGTCACCGTGGCCGGGACCGTCTCGACGATCTCCAGGTCCATGTCGGTGGCGGCCAGCGACAGCTCGCCGTCGCTCGCCCGCAGCAGCACGTTGGACAGAATGGGGATGGTGTTCCTGCGCTCCACCACGCTCTGCACATGACCAAGGGACCGGAGAAGGGCGGCGCGTTCGATGATGATGTTCATGCTGGTCGTCGTCTCGGCAGGTCGTGTTTTTTGCGATTCGCAGGCGTACCCATGCCGGTCCGGCCGCAATCCAGCGGGCCGGAACGGGGGCGCATGATACCACAACGTCGGTTTTGCCGAACCAAATTCGTTCGGCGCGGTCGGGCGGTCGCCGGAAACGACGATTCCAGCCCATCCGGAGGCCCGTGACGCCCCCGCGGGGTGCCGCCGTAGGGGGAATGCGGCCGGGGCGGGAGGGCGCGCGATTCGCGCCGCCGCGACTCTACCGCCCGCTCTCCGCCGCGAACTGGGCGTCCAGCCCGGCGCGGTAGTCGGGGTAGGCCAGCGCCACGCCGAGCTGGCGCTTGATGCGGTCGTTCTTCACCCGGCGGCAGTCGGCGTAGAAGCTGGCGGCCATCGGCGACAGTCCGGCCTCCTCGAAGGGCACCAATGGCGGCGGCTCGACCCCCAGCAGGCCGCAGGCGTAGCTCACCACCTCGTGGGAGGGGGAGGGCAGGTCGTCGGCGACGTTGTAGACCGCGCCCAGCGTCGGCTTGTCCATCGAGGCGCGCAGCGTCGCCGCGATGTCCTCCACATGGATGCGGCTGAACACCTGTCCGGGCTTGTCCACCCGCCGGGCGGTGCCGTCGCGCACGTTGTCCAGCGCGCTGCGCCCCGGCCCGTAGATGCCGGCCAGCCGGAAGAGATGCATCGGCACGCCGTACTGGCGGTAGAGGTTCAGCCAGCCGCGCTCCGCCTCGACGCGGCGTTTCTGCCGCTCGCCGGTCGGGCGCAGCCACGCCGCCTCGCCCACCCACTCGCCCTTGGTGTCGCCGTAGACCCCGGTGGTGGAAAGATAGCCGGCCCAGTCGAGCGTCCGCAGGTCCGCCAGATCCATGGCGTGCTGGTCGAGCACCGGGTCGCCCCGCTCGTCGGGCGGCACGCTGACGAGCAGATGGGTGGTGCCGGCGAGGGCGGCGCGGGCGTCCTCCAGTGGGCGGCCCCGGTCGAACAGGAACGCCTCGATGCCCTGCGCCTCCAGGGCGGCGCGCTTGTCCTCGCCGCGGCAGGTGGCGGCGATCCGCCAGCCCTCGGCCTTCAGCCGGTCGGCGAACACGCGGGCGGTGAAGCCCAGGCCGAAGACGAACAGACGGGGTGAAGCCATGTCTTGCGGGGTCCTTGCGTCGGAAGCGGCAATGGCGGAGTGTAAGGCCGCCATGAACCGACGCAACGCTTACCTCATCACGGCCGCGCTGGCGCTCTTCTCCGCCGGCCCGGCCTTCTCCGCTCCCGCCGTCGATCACAACCGGGAGTTCCAGGCCTGCCTGACGCTCGCCGAGAAGCGCCCGGCCGAAGCGCTGGAGAGCGCGCAGACCTGGCTGAACCGCGGCGGCGGCGACCATGCCCGGCTGTGCCAGGCGCTGGCGCTGTTCCACAAAGGCGACTTCACCACCGCCGGGGCGCGGCTGGAGGAACTGGCCCCGGTGCTGGGCAAGGACGATCCGAAGGCCGGGGCCTCGATCCTCGGGCGGGCCGGCTGGGCGTGGCTGCGCGCCGGTGACAATGTGCGGGCGGAGCGGGCCTACAGCCGCGCCCTGGCGCTCCAGCCGGATGACGTGGACCTGCTGATCGACCGCGCCATCGCGCGGGCCGAGACGGAGCGCTTCTGGGACGCCGTGGCCGACCTGGACGCGGCGCTGAAGAAGGACCCGCGGCGGCCCGAGGCCTATCTCTACCGCGCCGCCGCCCACAAGGCGCTGGCCAACGACCGGCAGGCCGTCGCCGACATCGACCGCGCGCTGGAACTGCGCCCCGGCGATCCCGACGCCCTGCTGCTGCGTGCCACAATCAAGGCGCAGGCCGGCAATCTGCCGGGCGCGCGGGAGGATTGGAGCCAGATCGTTCGCAACACGCCGAACAGCGCGGCGGCGAAGACGGCGCAGGCCAACCTCGACCGCTCCGCCAGGGCGCCGGCTCCCGCCGCCAAGGGCGACGCGAAGGGACCGGCACCCGCAAAACCATAATCGCGATATGGTCGTTACGCTCATTTTACAAGGCTCCTGCGACATTTAGCCGGCTGGACGGATGCGAACGCTTCGCAGGATCATCCGCGGCGAAGAGGGGCGGACAGGAACGCGCCCCCCACCTCCCGGTGCGATCAGGTGCAGCCATGAGCGGTCATCCCACCCCCGAAACGGGCCAGTCCCCCGGCGGACGGCATTTGGGCGAGTTGAAGAAGGGCGAGCGCGCCCGCGTGACCGGCGTCGATGAGCGGGGGGTCGTCACCACCCTTCCCGAAGGGGAGCTGGAACGGCGCATGATCGAGATGGGGCTGGTCGAAGGCTCCCACGTCGAGGTCCTGCACGAAGCCTTTCCGGGCCGCGACCCCATCGCCATCCGCGTGAACGAGCACACGCTGGCGCTCCGCCGCGCCGAGGCGCGCGCCGTGCTGGTGGCGCCCGCCGCCTGACGCCCGCCATCTGACCCGCGGCGCCGCCACCCTCCTTCAAAGCGACCTCCTGCAAGGACATCCGGCCATGTCGGTCCTGGACTCCGCCCTGCCGCCGCGCATCGCGCTGGTCGGCAACCCGAACTGCGGCAAGACCGCCCTGTTCAACGCGCTCACCGGTTCCCGCCAGAAGGTGGCGAACTACCCCGGCGTCACCGTGGAACGGAAGATCGGGCATTTCGTCAGCCCGCTCGGCCGCCGGGTGCAGGTGATCGACCTGCCGGGCACCTACAGCCTGCGCGCCCGCTCCCCCGACGAGGAGGTGACCCGCGACGTCGTGCTCGGCCGCTTCTCGCACGAGGACAGTCCGGACCTGCTGGTCTGCGTCGCCGACGCCACCAACCTGCGCCTGAACCTGCGGCTGGTGGTGGAACTGAAGCGCCTGGGCCGCCCGATCATCCTGGCGCTGAACATGATGGACGCGGCGGAGAAGCGCGGCTGCCGCATCGACGCGGCGGCGCTGTCCGCAGCGCTCGGCGTGCCGGTGGTGCCGACCGTCGCCATCCGCCGCGGCGGCGTCCAGCCACTTCTGGAGCAGATCGACGGCGCCATGGCCATGGCGTCCGATGCGGGGGAGAATCCTCCTCCCTGCGGCTGGAGCGAGCCCTCCTCGCGCGACCTGCGGGCCTACCACCAGGAGGTCGAAGGGCTACTGGCCGGCTGCGTGGCCGACGCCGGCCTGCCTCCGCTGGCGACCCGGCGGGTGGACGCCGTGCTGCTGCACCCGGTGTTCGGGCTGGCCTTCCTGTTCCTCGTGCTGTTCCTGATGTTCCAGGCGGTGTTCGCCTGGGCCGAGGCGCCGATGAACCTGATCGACGGCGCGGTCAGCGGGCTCAAGGACTGGGTGGCCGCCACCCTGCCGGACGGCGCGCTGCGCAGCCTGCTGACCGACGGGATCATCGCCGGGGTGGGCAGCGTGGTCATCTTCCTGCCGCAGATCCTCGTGCTGTTCTTCTTCATCCTGGTGCTGGAGGCGACCGGCTATCTCGCCCGCGCCGCCTTTCTGCTGGACCGGCTGATGGGCGGGGTGGGGCTGCATGGGCGGGCCTTCATCCCGCTGCTGTCCAGCTTCGCCTGCGCGGTGCCCGGCGTCATGGCGGCGCGCACCATCGAGAACCGCGCCGACCGGCTGGCGACCATCATGATCGCCCCGCTGATGACGTGCTCGGCCCGGCTGCCGGTCTACACGCTGCTGATCGCGGCCTTCGTGCCGGACCGTCCGCTGCTGGGCGGGCTGGTCGGGCTGCCGGGGCTGGTGATGTTCGCGCTCTACGCCGCCGGCATCCTGTCGGCGCTGGCCGTCGCCTTCGTTCTGAAGGGCACGGTGTTCAAGGGCGCCCGCGAGCCGCTGCTGATGGAGCTGCCGGCCTATCGCCTGCCCAACCCGCGCGACATCGCGCTGGGCCTGTTCGAGCGGGCCAAGGTCTTCCTGGCGCGGGCCGGCACGACGATCTTCGCGCTGATGATCGTCATGTGGTTCCTGGCGAGCTTCCCCGGCGCGCCGGAGGGGGCGACCGAGCCGGCCATCCAGTATTCCATCGCCGGCATGATCGGCCACGCGCTGGAACCGCTGCTGGCGCCCATCGGCTTCACCTGGCAGATCGCCGTGGCGCTGGTGCCGGGCATCGCGGCGCGCGAGGTTGCGGTCGGCGTGCTGGGCACGATCTACGCGCTGAGCGAGAGCGGCGACGCGCTGCAATCCTCGCTGGCCGGGGCGCTGGCCGCCTCCTGGAGCCTGCCGACCGCGCTGTCGCTGCTCGCCTGGTACGTCTTCGCCCCGCAATGCGTCGCCACCCTGTCGGTGGTGAAGCGGGAGACCAACGGCTGGTTCTGGCCGGCGGTGATGTTCGCCTACATGATCACGCTGGCCTATGGGGCGAGCTTCATCACCTACCGCGTCGCCTTGGCGTTGCTGTAAGGGGCTGCTGCAAGGAAAGGGGAGGGCACGGCCATGTGGCAGGATCTTCTGGTCGCCGTGGTGGTGGCGCTGGCCGCGGCGTGGACGGTGTGGCGGGTGATCCTGCCCGCCGGGCTGCGCGCCCGCCTGCTGGGCAGGGCCGCGCCGAAGGGCTCCGGTTGCGGCGGCGGGTGCAAGGGCTGCGGCCCGGCCGGTGGTGGTTCAAGCTGCCACTGAGTGGGAGGGTCTACAGGGCCGGGACCCGGACGGCGCCCCTCTTGACCGCGTACATCGCCTGATCGGCGTGGACGATGAGTTGCTGGGCGTCCCGCCCGTCCTGCGGATAGACCGCGACGCCGATCGACAGGGCGAGCGGCAGCCGCAGCCCGTCGATCAGGATGGGCTCCGCCAGCGCCGTCCGGCACTTGTCGGCGACGGTTTCCGCCCCGGCGGGGGTCACCTCCACCTCCAGGATGATGGCGAACTCGTCGCCGCCGATGCGGGCGATCAGGTCGGATTTGCGCAGCAGGCCGGACAGGCGCCGCGCCACCACCCGCAGGACCTCGTCGCCCCGGCTGTGGCCATGGGTGTCGTTGATCGGCTTGAAACCGTCGAGGTCGATGTAGAGCAGGGCGAACAGGGCGCCGCCGCGCTCCGACCGGTCGATGGCCTGTTGCAGCCGGTCGTGGAACATGGCGCGGTTCGGCAGTCCGGTCAGCGCGTCGTGGTGGGCCATGTGGGCCATGCGCGCCTCGCTCGCCCGCAGGGCGGCCTCCTGCTCCCGCAGCTTGCCCAGCAGATAGTTGAAGCCCTGCGCCAGTTCCCCGACCTCATCCATGCGATGGACCGGCAGGGGCGCCAGCTCGACATGCCCGTCGGCCATCTGGTGCATCCGCCGCGCCGCCTCGGTCAGCGGGCGGAAGAAGCGGCGCATGCCGATGAACAGCACGGTCACGGCGAAGGCGGCGATCATCAGGCTGTTGGTGGCGATGAAGGTCTGGAGGTCGCGCACCCCCTCGAACGCCTCCGCCGTGGGCAGCCGGGCGACCAGGAACCAGCCCGCCGTCGGGACCGCGGCGATGGCGGACAATTCCTCCACCCCCGCCGCGTTGACGGTGACGCCGGTGCCGCGGTAACCGGCCATGGCCCGGTCGTGCAGCGGGTTCACCCCTTCCGGCGGGGTCGCGGTCAGGATCATCCCGTGGTCGCTGGCCGACACGAACAGCCTGTCGCGGGGGGAGACCAGGAGGAAACCGCCGCTGCGCCCGATGCGGTTTCCCTGGACCAGATTGAGGAAGCCCGGCGACGACAGGGCGGTGGCGCCGCTCAGGACCGCGACCGGGCGTCCGGCGGCGTCGGTGACGGCCATCGCCATGACCACCATCGGCTCGTCGTCGAGAGAGGAGCGGGCGGGCCGCCCGATCACCGGTTCGCGGGAGTTCAGCGCCGCCTGGAACCAATCGCGGCTTGAGACGTCGAAATCCGGCGACCGGTGCCGTTCCGGATAATCGGCGACGACCTCGTGGCCGTCGGGCCGGACGACCATCAGCCCGCGCGAGAACAAAGGCGCGATGTCCTGATGCCGTTTCAGCCAGTCGCGCAGGGCCGTGGGATCGTCGAGGGCTGCCAATGGCAGGCTTCCGGCGGCGCGGCGCAGGAGGTCGAGCCGTGCCTTGATCTTCTCGTCGATGTCGTGGGCAACGTAGGAAGCGGTCGATTGCTGTTGGGACGAGGCCAGGTTGTTGATCTTGCCCTCCAAGAAGGAGGACAGAACCCAGATGCGCGCGCAGGCGCCAACGAAGACCAGAGCTAGTCCAAAAAGCATAAGACGTACGATGACGCTGCGGCTTTGCCGGCGCAGTTCATCAACCACCGCGACGAGCATTCGCAAGCTCCGCTCCTCCAAGAAACCGTCCGCACATTTCCCAGATGGATAGGCTTCCTGTCCACCGCTGTCCGAAGATAAACGATGCCGTGCCCATCCGGAAGACGCAAAGGGCGCTAAATCTTCGACAAAAGCACCAGAACTGATTGAAAAAACGAAATATTTCCACCGCTGGGCGAACAGTGGCAGCGCCGATTCGCGCGCCTTTCCGTTCTCGGCTCCCCGCCCGTGATTCAGCGGCCCCGCTCTTCATCGGCTTGCCATACGCACGGGCAGGCCACCGATACCTCCGTATAGTTTCCAGGCCGGACCGCCTTCGGCACTGTTGTGACGCCGACGAGGTTCCGCGCTGCCCATGGGAAGGCCGGTGTCCGCCTTCCCCTCGCGCCGCGGATCTTTCGCGCGCCCGAAAAATGGAGGGGGTTTTGAGCACGATCTCGACCAAGGACGGCACCCGCATCTTCTACAAGGACTGGGGCAGCGGACAGCCGGTGGTCTTCTCGCACGGATGGCCGCTCAGCGCCGACGCCTGGGACGGGCAGATGCTGTTCTTCGGCCAGCAGGGCTACCGGGTCATCGCCCACGACCGGCGCAGCCATGGCCGCTCGGACCAGACCTGGACCGGCAACCACATGGACCAGTACGCCGACGATCTGGCCGAACTGCTCGACGCGCTGGACGTGCGCGACGCGGTGATGATCGGCCATTCCACCGGCGGCGGCGAGGTCGCCCGCTACATCGGGCGCCACGGCACCGGGAGGGTCGCCAAGGCCGTTCTGGTCGGGGCGGTGCCGCCGATCATGCTGAAGACCGCCGCCAACCCCGGCGGCCTGCCGATGGAGGTCTTCGACGGCATCCGCAAGGGCACCTACGACGACCGGTCGCAGTTCTTCCTGGACCTGACCATGCCCTTCTACGGCTTCAACCGCGACGGGGCGAAGGTGTCGGAAGGGCTGCGGCAATCCTTCTGGCTGCAGGGCATGATGGCCGGGATCAAGGGCGCCTACGATTGCATCCAGCAATTCTCGGAAACCGATTTCACCGAGGATCTGAGGAAGATGGCGCTTCCGACGCTGTTGATCCACGGCGACGACGACCAGATCGTGCCCATCGACGCGGCGGCCCGCCGCGCCGTGGAGATCGCGCCGCAGGCGACGCTGACGGTCTACGAAGGGGCGCCGCACGGCCTGACGGCCACCCACCAGGACCGCTTCAACGCCGACGTGCTGGCTTTCATCAAAGGATCGTAAGCAAGGACCGGTCAGGACTCACCGTTGGGGGTCACCTTGTCGGCGATGCGCACCAGATCGGGCAGGGACCGCGCCTGCATCTTGCGCATCACGCTGGCACGGTGGACCTTCACGGTGATCTCGCTGAGTTGCAGCTCGGCGGCGATCTGCTTGTTGAGCTGCCCGGCGGCGACGAGCTGCATCACCTCCCGCTCGCGCGGGGTCAGGCTGCGGAAGCGTTCCTGAAGATCGGACAGGGCGTCGACGGCGCGGCGGCGGTCGCGGTCGCGCTCGATGCCGGTGTGGACGGCGTCGATCAGATCCTGGTCGCGGAAGGGCTTGGCCAGGAACTCGACGGCGCCCGCCTTCATCGCCGTCACCGACATGGGAATGTCGCCATGGCCGGTGATGAAGACGACCGGCAAATGGATGCCCGCCCCGGTCAGCTCGCGCTGGAACTCCAGCCCGCTCTGGCCAGGCAGCCGCACGTCCAGCACCAAGCAGCCCGGCGCGTCGGGCCAGCGATGCTGCAGAAAGTCCTGCGCCGAGGCGAAGGGCAGGGCCGTCAGCCCGACCGAGCGCAGCAGGCTGACCAGCGATTCCCGGATCGACGGATCATCGTCGATGATGGCGACGAAGGGGGTTTCCATGGTTGCGGGGGACCGGTCGGAAACGGTGCGGTCGGTCATCGCATCCGCTCCAGAGCGGTGCCGGCGGCCGGCCGCTCCGGCTCGTCGTCGGCGGGCAGGGTGAAGCGGAAGACGGCGCCGTGGGGCTGGTTGGCGGCCACCCACAGCCGGCCGCCATGGGCCTCCACGATCGACTGGCAGATGGTCAGCCCCATGCCGATTCCATGCTCCTTGGTGGTGAAGAAGGGTTCGAACAGCCGCTCCTCCTGGGTCGCCTGCAACCCGGTGCCGGTGTCCTCCACCGACACGAGGACGTCCGCGAGCCCGCGGCGGCGCGAACGGATGCTCAGCACACGCGGACGGTCGGAGACCGCGCTCATCGCGTCGTCGGCGTTGGCGATCAGGTTCAGCAGCACCTGTTCGAGCTGCACCGGGCTGCCGTTGACCGGCGGCAGACTCTGCTGAAGGTCGGTGCGCACGGCGATCCGGTTCAGGCGGCGTTCGCCTTCGGTGCGGTCCAGCGCGCTGCGGATCACGCCGTTGATGTCCAGCCGGCTGCGTTGGGGCGGCGCCTTGCGGAAGGAATCGCGGATGCAGGCGATCACCCGCGCGGCGCGGTGGCCGTCGTCGGAGATGCGCTTCAGCGCCGCCCGCACCTCCACCAGATTGGGCGACGGGCGGTCCAGCCAGCGCAGCCCGGCGCCCGCGTTGGTGACCATGCTCGCCAGCGGCTGGTTGACCTCGTGCGCGATGGAGGCGGAGAGCGCCTCCAGGCTGGCCAGACGCGCGTCGCGCACCCGCCGCTCCGCCGCCACCGAGCGGACCAGCCGCCCGTAGAGCGTCGTCATCTCCGCCAGCAGGATCAGCAGGACGACGCTGGAGGCGGCCAGCCCGAACAGCCGCCCCGACCACCAGCCGGCACTGAAGCGCCCGCCGCTGATGAAGCTGAGCAGGCAGGTCTCGATGGCCCAGGCGGCCAGGACGACCATCAGCCAGAGGTCGAGGACGGAGCGCCGCTGCCGCCACAGGACGACCAGTGCGGCGGCGCAGAGCGCCAGCGCGGTCACCGGCACGACCCGCCACAGCGGCGTTTCCCGCATGCTGTCGACCATCAGCCGGGGAAGAACGGCGTCGTTGGCCAGCGCGAAGGCCGTCAGGCCCCCGGCCAGCGCCGCCGCCAGCGCCACGCCGCCCGCGATGGCGGGCAGGGCAGGGCGGTGCGCCTCGCGCGGGCCGGCCTCCACGGCCTTCAGCAGCGCGTAGGCCAGGATGAACAGCGGCAGTCCGATGCGGCGCCCGGCGGCGATGATGGCCGTGCTCTGCAGACCGGCGCCGAGCAGCCCGGTCGGGGCGAAGACGCCGGGGAAGGTCAGCGCCCAGGGAACGATCAGCAAGGCCGTGACCAGATAGCCGGCAGCCAGCGCCAGCAGGGCCGGCGAGCGTTGCGTGGCGTAGAGAGCGAACAGCAGGACGGCGGTCATCAGCTCGGTCAGCAGGACCGCGGTGGCGTAGGCGGGCAGCAGGACCGCCGTGCCGTCCAGCGTCAGGCGGGCGAAGGGCGCCGCGATCGCCAGCGCGACCAGAAGCCCCACCACCGTGACGACGGCCAGCCGCGTCTGCCCCGCCCCCGGGGGCAGGGTCGCCAGAAGAAACCGCTGGTCTCCGGGGACATCCCTCGTGCGCATCACCGTCGCTCGCCCGGCCGTCGGGTCACGTCTTCTCTCAATCCTGTCCCTTTGCCCTGTCCCTTTACCCTGACCGGCACCGGCGGCGAGCGGCGCCTTGGCCTGATATACCAAGGTATAGGGCCGGCAAACGCAAGTTCAATGTCGCCGTCCTCTGTCCCTGGCCGATGCTTCGACGCACCGCCGGACCACGGGCATCGCCGCAGGGCCCGCCTGGGGCACCGGCGCCAAGAACAATGGGGATAGAGACATGACCATCACCGCCACCGCGACTCCTGGCAAGCTGCTCGTATCGCCGAAGGACCACGCGCTGATCATGATCGATCATCAGTCGCAGATGGCCTTCGCGACCCATTCGATCGACGCCACGACGCTGCGCACCAACACCGCGCTGGTCGCCCACGCCGCCGCCGGCTTCGGCGTCTCGACGATCCTGACCACCGTCGCGGAAAAGAGCTTCTCCGGCCCGATCTTCTCCGAGATCACCGAGGCCTTCCCGGGGGCGGAGGTCACCGACCGCACTTCCATGAACACCTGGGAGGACGCGAACGTCATCAAGCGGGTGAACGGCCTGGGCAAGACCCGGCTGGTCTTCTGCGGCCTGTGGACCTCGGTCTGCATCGTCGGCCCGACCCTGTCGGCGCTGGACCAGGGCTTCGAGGTCTACGTCATCGCCGACGCCTGCGGCGACGTCTCGGTCGAAGCGCACCAGCGCGCCATGGACCGCATGGTCCAGGCCGGCGTCCGCCCGATGACCTCGCTCCAGTACATGCTGGAGTTGCAGCGCGACTGGGCGCGCACCGAGACCTACGAGATGACCACCGGCATCGCCAAGAAGTACGGCGGCGCCTATGGCCTGGGCATCATCTACGCCAAGACGATGTTCGGCGCGTCGGAAGGCGGCCACAGCGCCGCCGCCTGATCCGCAGCGCTTGCTTTGCGGCGCCCGATGCCCCGCGCCGCGGCGGACCGGTCCCGACCCTTCCCGGGGCCGGTCCGCCTCTTTCCGCCCATTCGGACGAAGAACAGGCACGCCATGATGCCTTACCTGCTTTCCCTCGGCGCCGGCATCCTGGTCGGCGTCCTCTACGCGTTGCTCGGTGTCCGCTCCCCGGCGCCGCCCACCATCGCCCTGATCGGCCTGCTCGGCATGCTGGTCGGCGAGCAGGCGGTGCCGGTGGTCAAGCGGCTGATCGCCGGGCAGCCGGTCCTCGCCTTCATCCAGAACGATTGCGCGCGCCACATCCTGGGGCCGCAGGCCGGCAGCGCCACCGCTCCCGATGCCACGACCCCGCCGGCACCCGCCGTGGACGCGCCCCCGCGGGGCCGGGCATGACCGGCCGCACCGGAAACGGTCGCCCCGGTGTTGGCCGCCGCGGCGCCATCGCCGGAAGCGCCGCCGCCACTCTGCTCGCCTCGCCCCTGCTCACCCGCCTTGGGAATGCCGCCATGCCGTCTTCCGACCTTCTGATCGTCAACGCCCGGATCACGACGCTCGACCGCGCCAACCCGCAGGCCGACGCCGTGGCGATCCGCGACGGGCGCTTCCTCGCTGTGGGGCGGGAGGCCGAGGTGCGCACCGCAGCATCTCCCGACGCCGCGGTGATCGACGCCAAGGGACGCCGCCTGATCCCCGGCCTGATCGACAGCCACATCCACGTCATCCGCGGCGGCCTGAACTACAACATGGAGCTGCGCTGGGACGGCGTGCCGACGCTGGCCGACGCCATGGCGATGCTGCGCGCCCAGGTGGCCCGCACGCCGGCCCCGCAATGGGTGCGCGTCGTCGGCGGCTTCACCGAGCACCAGTTCGCCGAGAAGCGCCTGCCGACGCTGGAGGAACTGAACGCCGCCGCCCCCGACACGCCGGTCTTCATCCTGCACCTCTACGACCGCGCGCTTCTGAACGCCGCTGCGCTGCGGGCGGTGGGATACGGCAAGGACACGCCCAACCCACCGGGCGGCGAGATCCAGCGCGACGCCGCGGGCAACCCGACCGGCCTGCTGCTCGCCCTGCCCAACGCGATGATCCTGTACTCCACCCTCGCCAAGGGGCCGAAGCTGCCAGAGGAGTATCAGGTCAACTCCACCCGCCATTTCATGCGGGAGCTGAACAGTCTGGGCGTCACCAGCGTGATCGACGCCGGCGGCGGCTTCCAGAACTATCCCGACGATTACGCGATCATCGAGAAGCTGCACGCCGACGGCGAGATGACCCTGCGCATCGCCTACAACCTGTTCACCCAGAAGCCGAAGGAGGAGTTGCAGGACTTCGCCACCTGGTCCGACAAGGTCAAGCCGGGCGACGGCGACGACCGCTACCGCCTGAACGGGGCGGGGGAGATGCTGGTCTATTCGGCGGCCGACTTCGAGGACTTCCGCGTCGCCCGGCCCGAGATGCCGCCCAACATGGAGACGGACCTGGAGCCGGTGGTTCGCCTGCTGGCCGAGCGGCGCTGGCCGTGGCGGCTGCACGCCACCTACGA
The DNA here is from genome assembly GCF_003119195.2 of Azospirillum baldaniorum. NCBI lineage: Bacteria > Pseudomonadati > Pseudomonadota > Alphaproteobacteria > Rhodospirillales > Azospirillaceae > Azospirillum > Azospirillum baldaniorum. The sequence continues at coordinate 997,267 of NZ_CP022254.1, read as the reverse complement.
CGAGACCATCGGCCGGGCGCTCGACGTCTTCGAGAAGGTCAACCGCGACATCCCGTTGCAGGGGCTGAACTGGTTCTTCGACCACGCCGAAACGATCAGCGAGCGCAACATCGACCGCATCGCCGCGCTCGGCGGCGGCATCGCCGTGCAGCACCGCATGGCCTATCAGGGCGAGTATTTCGTGGAGCGCTACGGCGCCAAGGCCGCCGAGGCCACGCCGCCCATCGCGAAGATGATGGCCGCCGGGGTGCCGGTGGGCGCCGGGACGGACGCCACCCGTGTCGCCAGCTACAACCCCTGGGTCTCGCTGTCCTGGCTGGTCACCGGTAAGACGGTGGGCGGGCTGTCGCTCTACCCGATGGCCAACCGCCTGGACCGCGAGACGGCGCTGCGCTTGTGGACGGAGGCCAACACCTGGTTCTCCAACGAGCAGGGCAAGAAGGGCCGGATCGAGGCCGGGCAACTCGCCGACGCGGCGCTGCTCAGCGACGACTACATGGCGGTTCCGGAGGACCGCATCCCCCACATCCGCTCGGTCCTGACCCTGCTGGGCGGCGCCGTGGTGCATGGCGAGGGCGATTACGACACGCTCGCCCCGCCGCTGCCCAAGCCGATGCCCGACTGGTCGCCGGTCGCCACGGTCGGCGGCTATCACCGCGACCCCAGGACGGTGCAGCGGCAGGCGGCGGAGTGCGGCTGCCACTCCGGCTGCGCGGTGCACGGCCACGACCACGCGGCGGCGCTGGGCGCCGACGTGCCCTCGTCCGACGCGCGCAGCTTCTGGGGCGTGTTCGGCTGCGGCTGCTGGGCGGTTTGAGGGGGAGCGCAACGATGGCCGACACCCTCTCCACGCGGAAGGACGCTGCCGCCGCGCCGGTCGCCGCCCTGCTCGACTGGCCGGGGACCGCCTGGCTCGCCCGCCTCGCGCTGGCGGCGCCCTTCCTGGTCAGCGGACTGGTCAAGCTGACGGACTTCAACGGCGCGGTGGCCGAGGCGGCGGGGCTGGGGCTCGGCCTGCCGGTCCTCGTCGCGGTGGCGGTGATCGTCACCCAGCTCGGCGGGTCGGCGCTGTTTCTGACACGGCGCTGGTGCTGGCTCGGCGCCGGGATCCTCGCCGGCTTCACGGTGGTCGCCACGCTGCTCGCCCACGCCTTCTGGACCTATGAGGGGCTGGACCGCGCGCGGCAGACCGCGACCTTCCTGGAGCATCTCGCCATCGTCGGCGGCTTCGCGGCGGCGGCGGTGCTGACCCACCGCAACGCCCATCGCCGGGGAGGGCGCGCATGACCGCCGAGGCCGTCCCAACCCCCGACGCACAGCCGCCCGGACATAAGCCCGCCGCATCCAAGCCGGCCGGGGCCTTCGCGCCGCTGAGCAACCGGCTGTTCGCCGTGCTGTGGGTGGCGGCCGTGCTGGGCAACGTCGGCACCTTCATGCGCGACGTGGCGAGCGCGTGGCTGGTTCTCGACCTGTCGGGATCGCCGTCCACCGTCGCGCTGATCCAGGCGGCGGGCTCGCTGCCCATCTTCCTGCTGGCGATCCCGGCGGGGGTGCTGTCGGACATCATGGACCGGCGGCGGATGCTGATCGTCATCCAGTGCCTGCTCGCCTGCGTCAGCGCCGCGCTGATGATCCAGGCGTGGCTGGGCGTCGCCAGCGTCGCCTCCATCGCCGGGCTGACCTTTCTCGGCGGGGTCGGGGCGGCGCTGATGGCGCCGGTCTGGCAGTCCATCGTGCCGGAGCTGGTGCCGCGCGGCGAGCTGAAGGGCGCGGTGGCGCTGAACAGCCTTGGAATCAATATCGCCCGCGCCATCGGCCCGGCGGCGGGCGGCGCGATCCTGGCCGCCGCCGGGGCCGCCGCCACCTACGCGGTGGACGTCTCCTCCTACATCATCGTCATCGCCGCCCTGCTGTGGTGGCGGCGCACCCCCGACGCCCGCGACGATCTGTCGGAGCAGTTCGGCGGCGCCCTGCGCGCCGGGTTGCGCTACGCCCGCGCCAGCAAGGAATTGCACCGCGTCTTCCTGCGCGCCGGCCTGTTCTTCGCCTGCGCCAGCGCCCTGTGGGCCCTGCTGCCCATCGTCGCCGGGCCGATGCTGGGCGGCGGGCCGGGCTTCTATGGCCTGCTGCTCGGCGCCGTGGGGGCGGGGGCCATCGGCGGGGCGACCGTCCTGCCGCGCCTGCGCGAGCGTCTGGGCGCGGACGGCCTGATGCTGGCTGCCGCGCTGGTCACCGCCGTGGTCATGGGCATCCTGGCCCTGGCCCCGCCGCGCTGGCTGGCCCTGCCGGTCCTGCTGGGCGCCGGTGCGGCCTGGATCGCCGTGCTGACGACGCTGAGCGCCACCACCCAGGCCATCCTGCCCAACTGGGTGCGCGGGCGTGGGCTGGCGCTGTACCTGACCGTGTTCAACGGCGCCCTGACGGCGGGCAGCCTCGGCTGGGGCGCTCTGGCCGATGCGATCGGCGTGCCGGCCACCCTGTGGGTCAGCGCCGCCGGGCTGCTGGCCGTGGCAGTGCTGTCCCGCGCGGTGCCGCTGCCGGAGGGCGAGGCCGACCTCACCCCGTCCAACCACTGGCCGGAGCCGCTGACCGCCGAGCCGGTGCGCAACGACCGCGGCCCGGTGCTGATCACCATCGAGTACCGGGTGGCCGCGGCCGACCAGCACGACTTTCACGCAGCCCTCCGCCGCCTGTCGGAGGCGCGGCGGCGGGACGGCGCCTACGCCTGGGGCGTCAGCCAGGATTCCGGCGATCCGGAACGGGTGCTGGAGTGGTTCTTCGTGGAATCCTGGGCGGAGCACCAGCGCCAGCACCGCCGGGTATCGCACGCCGACGCGGATGTGCAGAAGGAGGCGCTGGCCTTCCACCGCGGCGACGGGCCGCCGCGGGTGTCGCATTTCCTGGCGCTGGAGCACGGCGCGGGAAAGGCGTCGTGAGGCGGTGGCGCGGGGCGCTGGTCGCGGCTCTGCTGCTCCAGTCCGCCCCGGCCCCTGCGGAGACCCCTGCGAAGACGCCGCCCCCGCCCCTGACCAACAGCCGCTACGACGAGGACTACCGCTACCTCCTCGACCCCGCGGCGGGCAGCGGCGCCTTCTGGGAGCGGTTCAAGGCGATCCCGCTCACCCCCGGCGGCACGGTCTCCCTGTCCACCGGGCTGGAGGCGCGGCTGCGCGGCGAGGCCGTGCGCAACAGCGGCTGGGGGCAGGATGAGCCGAGGAACGACGCCTACGGCCTGTGGCGCCTGCTGCCCTACGCCGATCTGCGCGCCGGCTCGGCCCTGCGCGTCTTCGGCCAACTGATCATGGCCGGCTCGGCGGGCAAGCTCGGGCCGGAGGGGGCGCCGGACGTCGATCGCACCGACCTGCTGCAGGGCTTCGCCGACCTCTCCGTCCCGCTGGGGGACGCGCAGGGCACGCTGCGGGCGGGGCGCCAGATGCTCGCCTACGGGTCGGAACGGTTGATTAGTCTGCGCTACGGCGCCAACGTCCCGCGGGCCTTCGACGCGGTGACGGGCATCGTGCAATCCGGCCCCTGGCGGGTGGACGGCTTCCTCGGCCGCCCGGTCCGCGCGGCGCCCGACCTGTTCGACGACCGGCGCGACGGCGGGCGCTCCGCCTGGGGACTGTACGCCACGCACGGCGCGGGGTCGGGCTGGGGTACGGGGCTGGACGCCTACTACATCGGCTACGGTAACAGGGCGGCGTCCTTCGAGGGCGGGCAGGGGCGGGAGGAGCGGCACACGCTGGGCACCCGCCTGTTCGGAAAGGCCGACGGCTGGGATTGGAACTGGGAGGCCATGCTCCAGACGGGCCAGATCGATGGGGAGACGATTGCTGCATGGTCGGTGGCCAGCGACACCGGCCACCGTTGGGAGAGCGTCCCGCTGCGCCCGCGGCTCGGGCTGAAGGCGAACATCGCCAGCGGCGACCGCGATCCCGGCGACGGGCGGCTGGGCACCTTCAACCCCCTCTTCCCCCGCGCGAAGTATTTCGGGGAGCTGACTCCGGTCGGGCCGCTGAACCTGATGAACCTGCATCCCTCCGTGGATCTGGCGCTGTCGGACGAGTTCAGCCTGTCCGCCTCGGCCATCGCCTACTGGCGGATGAGCCTGGAGGACGGTGTCTACGACCTGTCCGGGAACCTGCTCCGCTCCGGCGCCGGGTCGCGGTCCCGCTACATCGGCACGCAGGGGGAGCTTGTGCTGTCCTACGCCGCCGGGCGCACGGTCGAGGGGCTGCTGTCCTACTCGCTGTTCCAGCCCGGCTCCTTCCTTCAGGACACCGGCCCCGCGAAGACGATCCACTTCGTCGGGATGGAGGCGGTGTTCAAATTCTGATCCGTCCGGGTGAACCGCTCCCATCCATCGGACGGGTCGAAGGGGCGAAGTTACGGTAAGTTGCACCCGCAAACAGGGTCGGCCAGGGTCGGAATATGGAACATCCGCGCGACCGTGCCGTTCCTGCGCCCGAACCGGACCAAAGCGAACCGGACATACGCCCGGAAGCCGGTCCCAGAAGAGGTGGAGGCGATCCCATGAAGCACCAAACCCGTGCCGTCCTGGCGGTGTTCCTGAGCGGCGCGGTCCTGGCGGGCTGCGCGCCGGCGTCCGAAACCGCGCCGCCGTCCGCCGCCATGGCCCCGGCGAGCGCCGAGCCGACGCCGCGGCTGTCCATGGTCGAGAACGTCCGCTCCACCGCCAAGGTCCGCGGCATCGACAAGGCGGCGCGGACGGTGATCCTGCAATTCCCGGATGGGCGGGAAGAGGCGGTGACCGCCGGAAGCGAAGTGCGGAACTTCAACCGCATCAAGGTCGGCGACACCGTGCAGATCGAGTACGCCCGCCTGACCAACATCGTCACCCAGCCGCCGGGCGGCGGGCCGGGCGCCATTCAGCGGAGCAGCACGGACCGCGCCGCGGTCGGCGAGATGCCGCGCGCGTCGGCGATCACCACCACCCAGGTGACGGAGGTGGTCGAGGCCATCGACCTCAACCGGCGGATGGTCACGCTGCGCGGGCCGCAGGGGCGTACGCGCACGGTTGCGGTCCCGCCGGAGGTGCAAGGGCTGGAAACGGTGAAGCCCGGCGACGAGGTGGTGATCAGCCGGACGGAGGCCGCCACAGTCACCGTGATGCGATGAGGGGAGAGGAAAAAGCCACCGATGAGGGAAGGTGGCGCGAGTGACGGGACTTGAACCCGCGGCCTCCGGCGTGACAGGCCGGCGCTCTAACCAACTGAGCTACACCCGCAGTATGGCTCCGGATGCTGGACTCGAACCAGCGACACGCGGATTAACAGTCCGCTGCTCTACCGACTGAGCTAATCCGGAACGGAGGCCGGCTTATAAGCCTCTTTCCGGGGGCTGGCAAGGGGAAAACGCCCCACCGGCGGGATTTTCCGCGCCACGCCTGCGGCGGCGATGCAGGGCCGTGACAATGGGGCGGAAATGTGGCGAAGGCCTCGCGCGCCGGTTGACAGCGGGCGCGGCTTTCGCTTCCTTCCGGCCCCGGTTCCCGTCACCTGCCGCTGGTCCCCGTTCCCCATGTCCAAGGTCGTTCCCTTCGCCCAGGCGCGCGAAGCCCTCCTCGCCCGCCTCACCGAACAGCTTCCCCCCTCCACCGAGTGGGCCGGGCGCCTGATGCTGATGCCGGACGGCAACCGGGTCGAACCGATGCCCGCGACGGACGCGGTGGAGGTGCTGCGCGCCTTCCGCGCCGGTCTGGGCGAGGCCATCGGCGCCGCCCCCTGCTCGGTCGGCGGCATGTGGGTGTCGCGGGAGGACTGCCTGGACTGGGACGGGCTGCTGGCCCCGCTGGCGGTGGCCGCCGGCTATGTGGTGGCCGGGGCGACCGGCGGCGCCGGCCTGTCGGTGGAGCTGTTCCGCTGCAAGAGCGCGCTGGTCGGCTGGGGCGTGCGCGGCCTGCGCGGCGAACCGGCGGTGGCCCGGTCCGCCGGCTACGCCGTGGTGATGGTCAGCCGCCGCCCGGACGACCAGGAGATCGTCCTGGACCGCGTGATGGACACCTTCGGCTTCGTGATGCGCAGCCAGGGCGAGCCGGTGGTGGACACCGGCGACCTGAACGCCCGGCTGGCCCGCCGGGCCTGCCCGCTGCGGCGATGATCGGGCGATAACCGGGGGACGGTCAGCGGTTCGGCGCGTTGGCCTGGACGATGCGGGCGACGGTCTGCAGACGCTGCACGTCGCGCACTTCCAAAACGATGCCCAGGTTCAGCGCGGCGAGCGTGTCGGCCAGGGATCGCATGCTGTCCCGCACCCGCTCCAGCGCGTCGGGGCCGTGGTCCGATTCGTTGCCGAGGGAACTGACGAAGGCACTGATTTCCAACTGCATTTACGCCCGGCTCCGCCTGTGTGGTGGGTGCTGTCCCTCAAGGCGTTACTCCGATCCGCGCGGTCCCGTCCATGACGCTTGCGCCATAGGCCGCAGGGTGAATCCTCCCCTTCGCCATTAGGCCGAAGGGCGGCGGAAGCGCAGGGGTTCGCCGAAGCCGGGGATGGCGAAATGATTGGAATCAACCGCCTGCTCGGCCAGGGCGTGGTGCAGCGCCCGGAGGGGGGCGTCGATGCCCTCGGCGGTCAGTTGGAAGGTGCCGAAATGCATGGCGACGCTGTGTCGCGCCCCCAGGTCGCGGTGCGCCCGCACGGCGTCGGCCGGATTCATGTGCTGGGCGGCCATGAACCAGCGCGGCTCGTAGGCCCCGATCGGCAGCAGGGCGACGTCGATGGCGCCGAACCGCCGTCCGATCTCCCGGAAATGCGGGCAGTAGCCGCTGTCGCCCGCGAAATAGACGGCGGCCTCCGGCGTCTCCACCACGAAACCGCCCCACAGGGTCTTGCGCCGGTCGAAGGGGGTGCGGGCGGACCAGTGTTGTGCCGGGACGAAGGTGATCCGGGTGCCGTGCGGGCCGGGCAGGCTGTCCCACCAATCCAGCTCATGCACCGCGTCGAAGCCGGCCCGGCGCATCATCGGGCCGTTGCCCAGCCCCGTCATCACCTGCGGCACGCCGCGCCGCCGCGCCAGATGGCGCAGCGTCGGAGCGTCCAGATGGTCGTAGTGGTTGTGGCTGAGCAGCACCGCGTCGATGGCCGGCAAATCCTCCATGCGCACCGCGGGCGGGCGCACCCGCTTCGGCCCCAGCCGCCCGAAGGGGCCGGCATGGTCGGAATAGACGGGGTCGGTCAGGAAGGCCGCCCCGCCGATCTGGATCAGGAAGGTCGCCTGCCCGATGAAGGTGACCGCGACCTCGCCCCGCGCCGGGGTGATGGGGCGGAAAGGGCGGGGCGGCTCCGGGTCCGGCGGGGTCCAGCGCGGGCCGCGCGCCTTGTAGAGCCGCCACAGCTCGCGCGGGCTCTTGTCCGTGTCGGCGTGGGGGTTGAAGAAACGGCGCCCATCCCAGTGGTCGGACGGGACGGCGGGAAAGCGGGGCTGGCTGTCGTCGCGCGGCATGACACCAGAAGTGGGGTGGTGCGGCGGCCTTGGCTAGGCCGCCGCCTGCCGCGATGCGGCAAGAATTTCGCGTCCGTTCAGCAAACAGTTTCCGAGGCGGAATGTATGATGATTAAAGCATTGAAAGCGTTGCGTTTTTTGGGGTCTGCCCTGCAAGAAGCGCGCGTGTGGTATTGGGTATACCAGAGCATATTGGTCTCAACGAACAACGCCCCCGATAACGCCTCCCAACGATTGGAGACCATCATGAACAGCTCGACCTACACCCACATCGGCAGCGACCGCGCCCCGTCCTCCGCTCTCCAGGCCGTCCGCGAGTTCCTCGCCGCCTGGCTGCGCGCGACCCCGGCCTACATCGTGTATCGCGCCATCAACGAGCGTTGATCTGCGAGCCTTAAGGCACGAGTGCTGATTGTTGAACGGGGGCGGCCCAGCGGTCGCCCCCGTGCTGTATGACCTCGGTGTTTCCCGGTTCAGGACGCCGGCGTGAAGTTGCGGCGCCAGACCGGTTCCAGGCTCGGCAGGGCCAGCACCCGCTCCGCTACGCCGGACAGCTTCGGGCAGTGTTCCGTGAACCAGGCGCGGCGGGGGCGCCAGTGCACCATCGCCCCGACATAGAGGTCGAGCGCGCTGAAGTGCTCCCCCAGCACCCACGGGCCGTCGCCCAGTTGCGATTCCAGCCAGAGCCACAGCGTCTTGCGCTGCTCCACCATCGCCGCGCCGAGCGTCTCCGGCGCCTCCGTCACCCAGCGCTCCGGGTAGTCGCCGTAGGTGAAGGTCGGGTAGACGTTCGCCACCAGCCAGACCAGCAGCCGCAGGAAGGTCGCGCGCTCCGCTGCGTCCGGCGGCGGGGCCAGTCCGGTGTCCGGGTGCCGTTCGGCCAGCAGCAGGGCGATGGCCGCGCTTTCCGTCATCACCGTTCCATCCGGCAGGACCAGGGTGGGGACCTGCCCCAGCGGGTTCAGCGCCAGCAACCGCTGCCGCGCCTCGCCCTGCGCGTCGAAGCCCGCGACGTCCTCGAAGACGAAAGGGACGCCGCACTGGACCAGCATGGCTTCCGTCAGGACGGACCCCCAGCCGGGGGCCCCATAGAGCCTGTAGTCCGCTCCGCTCATTCCCGATCCCTCCCGTCTTGGGGTGCCTGTTCCGCCGCCAAAGCCCAGAAGGCTTCCGCCGCCGGGCTCTGGCGCGCGCGGGGGCGGTAGAGCCGCACCTCCACCGGGATTCCCCAACCCGTCCCGCCAGCCCGCACCAACCGTCCCTGCGCCAGATCCTCGCCGATCAGGCTGTCCGGCAGCCACGCCACGCCGCGCCCGTCGCGGGCCAGCGTGCGCAGCACCGCGGCGAGGTGCGAGGTGAAGACGGTATCGAGCGCCAGCGGAGCCGGAAAGCCGCCGCGCGCCGCCGTGACGATGCGTCCCATGCCCGATTCCGGGCTGTAGGCGAGATGGGGCAGGGCGGCCCCGCCACCGGACACAGCCGCACCCGACAACGGGTGCCGCGGCGCGCCGGCCTCGTCCGGTGCGCAGACCGGCACCAGACGATCGCTCCCCACCGCGGCCGAGCGGAAGGCTCCGGCCTCCAACCGGGAGGGGGCCGCCGCATGGGCGTGGCACAGCAGGAACTGCGCCTGCCCCTGCGTCATCACCTGCTCGCAGGCCTGCATGCTGTCGGACAGCAGATGGATGGCACCCAGCCGCGCCTGCCCCTCCAGACGGCTCAGCCAAGTCGGAAAGAAGGTCAGCGACAGCGCGTGGGTCGCCGCGAAGCGCAGCGCCGTGGCCGCCGCGCCGCCGGCCAGCCGCGCCTCCTCCCGCCCTTGCAGGAGGCGGCGCACCGTCTCGTCGGCGAAGGGGCGGAAGCGGCGCCCGGCCTCGGTCAGCCCGACCGGCTGGGTGCTGCGGTCGAACAGCGGCGTGCCGGTCCAGTCCTCCAACGCGCGGATGCGGCGGCTGAAGGCCGGCTGGGTCAGGTTGCGCCGCTGCGCCGCGCGGGAGAAGTTGCCGCACTCCGCCAGGGCGAGGAAGTCTTCAAGCCAGTTCAGTTCCATCGCTGTTCCGCCAGACAATATTCCGTCAGCCCATGCCGGATGCGCATCACGCGATTTGAAACTGGCATTGGCACGGCGGTCCCGTCCATCCCTATCCTGCCACCCGGGGCATCGGAAAAGCCAAAGGGAAGCAGCGCCATGCGCATCGTGGAGATCCGGGAAAAGACCGTCGGCATCAAGTCCGACATCGCCAACGCCTACATCGACTTCAGCCAGATGACCTGCTCCACCGTGGCGGTCATCACCGACGTGGTGCGCGACGGCAAGCCGGTGATCGGCTACGGCTTCAACTCCAACGGACGCTACGGCGCCGGCGGCCTGATGCGGGAGCGCTTCATCCCCCGCCTGACCTCGGCCGCCCCCGACAGCCTGATCGACGAGGCGAACGGCAACCTCGACCCATTCAAGATCTGGGCGCGGCTGATGACCAACGAGAAGCCGGGCGGCCATGGCGAACGCTCGGTCGCGATGGGCACCATCGACATGGCGGTGTGGGACGCCGTGGCGAAGATCGCCGGAAAGCCGCTCTACCGCCTGCTCGCCGACCGCTACCGCGGCGGCGTGGCCGACGAGTCGGTCTGGGTCTACGCCGCGGGCGGCTACTACTACCCCGGCAAGGGGGTGGAGGCGCTCCAGAACGAGATGCGCAGCTACCGCGACCGCGGCTACAACGTCGTGAAGATGAAGATCGGCGCCACCTCGCTGGAGGACGACCTGCGCCGCATCGAGGCGGTGCTGGAGGTGGTCGGCGACGGCCGGAACCTCTGCGTGGACGCCAACGGCCGCTTCGACCTGAAGACCGCCATCGCCTACGCCGAGGCGCTGAAGCCCTACAACCTCTTCTGGTACGAGGAGGCCGGCGACCCGCTCGACTACGCGCTCCAGGCCGAGCTGGCGAACCACTATGACCGCCCCATGGCGACCGGCGAGAACCTGTTCAGCCACCAGGATGCCCGCAACCTGATCCGCCACGGCGGCATGCGCCCGGACCGCGACTGGCTGCAGTTCGACTGCGCGCTCAGCTACGGCCTCGTCGAGTACATGCGCACGCTGGACATGCTGGCGGAGAACGGCTGGTCGAGCCGGCGCGTCGTGCCGCACGGCGGCCACCAGATGTCGCTGAACATCGCCGCCGGCCTGCATCTGGGCGGCAACGAGTCCTACCCGGACGTGTTCAAGCCCTTCTGCGGCTTCGCCGACAGCATCGCGGTCGAGGACGGGCGGGTCCGCCTGCCGGCGCTGCCGGGCATCGGCTTCGAGGACAAGGCGGAGCTGTTCCGCACCATGCGGGAGGCGCTGGAGACGGCGTGATCGGACTTGCCACACCCTCTCCCGTCCCGGGAGAGGGAAGGGGCCCGCGCGAAGCGTGGGAAGGGTGAGGGTGCAGGCGAGGATCGGTGCCTTGATTCTCGTGAGACCCTCACCCGCCCGCTTTGGCGGGCACCCTCTCCCGGGGCGGGAGAGGGACACGCACCCTGTACGGGCGGTATAAGGCGTTGACTCGCGTCGGATCGTCCTCACATGCTGTTGCGGTGTTCAACAGATTTGAAAGGAGGTGATCCAATGTCTCATGGAGCCAAGCCGGTAGCCGTTCTGTTCGGTCTCGCCGCCCTCCTGACGGCGGGGGTCGCCAGCGCGGATTGCTCCTCCAGCCACAGCGCCAGCGCCGGCACGCAAAAGCCGGCCAGCGACACGGTCGCCACCGGCGACCGGGCTTCGGGCAGCACCCGCGGCTGATACCAGCAACGCAACACCGGCAGCACCATGCCGAACGGGCCGTTTCCCACCTGGGAAGCGGCCCGTTTCTTTTTGGCGCCCGGTGGACGGGCCGAAGGTTCTCGTTCCAATTTGTCCAGATAGTCCTGTCATCATGCTGTGCCCTTCTGGTCCATGAAAGATTTGTTCACGAATAATGCTGTCTCGGAAGCGGTGCTGTACTGCGGTCTCCATGGGCGTTCGGCCCCACGAAACCTCAACGACGTGGAGACCTCATGCAGTACCAACAAAGCTCCGGACTTGACTTCGGCTCGACCTGTTGCGGTGGCCTTCGGCACGACTCGCGCCGGACCTTTCTGAAGATCGCCACGCTGGGCGCCGGGGCTGCGCTGATGGCGCCCCTGACCTCCGGCGTTGCCCGCGCCGCGCCGCCCGGCGGCGAGGTGGACGCTCTTCTGCTCTCCTGCATGGATTACCGGCTGATCGACGACATCGGCCGCTACATGGATGGGCGCGGGCTGACCAACCGCTACGACCATGTGATCCTGGCCGGCGCGTCGCTGGGCGCCCTGACCGACCGGAAGAAGGCGTGGGGCGAGGCCTTCTGGGACCATGTGGCGGTCGCCAGGCAACTGCACCAAATCAAGCGCGTGATGGTCATGGACCACCGCGACTGCGGCGCCTACCGCGTCTTCCTGGGGACAGATCTGGCGGCGGACCGGGAAAAGGAAACCGCCGCCCACGCTGAGCAACTCCGCGCGCTGGGCGCCGCGATCAAGGCGCGGCATCCCGGTCTGGAGGTGGAACTGCTGTTGATGGCGCTCGACGGCCGCGTCGAGTCCATCGCCGAATCCGCCTGAGGACGGGCGGAAAATCCCTCGGCGCCGGGGCATCGGGTGCCCGTTCCTCCGGCGCCTTTATAATTCGTATGCGAAATAGTCGGTTGAGCGCGGTCCCTCCTTTTGGTAAACGCAAGGTAAGGATGTGGCCGGCGGGGTAGCGGGGCACCGCTGCCGCGAATACGACGGCGTGCATCGGACCCGGGGTGCCATGCGTCCCTTGGGAAGTGCAGGGTCGTGCCGTTCCCTTCCGCCGTGCTTTTCCCGGGCTGCCGATGAGCATTCTCACACGCCTTGTCCTGCTCGTCCTCCTCGCCAGCCTGCCGGCCATCGGCATCCTGGCCCACAACAGCCTGACCGCCATCGAGGCGGGGGAGCGGCAGGCCGAGGCCGAGGCCCGCCGCCTGCTGACCCTGATCCAGGATGAGCAGCAGCGGGTCGTGGAGGGCATGCGCGGCGTGCTGGTGACGGTGGCCGAGATGGCGCCGCGGCTCGCCATCGACCCCCAGCAATGCTCCTCCACCCTGAACCGCCTGCGTGACCGTCTGCCGCGGGTGAAGGGCATCGCCCTGACCGATCTCGACGGATCGGTCCGCTGCGCCAGCGACGCCAAGCTGAACGGCCTGATGGTGGCGGCGCTGCCGCACATCCGCATGGCGCTGTATGGGCAGGGCTTCGTCGTCGGCGACTATGCGGTGCGGCGGCTGGACGGGCGCCCCGTGCTGCCCTTCGCCGCTCCCTACGCCGACGGGACGGGCCGCATGGCGGGGGTGGTGTCCATCTCGCTCGACGCCGGATGGCTGCGCGACTATCTGGCGGAAAAACCGCTGCCGCCGAACGCCATGCTGGTGCTCGCCGACCGCAACGGCACCGTGCTGGGCCGCTTCCCCGGCAGCGACGAGCAACGGGTGGGCAAGCCGCTGCCCGAACCGCTGATGGCCCTGCTGCGCGCGCCGTCCGAAGGTGTCGCCGAAATGCCCGGCCTGGACGGCGAGCCGCGGATCCTGGCCTACGCCCCGGTCGACCAGAAGGTCCGCGAGTTGTTCCTGGCGGTCGGGCTGGATCGGACGGAGGCGCTGCGCCCGGTCACCGCCGCGGCCGAGCGGAGCGCCTTCCTGCTGGCGCTGGCGGCGGCGCTCTCCCTGACCGCGGCCTGGATCGGCGCGCGCCTGTTCGTGCTGCGCCCGGTGGCCCGACTGAAGCGGGTGGTCGAGCGCTGGAGCGCCGGGGACCGCAACGCGCGGATCGGACGGCCGGGCGACCGCTCGGAGATCGGTGCCTTGGGCCGCGCCTTCGACTCGATGGCGCAGGAGCTTCAGGCACGGGAGCAAGCCCGCGACGCCGCCCACGCCGCCGAACACCGCATGGCCGCGATCCTCGCCGCCTCCACCGACGCGGTGGTGGAACTGGACCATGAGGGCCACGTGACCTTCGCCAACGAGAAGGCGGCGCGCCTGTTCGGCGACGGCGGGGACCTCGTGGGGCACGTCTTCGTGGCTCTGCTGCCGCCCGGCGTGGCCGAGCCCTTCACCGCGCGCTTCCGCGACGCTCTGGACCGGGGAGAGCCGGAGGAGTTCGAAATCCGGCTGGCCGGTGACGAGAAACGGGCCGGTGGCGACTGGTACGCCCTGCGCCTGTTCGCCACCGGCGATCGGCTGGCCGTCTACGCCCAGGACGTGACCCGCCGCAAGGAGGACGAACGGGCGATCCGGCGGGCCGTGGAGCGCCACCGCTCCCTGCTGGAAACCGCCGCCGACGCGATCCTTCTGGTGGACGCCAAGGGCACGGTGCACACCTACAACCGCGGCGCGGAGCGCATCTTCGGCCATAGCCCGGCCGACGCGGTCGGGATGGAGGTGGGCCGGCTGATTCCGGGCGGCCTCATTTCGGAGCCTCTCAGCCCGGACCGGCTGGCCGACGGCGTCGCCCGCGAGGTCGAAGGGCGGCGGCGCGACGGGCTGGCGGTGCCGCTGGAGCTGTCGCTGTCGGCCTGGAGCGACGGCGGCGACCGCTTCTTCACGGCCATCCTGCGCGACATCACCGAGCGCAAGCGCACCGAATCGGCGCTGCGCCGCGCCAAGGACCAGGCGGAGCGGGCCAATCGGGCGAAGTCGCGTTTCCTCGCCGCGGCCAGCCACGACCTGCGTCAGCCGGTGCAGTCGCTGTTCTTCCTCACCTCCGCTCTGGGCGAGCAGACCCAGGGCGGGGCGGGCCACGACACGCTGAAGACCATGCAGCAGGCGCTGGAGGCGCTGAAGCGCCTGCTCGACGGGTTGCTGGACATCTCCAAGCTCGACGCCGGGGTGGTCGAGCCGGTGACCACCACCGTGGCGATCCAGCCCCTCTTCGAGCGCCTCGCCGCCGAATACGCGCCGGAGGCGGCGCGGCGCGGCCTGACCCTGCGCGTCGTCCCGACCACGCTTCACGCGCGCAGCGACCCCATGCTGCTGGAGCGGGTCGTCCGCAACCTGTTGGACAACGCGCTGCGCTACACCGGGCGCGGCGGGGTGCTGCTGGGCGTGCGGCGGTCGCGCCGCCGCTTCCACATCGCCGTGTGCGACAGCGGTGCCGGCATCCCGCCGGATCGCCAGGAGGATATCTTTGAAGAGTTCACCCAGCTCGGCAACCCGGAGCGCGACCGCGAGAAGGGGCTGGGCCTCGGCCTCGCCATCGTGCGGCGGCTGTGCGCTCTGCTCGGCCATTCCGTGGCCTTGCGGTCACGGCCGGGCAGCGGATCGACCTTCCTGGTCACCGTGCCCGCCGCCGAGCCGCCGCGGCCTGCCGTGACGACGGTTCCCGCGGTCGGCCGGACGGAGGGCGGCGGGTGCCGGCTCGTCCTCATCATCGACGACGAGGTGATCATCCTGATGGGGCTGCGCGCCATGCTGGAGGGCTGGGGCTACGAGGTCATCGCCGCCACCGCCGGGGACGAGGCGATCCGCCTGCTCGACGAGGCCGGGCGACGCCCGGACGTCATCCTGGCCGACTACCGGCTGCGCCACGGCAAGACCGGGCCGGAGGCGTTGCGCGCCATCCACGCCCATTGCCGGGCGTCGATCCCCAGCATCATCCTGACCGGCGACACCGCCCCCGAACGGATCGTCGAGGCCCAGCGCAGCGGCTTCGCCATCCTGCACAAGCCGGTGTCGTCCCATCACCTGAAGCAGGTGGTGGCCGAAGCCGGGGGCCGCTGAGGGCGCCCGGCTCCGGCTCGGCTCACCGAACCCGGACCAGCGCGTGGCGCTTGCGGCCGGCGGACAGGCGGATGAGTCCCTCGCCGTCGAGGTCCGCCGCGGTCAGCAGCGCCGCCTCGTCGGTGACGGGGGCGCCGTTGACCCGCGCCCCGCCGTCGCGGATCAGCCGTCTTGCGGCCCCTTTGGACTCGGCGAGCCCGGCGGCGGCCAGCAGGTCGGCCAGCCGGACGCCGGCGGCAAGGTTGGCGCGGGCGGTCTCCACCGTCGGCAGGCCGCCGCCGGCCCCGGCCTCCTCGAAGACCCGGCGGGCGGTCTCCCCGGCCTCGGCCGCCGCTTCCGCGCCGTGGCAGAGGACCGTCGCCTCATGGGCGAGGATCTTCTTGGCCTCGTTGATCTCCGATCCCTGGAGCGCTTCCAGCCGGACGATCTCGTCCAGCGGCAGCTCGGTGAACAGGCGCAGGAAGCGGCCGACGTCGGCGTCCTCCGTGTTGCGCCAGAACTGCCAGAAATCGTGCGGGCTGCGCCGGTCGGCGTTCAGCCACACCGCCCCCGCCGCCGTCTTGCCCATCTTGGCGCCCGACGCGGTGGTCAGCAGCGGCGTGGTCAGGCCGAACAGCTCCGTCCCGTCGACGCGGCGGGCCAGCTCGATCCCGTTGATGATGTTGCCCCACTGGTCCGACCCGCCCATCTGCAGCCGGCAGCCGTGGCGGCGCGACAACTCCAGGAAGTCGAAGGCCTGGAGGATCATGTAGTTGAACTCCAGGAAGGTCAGCGGCTGCTCGCGGTCGAGCCGCAGCTTGACGGAGTCAAAGCTCAGCATCCGGTTGACGGTGAAATGGCGCCCGATGTCGCGCAGCATCGGGATGTAGCGCAGCTCGTCCAGCCAATCGGCGTTGTCGACCATCACCGCGCCGTTCGGCTCTTCGCCACCGAAGGACAGGTATTGGGCGAAGGCCCGGCCGATGCCGGCCATGTTGGCGGCGATCTGCGCGTCGTCCAGCATGGGGCGGCTGGTGTCGCGGAAGCTGGGGTCGCCGATGCGCGTTGTGCCGCCGCCGATCAGCACGACGGGCCGGTTGCCGGTCTTCTGAAACCAGCGCAGCACCATGATCGACACCAGATGCCCGACATGCAGGCTGTCCGCCGTGGCGTCGAAGCCGATGTAGGCGCCGACCGGCCCCCGGCGCAGCAGGGCGTCGAGGCCCGACAGGTCGCTGCCCTGATGCAGGAATCCGCGCTCGTCGAGCACGCGCAGGAAGTCGGACTGGAAGGGGCTGGAAGCGGCGGGGGTCGCCATGGTGCTGATCTCCGGAAGGGAAGGGCCGCATCCCGGGGATCATCTGTCGAAGCACATGCCGCCGGTCAGCGGCGGCATGGTTCATATGGTCAAGACTGAACGCACCGCCCTATGGGAGCAGCGTATAATAGCGGCTGAAGTGGTGCGTGCGCGTCGTCATGACCGGGAAGCTAGGCGCGCCGGGGCGGGCCGTCAAGGGCGATCGGTTCCCTCCCGCGTCCAAGAGACGGATGATTGTTCCCTTTACGTTCTATTTCCGCGCCGCTATTCTCCTCCCATGGACGAGATTCCGCGGCAGGCCCTGAAAGGACGGGGAGCGATCAGCAACCTGACCTCCCGTTACGAGCGGGAGACGCGGGTGCTGGCCGACGATGGCTGGGGCGAGAACGAAGCGCTGACGGAGACCGTCCCGACCCAGGTCTTCGACGACACGGCCCGTTCGGTCCTGTCGAAGAACACGTCGCCCGACGTGATCTTCGAACGGTCGGTGAACCCCTATCGGGGGTGCGAACACGCCTGCATCTATTGCTTCGCCCGCCCGACCCACGCCTACCTCGGCCTGTCGCCGGGGCTGGATTTCGAGACGAAGATCTTCCGCAAGGCCCGAGCGGCGGAGCTTCTGGCGGCGGAGCTTCGCGCCAAATCCTACCGTTGCCAGCCGCTGGCGCTGGGCGCCAACACCGATCCCTACCAGCCCATCGAGCGGGAGCAGCGCATCACCCGCGCCGTGCTGGAGGTCTGCCGCGACTTCAACCAGCCGGTGATGATCATCACCAAGTCGGCGCTGGTCCTGCGCGACCTCGACATCCTGGCGCCGATGGCGGCCAAGGGGCTGGTCAACGTCGCGCTGTCGGTCACCACGCTCGACCGCGACCTCGCCCGCCGGATGGAGCCGCGGGCCAGCACGCCCGCCCGACGCCTCGCCGCCATGCGTGAGCTGACGGCGGCCGGCGTGCCGGTGGCGGTGCTGGCCAGCCCGATGATCCCGGGGCTCAGCGACCATGAGCTGGAAGCCATCCTGACCGCGGCGGCGGAGGCCGGAGCGACGCAGGCCAACTACATCCTGCTGCGCCTGCCGCTGGAAATCGCCGATCTGTTCGAGGAATGGCTGCGCGAGCACGCGCCCAACCGCGCCGACCGCGTGCTCAGCCTGATCCGCCAGTGCCGCGAGGGGAACTTGTACCAGTCCCAGTTCGGCAGTCGCATGAAGGGCTCCGGCCCGGTGGCAGAGCTGTTGTCGAAGCGGTTCAAGCTGGCTTGCCGGCGCCTCGGCCTCAACGCCCGCGATGCCGCCCTCAACTGCGCCGACTTCAAGCCCCCGCCGGCCCGTGGCGATCAACTGACCATGTTTTGACCGTTCCGTGTCGCTGGGCTACCTTCGGCCGCCTGAACATGCCCGCACGGGTGTCGATAACCCGGGTTGCGGTTCGAAGATTGAGGGAGACGGGGTGATGGCCACGATCGGTGAAATCCTGGCCGTTGCCTTCGCCGATCATCGCGCGGGCCGCGTTCCCGAGGCGGCCGTCCTCTACCGCCGGGTGCTGGAGGCCGACCCGGCCGAGCCAAACGCCTTGTATCTGATCGGCATGGCCGAGTGGCAGAGCGGCCGGCCGGCCATCGCCCCGACCCTGATCGCGCGCGCGCTTCGGATCAATCCCGGCTGGATCGAGGCGCGCGTCAACCGGGCCATCATCCTGGACAAGGCCGGCCATCCGGCGGAGGCCACCGCCGAATGGCGGCGGCTGACCCTTTTCGATCCGGGCCATCCGCAGGCTTGGCGCAATCTCGGCGACGCCTTGCAGGCCCGGGGCGATGCCGGCGCTTCGCGGGCGATCGATGCGCTGCGACGCGCGACCCGCCTCGATCCCGGCTTGGCCGAGGGTCATCACGATCTGGGGGTGGTGCTGCGCCGCGTTGGCCAACTCGACGAGGCGGTGGACAGCCTGGTCCACGCCATCGCGGTCAAGGCCGATCTGGCGACCGCCCACATGAACCTGGGCAACACCCTGCTTGAACGCGGCGATGACGCCGCGGCCCAGGCCAGCCTGCGGCGCGCTCTGGCTCTCAGCCCGTCCAGTCCGGAATACTGGTACAATTTCGGCAACGCCCTGTACGCCCATGGCGATCCCCTGCGGGCT
Organism: Azospirillum baldaniorum; assembly: GCF_003119195.2. Taxonomy (NCBI): domain Bacteria; kingdom Pseudomonadati; phylum Pseudomonadota; class Alphaproteobacteria; order Rhodospirillales; family Azospirillaceae; genus Azospirillum; species Azospirillum baldaniorum. The sequence continues at coordinate 978,568 of NZ_CP022254.1, read as the reverse complement.
CTGCGCGCCTACCGGCGGTCGGCGCGGCTGGGGCTCGCTCTCGCTCATTTGCGGGTGGCGACGGTGCTGAGCGATCTGGGCCGCTTGGCGGAGGCCCAGGCGGAACTGTTCGAAAGCCTGCCGATCCCCGGCGTCGATGTGTCCCTCAGCATCGAGTTGCTGAGCAACCTCTTCCTGCGCAGCGACCGGCTGGCCGAAGGGCGGGCGTTCTTCACCCGGCTGGCCACGACGCCGCTTGGCGGCGTGGTCCATCTGGGGGAGTGCCTGACCGCGCTCGCCGCGCTCGACCTGCGGGACGGCGCCCCCCGGGCCGCCCGCGACCGGCTGGCGGCGGTTCGCGGGGACAACGGCTGGTTCTTCACCGTGAAGTCGCTCGCCGCCTTGCGCGCGACCCTGGCCGATCAGGGGCTCCAGCTGATCCGCCCCGCCGCCGTGGGGGCGGACGGCGGGCACCGGCCCCCGCGCGTGACCTCGTCGTCCCTGGCCACCCGGGGCCGCTTCGCCCACACTGTCCTGGAATACATCCTGGTCCGGCTCTACGCCGAGAAGCACGGCTTCGTGCTGGAGACTCCCGACTGGGTGGGCGGCGCCTTCTTCGAGCTGAACGATCCGCCGCAGAGCGGTCCGCTGCCGCCGCTGCTGTTCGCCCGCCGCACCCTCAACGATCTGGTGGCCGGCACCGCGGAGCGGGCGCCGATCGCCGACCGCGACATCCTTTCGCCCCTGTTCCTGTTCGAGCACAAGCAGGAATATCGGCAGCGGGTCCAGTCCTGGCTGAGGCCGCGCCGGGTCTGGGAGCCGCACCTCGCCCCGGCGGTCGAGCGTTTGCGGGCGGCGGGGAACACGGTGGTCGCACTCCACATCCGGCGCGGCGACTTCGTGACGTCCAATTATCCGATCACCGAGACCGCCTGGTACGTCGACTGGCTGCGCGACTGGTGGCCGCGTCTCGACCGGCCGGTGCTCTATGTGGCCAGCGACGACGTCGCGGCGATCCGGCACGCCTTCGCGGAGTTCCATCCCCTGACCCGGGCCGACGTCGTGGAGGAGTGGGTAGGGTTGGACTTCCTTCAGGACTTCCACGTGCTGATGAACGCCGACGTGGTCGGCACCAGCGCCGCCAGCGGCTTCAGCGTCCTGGCCGCCCGTCTCAACACCCGCGCCCGCCTGTTCGTCGAGCCGGACGTCGCCGCCCGCCGCATCCGGCCCTTCGAACCCTGGACGCCCTGAAATTTACGCCCTGAAGCCCAACGCTATGGGGTCCGGGCGGGACCGCGCGAGGGCCTGGAGAGCGGCGCGGACGCGGCCGACGACGGGCGCCCAGTCGCCGCGCCGGTCCTGGCGGAACAGGCGCATGGTCGGGTACCACGGCGTGCACATCCCCTGGTCCAGCCAGCGCCAGTCGGGGGCGAAGGGCAGCACCGTCCAGACCGGGCGGCCGAGCGCTCCGGCGAGATGGGCCGGCGCCGTGCAGGAGCTGATGACGAGGTCGAGGTTTTCCATGATCGCCGCGGTGTCGGCGAAGTCGGCGATCTCCGCGCCGAGGTCGGTGAAGGACGGCGGCAGCGGCCCGCAGGTCTCCAAATCCTGCCGTCCCGCTCCCTTCTGCAGGCCGAAGACCGTGACGCCCGGCACGTCCAGCAGCGGAAGGAACGCCTTCAGGCGCGGGGAACGGATCTGGTCGGCCTTGAAACCGGGGTTGCCAGCCCAGACCAGACCCACCCGCAGCCCCATTCCTGGACGGGGCGGCGGCCCCATGCGTTCCGCCCAGGTCGTCACCAGTTCCGGCTCGGCGCGCAGATAAGGGGTGTCGGCGGGAATCGTGTAGAGCATGGTGCCGAGCCGGTGCGGCAGGCTGGCCAGGGCGTCGTGCACGTCGTGCGGCGGCGGCGGGTCGAACCGGTTGACCACGCCCTCGACACCCGGCATGGCGGAGAGCAGGCGGACGAGCTGGCTGTTGCACTCGATGACGACGCGCACACCCCGCGCCTGAAGCTGCTGGGCGAAACGGGCGAACATGATGGTGTCGCCCACCCCCTGCTCGTCATGGACCAGCAGGGTCCGGCCGGTGAGGTCGGAGCCGTCCCAGGGGGGTGAGGCGAAGTTGCGCCGGGGCGACGGGAAGTCGGCCATGCGCGACCGCCATTCATACTCGGCGAACCCTTCTTCCAGTTCGCCCTTGATGAGCAGCCCGAAGCTCAGCGCGGTGTGCGCCTCCGCCAGGGACGGGTCGAGCCGGACCGCGGACCGCGTCAGGGCGATCATCTCGTCGATCCGCATCAGGTCGCGGGCCGCGAGCCCGAGGTTGAGGTGGGTGTGTGCGGCGTCCGGCTGCATGGCGATGGATTGCCGGAAGCAGGCCACCGCCTCGTCGAGCCGCCCGAGATCCTGAAGCGTGACGCCCAGGTTGTTGAGGACGCCGGGATCGCCCGGCGCGAAGCCCAGCGCGCAGCGGTAGTAGCGGACCGCCTCCTCGGCCCGGCCGAGACGGCGGTGGGCCATGCCCAGGTTGGCGTAGGCGGCGACCGACGACGGCGCCATGCCGAGGAGCACCATCAGCTCCTCGATCGCCGCCTCGGCGCGGCCGTCCAGGATGAGCGCCTGCGCCAGCAGAAGCCGCTGGTCGGTCAGCTGGGGCTTGAGGCGGATCAGCCGGCGCAGCGCGGTCGCGGCGTCGCCGTGCCGGCCCTGGTCCGACAGCACGTTCGCGACGTTGTTGAGCGCGTCGGTGGAGCCGGCGTCCAGCGCCAGGGCGCGCCGGCCGCAGGCCACGGCCTCGTCGCGCCGGCCGAGCCGCCGCAGCGCGCTGGCAAGGTTGGAAAAGCAGGCCGCGTTGTCGGGAGCGGAGCGGATGGCCTGCCTCATCCACTCCACGGCCTCCGCCGGCTTGCCGCACTGCAGCGCCAGCGCGCCCAGGAGATGCAGGGCGTCGGGGTGGCGGGGGTGGTCGGCGAGAACCCGCCGGTACGCGCTCTCCGCTTCAGCCAGCCGGCCCGCCCCGTGATGGGCGAGGCCCGCCGCGACGAGCGCTGTGGGGTCGGGGCGATCCAGGGTGGCTTTGGTGGGGAAGACCATGCGTCCGTGCGTTGTCCGTGCGTTTGGGGGGCGGCGATCAGATCAGGACCGGGGCTGCCCAGGGGTTGTAGGGGACCAGGGCCCGGCGCGCCGGGTCCGGCCGACGGAATTCACTGGCGTTGCGGTTCAGCATGGTGGCGACGAAGGAGAAGGAGCTGTTGGAAATGGCGACCCGGTCGGCGTGGCAGAGGACGTGGAAGTCGGTGAAGAACTCCGCACCCGCGATCGGCTCGGCCAGATCGCCGGCGGTGACGGGGCGGTAGGCGGCGAACTCCCGCAGTTGGGCGGGATCGTCGGTCGCGATGAACAGGAGCGGCCGGTCGAGCGTCGACCAGACGGTTTCCAGCCAGTGCCGATACCAGGACGCCGGGGCGATCCAGAACCGCCCCCAGCCGAAATCCCCGCGCCGAAGGTGCAGCGCCACGACGGTCCGCCCGGCGTCGCGCAGACGGCCGAGCAGCGCATCCGCGTGGGATTGGAGGTGGCGGCCCGGCGTGAACAGCGCGCGGAACTCCTCCTTGAACGGCGCCAGGGGTGTGGTGTCGCCGCAAAAATAGCCGGACACGTCGTGGTCCGCCAACACGGTCGCGGGCTCCCCGCGGAGGGAGGCGGTCACGGCGGCTTCGCCCTCCGCCTCCGCCACGCGCGGCAGCGCCGGACCGGGCAGGGGGTCGTCGTGATCGTACAGGTGGCGGCCGAGCCAGGGAGGAACCTCCAGGGTGAGGCCGTGCCGGGCGGCGTAGAGGCGCAGGACGCCGTATTGGAGAAGCTGGTTGGCGAAACGCCCGTTGCGCCCGAGGACGGTCGAGGCGAGGCGGCGGCCCGGTCCGCCCGCCGGGGCGGGTGCCGGAGGCGGCCCCCACCGCCGCGTCAGCAGGGACAGGGCGCGGCGCGTGAAGGCCTCGCCGAACCCGGGGTTGCAGCGGATCGCCCATTCCCAGGCCACCAGCGCCGCGTCGGGGCGGCCGAGCGACTCCAGGGCTGCGGCCAGCGCCGCGTGGCCGCCGTACAGCCCCGGGCTGAGCCGCAGCGCCCGCCGGGCGTGCTCCACCGCGCCCGCACTGTCGCCGAGGGCCAGCGCGGCCTCCGCACAGTCCGCGTTGAGATCGGGCCGCATCGGGTCCAGCCGGAGCGCGCGCTCCAGTTCCCGCGCGCCCTGCCGGCCCTGCCCAAGCCGCCGGTTCGCGCGGCCCAGCAGGTGCTGGGCATTGATGAGGCCCGGCTGGAGCGCCAGGGCGCGGCGCAGCCGGGGGGCGGCCTGGGCAGGGGCGTCGGTGTCGACCAGCATGGAGCCGAGATTGCACCACGCGGCGGCCGCGCCGGGATGAAGGCACGTCACCGCCCGGAAGGCCGTCAACGCAAGCCGGTCACGCCGAAGCCGGTGCGCGAGCAACCCCAACTCGAACCAGGCTTCGGTGCGGCCGGGGTCCTCGGCGGCGGCGCGGGTCAGCGCGGCGACGGCGCGATCGGGCTGCCCGGCCTGGATGGCCTCCTTCGCCACAGCGAGGAGGTCAATGGCACGCGGGGCGTCCCACGTTTCCGAAGGGGCCGTTGCCGGGGCCGGGAGCGGACCCTCGGGCTCGGCCCTCAGGAACGGCGGTCCGGTCCAGCCGCCGTCGCGCAGAAGCGCGTCTCTCCTGGCTTTCAGCGCGTGGATGCGGCGCTGGGTCAGGATCTCGATCGCGACGAAGCGGGGGTCGGATGTGACCTGCTCCGTCGGCTTGGCGCCGCTGGTCATCGTCTGGCGCTGGCGCGACAGGGCGTTGTCCGCCCGCATCGTGTAATGGACCGTCTTCTCGGCGATCCGGACCCCGCCGAACAGGCTGTGGAGCGCCCGGCCATAGGCCACGTCGTCGGCCACGGCCGGGTGGAACGGCGCCTCCTCCGGGAAGCCGCCGATCATGTCGTGGCAGACGCGCCGTACGCAGAGGTTGCACGGGTAGCTCAGCTCCGACGCCTCGCGCCACGCGGGGGTGATCTCATGGTCGATGCTGTCGAACTGCATCCCGGTGCGCACGAACCCGGCGTCGGGGGTGTGGTCCAGCGCCGTCGCCGTCAGCACGAAATGCCGCTCGAAGAAGTAATCGTCGGCGTCGAGGAACCAGATGTACCGGCCAAGCCCCGCGGCGGCGCCGATGTTGCGCGACCGCCCCGCCCCCTGGTTGCGGTTGTTCGCGATCAGCGCGACGCTCTGCTCCGGGTGGGCCCGCGCCCAGCGCAGGACCCGCGACGCCGTCTCGTCGGGGGAGGCGTCGTCGACGACGCAGACATGGATCTGCGCCCGCGGGTCCCTCACCGTCTCGCGGTAGACACGGGCCGCCGCCGCGACGCTGTCCAGCGCCCGCTCGATGGTGTCCTCCATCCGGTGCGCGGGGATCACCACGGTGCCGAGAACGTCGGTGTCGGCCTTGTGGCGCGCGATCCCCCGCAGGGCGACACCCAGCCCGCAATCCCCGGAGCCCGCGTCCGCGTGCAGCCGCTCGGCCTCCGCGTCGCGCCCCTGGACCAGCCGCACGATACCCAACGCGCGGGCGAGGCTGCCCTGTGGCGGGACGAGGCGAGCGAAGGGCTCCAGCAGCGTTGCCGCCGCGTCGGCCGCCCCATCCTGCACGCGCGCCAGGGCCTGGCTGGCGGCAACGCTCAGGGGCTCCCCGATCTGCCGGCCGAGCGCCTCGACGTCGCCGTGCAGGCGGGCGGCCCGGACGAACAGCGCGATCGCCCGCAGGCCGTCGCCCGCCGCGCGGGCGGCGTGCGCCGCGTGCTGCCACGCGACCGGGTCCGCCGGGTCGTTCGCCAGCGCCCGCCGGTGGAACGGGGCGCCTTCGGGGGGCGTGGCATCCCGTGCCATCCCTAGGCCACCGCCGCCACGAAGGTCTCGGCGAAGGCGCGCCACGTCCGCTCGCCGCGCAGGAAGGCCCGCGCCGCGTCGGCACGGGCGCGGGCGGCGGCGCGGTCGGTGTAGAGGGTTTCGAGATGGGCGACGGCCTCCTCGACGGAGGATTCCCCCCACCCGCGGCGCCGGCCCCCTTGACCTGATGCGGAGTCGGTCACGGGACCCTGGTGGCGCAGCGGCAGGCAGTTGCCATCACGGATCAGGTCGAGATGACCGGTGTTGGCCGACAGGATGACCGGCACGCCGCAGGCCATCGCCTCCATGGCGACGAGGTTGGTCGCCCCTTCGCAACGGTTGGGGAAGAGGGCGGCGTGGCAGTCCGCCAGGATGGCGGCGATCTGGCCGCGCCCGAGAAAGCCCATGTCGACGAAGCCCTCCGGCGGCACGCCGCAGTCCATCGCCCATTCCACGATGCGCAGCTTGCCGTTGTCGCCAACGGCGGGGGCGCAGGGCACCAGCGGGGACTCGGCGATGTCGGCGGAGGTGTGCGGCCAGGGGTTGTGCCACGCGGTGACCAGAAGCGCGTCGGGATGGCGCTCATGGAACCGGCGGAAGGCGGCCAGCACGATGTCCTGCCCCTTGCGGAACTCCACCTTCCCGCCCGAGAAGACGACGAAGCGGTCGCCGAAGCGCCGGGCCGGCGGGACCGGCGCCAGCTCGTCCGGGTCCACGCCCTGGAAGGCGCAGCCGACGTCGGTGATGCCCTGCTCGGCCAGCAGCGCCCTGTTGTATTCGGAATGGACCACGAGCTTGTCGTAGCTCCGCGCGCGGCGCAGCGTGTCCTCGTCGAACCGGGTGTCCTCGAAGGCGATGACCCCGACGTTGCGGCTGCCGCGGAACCGGGCGGAGAATGGTCCCGCGACGAAGCCGTTGCCGAGCGCGTGCAGGACGGTGCAGTCGTTGAGGCCGAGCATCCGATCGCCCGACCGCTCGGCGATGGCGGTGATCTGCCGATGGCCGTCCATCAGGCTTTCCAGCTTTTCCCGGTTCTCCGGGCGCAGGGTGGACAGCAACGGCTTTTCCAGCAGGAGCGGCGGCCGCCCCCGGTCGATCAGATGCAGCGCCGTGTGGACGCCGACCAGACCCCAGCCGTGGATTTCCGAAAGCTGCCACGTCAACGCCAGATTCTGCGCCGGATTCTGCTCCACGCGCGGGGTCCCCCCATCCACCGCTGCCGACTCCGTCACGCGCCGCATATCCTTTTTGCCCATGGCCTTGGATGGTAGGATAGCAGAACGCGGGCACCGATCCACAGCGTGAGCCGCTGTTCAGCGCCAGCCATCACGTGCGAGCGAGCCAGCCCGAGCCAGCATGACCGTCAAGATCGCCTTCCTCGACCCGGCGGGTGGGGACTACACGCCGGACACGCCACGCCTGCACCCGCTCGGCGGTTCGCAATCGGCCCTGTGCTACCTCGCGGAGGCGCTGGCCGCCGCCGGGCTTGAGGTCACGCTGGTCAACGGCACCCGGACGCCCGGCCTGGTGCGCGGGGTGCGCTGTCTTCCCGCTGGCACCGTGTCCTGGGAGGACATGCGCGCCTTCGACGTCGTGGTGCTGCTCAACGGCTGCCCGACGGAGGCATTGACCCGGCTGCGCGCGGCGCTGGACGGCGGACAGAAGCTGATCCTGTGGATGCAGCACGCCATCGATCAAGCCGCCGCGCAATGCGTCGCGGAGCCGGAGGCGCGCGCCTGCTGGGATGGCTACGCCTTCGTCAGCCGCTGGCAGATGGACGGCTACCTCACGGCCTTCGGCCTCGACCGCCGGCTTTGCCGCATCCTGCGCAACGGCATTGCGCCCGCCTTCTCCGGCCTGTTCCCGCCGGGAGCCGACATCAGGGCGGCGAAGCCCTGGCCGCCGGTCCTGGCCTACACCAGCACGCCCTTCCGCGGCCTCGACGTGCTGCTCGACAGCGTTCCCCGCCTGCGGGCGGCGATCCCCGGAACCACCGTCCAGGTGTTCTCCAGCCTGGACGGCTATCAGGTCCCCGCCGACAAGGACCCCTACGGCGCCCTCTACCGGCGCTGCCGCGAGACCGAGGGGGTGGAGTATGTGGGGGCGGTCTCCCAAAGTGCCCTGGCCGAGGCGTTGCGCGGCGCGACCGGCCTCGCCTACCCCAACCGCTTCGCCGAGACCTCCTGCATCGCTGTCATGGAGGCGCTGGCCGCCGGCTGCCTCGTCGTGTCCAGCGCGCTGGGGGCGTTGCCGGAAACCACGGCCGGCTTCGCCCGGCTGATCCCGGTCCCCGAGGACCCGGCGGAGCACGCCGTCCGCTTCGCCGAGACCGCCCGGACGGCCCTGCTGCAGTGGCGCGACGAGGGCGCGACCACCGCCCGCCAGCTTCGCGAACAGGTCGATCACGTCACCACCGAAATGAGCTGGGCCGGACGGGCCGGGGACTGGCTGGCGTGGCTTGATGAGTTGAGAGGCGCCCGGACGGACGCCGCCGCCGCGGCCACGGCGGGGGCGGCCGCCACCGCCGGTCTGGCCGACGCGCAGCAGCGCCTGCTGGACGCGCTGGGCGCCCACCTGAACGCCCGCCCTCCGGCCAAGGAGGAGCAGGCCTGGCGGGCGGAGGCGCGGGCGCTGATCGCGCTCGTCGAGCAGTCCCTGCGGCTCGACCACAACACGGAGGAGAACCGGTCGTCCGTCTGGACGACGCTGCGCGGATTCGACGCCTGGTTCGCCTACGTCACGACGCTGACGGACACGCCGCCGCCCGCGGCCCCGCCACCCGGCGGGCGGCGAATCTACGACTGCTTCCAGTTCTACAACGAGCTGGACCTTCTGGAGGTACGACTGGCCGAGCTGGACGCGGTGGTCGACCGCTTCGTCCTGGTCGAGGCGACCTTCACCCACGCCGGCGATCCCAAGCCTCTCCATTACGCGGAGAACCGCGCGCGCTTCGCTGCCTACGCCGACAAGATCATTCACGTCGTCGTTGACGACGATCCCGGCGGCTTCGCGTGGCAGCGCGAGGCCCACCAGCGCGATGCGATCATCCGCGGGCTTGACGGCTGCGACCCGACGGACATGATCGTCGTCTCGGACGCCGACGAAATCCTCCGCCCCTGGGTGATGGAACGGCTGCGCCGGGAACCGGACGACGGCCGCTCGCTGTTCGCGCCCCATCTCGACATCTTCCTCTATTTCCTCGACCTCAAGTCGCCCGATCCCTGGGTGTCGGTGGCCGCCGCGCCGTGGGAGCTGATCCGCCGGATCGGCGCCAACCGCGCCCGCTACCTGACCAAGCTGGGGCATGGGCGCGTCGTCCCGGACGCCGGCTGGCACTTCACCTGGATGGGCGGGATCGAGCGCTTCCGCGCCAAGCTGCAGGCCTTCGCGCACCGCGAGATGATCGCGGCCTTCGATCAGGACCCGGCGGCGAACCGGGAGCGGCTGGACCGCTTCTACGCCACCGGGCGCTTCGACGGCGGTGCGGTTCCCGGCATGTGGACGTCCCTGGCACCCGTCCCCATCGACGCCGGCTTCCCCCGGCTGATCCGCGAGCGGATCGGGCATTTCCGCGCGCTCGGCTGGCTCTCGCCGGACGCCGGCCCGCCGGTCCCGGAGGAGCCGATCGCGGACTCCGGGTCGGAGCATCGTCGTGCCCTGGTCCTCGACCCCGCCTCCATCGACGCGTTCCATGCCCTGGCGATGGAGCGGCTCGGCCGCAACGCGCCGGAGGAGGCGGACGGACCGTTGCGCCGCTGCGTCGTCCTCGATCCCTTCGGCACCTTCCACCGCTTCCATCTCGCCCACACGCTGCTGATGCGCCACCGCTACGGCGAGGCGGAAAGCGTGCTGCGGGAGCTGGTCCGCCTCGTCCCCGACGACCATCGCGCCCATGCCAACCTGGGCATCGCGCTGAAGAATATGGGCCGCCACGACGAGGCGGTCGGCGTCGGACGGCGGGCGCTGGCGCTGGCCCCCGCCGAACCCGGCGTGCTCAGCAACCTGGGGCTTGCCCTTTCGCTGCGGACCGGCGGGGACGAGGCGGCGGCCCGCGTGCTGCATTGGGCGGTGGCGATCGACCCGGACTTCACCTCGGCCCGGCTGAACCTCGGCTTGGTGTTCAGCAAGCTGCGGCGCATGGGGGACGCCGAGGCCCAATGCCGGCGCCTCCTCGACCGCGATCCCGACAACGCCGAGGCGCACACCCTGCTGGGCACCTGTCTGCTGCTGCGCGGCGATCTGGAGGCGGGGTTCCGGGAATACGAATGGCGCACCCGTCTGGCCGACCGTCAGGTCGCGCCGCGCGGCCTGACGACCCCGGTGTGGGAGGGTGGAAACCCGGACGGCCTTACGATCCTGCTGCACGACGAGCAGGGGCTCGGCGACGGCATCCAGTTCGCCCGCTACGCACCCCTGCTGCGCCGCCGGGGTGCGCGCGTGATCGTCGAGTGCAACGATCGTCTCATCCGCCTGTTCGCCACGCTCCCCGGCGTGGACGGAGTCGTCGGCCGCTCCGACTCGCCGCCGCCGCACGACGCCCACGCCGCTCTGCTCAGCCTGCCACACCGCCTCGGCATCACGCTGGCGAGCGTCCCGGCCGAGGTCCCCTACCTGCGCGCCGAACCGGCGCTGGCGGCGGCCTGGGCGACGCGCATGGGCCCGCGGACGGGGCTGCGGGTCGGGCTGGTGTGGGCCGGCAACCCCGAATTCAAGGACGACCGCCGGCGCTCGCCAGGGCTGGCCGCCCTGCGGCCGCTGCTCGACGTTCCGGGCGTGGCGGTCTTCGGCCTGCAGAAGGGGGCGAGACGGAGGGAGCTGGAGACCTGCGGACCGCTGCCGGCGTCCTTCATCGACCTCGGCGCGGAGATCGCCGACTTCGCCGACACCGCGGCGATCATGGAAAACCTCGACCTCGTCATCAGCTCCTGCACGGCGCCGGCCCATCTGGCCGGGGCGCTCGGCCGGCCGGTCTGGACGCTGCTGCCGGACATCGCCGACTGGCGCTGGCTGGAGCGCGGCGACACCTCCCCCTGGTATCCGACCATGCGCCTGTTCCGTCAGGCGGCGCCGGGCGACTGGACGTCCGTCGTCTCCGAGGTGCGGGCGGCGCTGGAACGGCTGGTGGCTACAGGGGAGGCACCGTGAAGGACGCGGGCGGCAGGCCGGCGGCGTGGCGGTCCCACATCGTCCGGTAGGCGTGCTCCAGGTGACGGGTGAAGCGGGGGCTGTCGAACAGCGGGGCCGTCGCCCGCGCGGCGGCGAGGCGGCGGCGGTAGCCGGCGAGCGTCGCCGGATCGCCGGCCAGCCGCACCGCCAGCGCCTCGTAGCCGTCGAAGCTGGTGGTAACCGTCTCGGGCAGGCCGGCGGCGTTCAGCAGGCCGGCGGCGACGCGCGACGCAAAGGTGTCGCCCATCCGCGTCACCACCGGCAGGCCCATCCACAGGGCGTCCGAAACGGTGGTGTGGCCGGTGTAGGGAAAGCTGTCGAGGAACAGGTCGGCCAAGCGGTAGCGGGCGAGATGCTCGGCCTGCGGCCTGTGGGGGGCGAAGACCAGACGGCCGGGATCGACCCCGCGCCGCGCTGCCTCGCGCCGCAGGTTGTCCGTGCCGTCCCGGCCGGGCTGCTGCAACCACAGCACGCTCCCCGGCACCCGCGCCAGCACGCGCATCCACAGCCCGAACAGCGACGGGGTGATCTTGAACGGCGCGTTGAACGCGCAGAAGACGAAACCGTCCGGCGGCAGGCCGCAGGCGGCGCGGTCCGGCACGGGCGCGTCCAGCGGCCGGCGCCGGTCGTTGACCTGATAGGAGTCCGGCATGATGACCAGCCGCTCCCGATAGTGCGGCTGATGCTCCGGCGGCGTGACGAAGCGGTCGCCGATCACATAATCCATGACGTCACTGCCCATCGTCCCGGGATAGCCGAGATAGGCGACCTGGACCGGCGCCAGCCGGCGCGCCAGAAAATCGAAGCGGACGTGCCGCGTGTAGCCCTTCAGATCGACCAGGATGTGGACACCCTCGGCCGTGAGCATCGCCTGCGCCTGCTCCGCATCGCAGCCGCGGATGTCGTGGAAGGCGTCGAAGGCGGCCTCCAGGCGGCGGCGCGTCGGGCCGCCATCGTCGGGACCATAGGAACAGGCGACGACGCGGAAGCGGTCGCGGTCGTGCAGTTCGAACAGCTCGGCCGCCAGATAGGCGGTGGCGTGCTCGTGGAAGTCGGCGGAGAGGTAGGCGACGGTGAGCCGGCCATCGGCGCCGAGGGGAGGCGCCACGGGGACCGCAGCGCCTTGCGGGACAGCCGCCGGCTGCACCACCGCGCGGTGGAAGTGGCGGGCGGCGCGGTCCTGCTGCGCCGCACTCGTGTCGATCAGCAGGGTGAGCAGCGGCAGGGCGATCCCCCGGCCGCTGTCGATGACCGCCAGGATCTCCCGGCACAGAGCGTCGTACCCGCTCCAGTCACAGTGCGAGAGGGCGGCATGGAGCCGGTCGCCGAGGGATTCGGTGCGGCCGGGGTCGAGCCGGTAGGCCCGCCCGTAGGCGACGGCCGCCGCGCCCGGTTCGCCCGCATCGCGCAGCGCGTGGCCGGACTCGCGCCACGCCTCGGCGTCGTCCGGGGCCTGCGCGACCGCCCGGCGAAGAACGGCGCGGGCCGACGCGACCCGGCCCAGCTCGCGGAGCATTCCGCCCAGAGTGGTGAGCGGTCCGGCATTGCTCTGCCCGGCATCGGCCTGTCCGGGAGCCAGCCGGATCGCCCGAGCCTGAAGCGCCGCCGCCTCGGCAAGACGGCCCCGGCGGCGCAGCAGAAGCGCCAGATTGAAGCAGGCGTCGGCCAGATCCGGCTTCAGGGCGATGGTGACGGCGAGGTGGCGCTGCGACTCCTCGATCCGACCGAGCGTGTAGGCGGCGACGCCGAGAAGGAAGGACGCGCCATGATGGTCCGGCTTGACCGCCAGGATCGCGCGGCACACCGCACTGCACTCGGCGTGCCGGCCGTTCTGATGCAGCGTCAAGGCGTAGCCCAGCGCTTCGGCGGGGGACGCGAAATGCTGGGCCGTGCTCATGCTTCCCCTCGGTGCCGTCGCCCCTCCCGGACCATCATGGAGGCGTGCTAAGCGTGAAATCATCGGGCAAAGGGTTACCATCGGGCGCGGCAATTCCAAACCCATTTGCCGGGTCGACCGATTGGATGGAGAGGGTGGGTGATCGAGGCGACGTTCGACGGGTTCGGCGAAGCGTTCGACCGGTGCTTCGGCGCCGGCCTGTGTCATGTCGACGCCGGATCGCTGGAGGCGGCGGCCTGTTCCTTCCGAACGGCGGCGGCGATCCGGCCGGAGCATCCGGTGGCCTGGTTCGTCCTGGGGCTGGTGCTGCGCGGCCTGGGACTCCGGGACGGCGCGGCGGTGGCGCTGTGGGCCGCCCATCGCCTGCGGCCCGACGACGCCGACACGCTGTTCCATTGGGCGTCGCTGCTGATCGAATGCCGACGGACCGGGGAGGCGGTGGCGCCGCTTCTCCGTCTCGTGGCGTTGCGGCCCGGTTACCCGGACGCGGCGTTCAGCCTCGGCAACGCTCTGATGGCCGTGGACGAGCCCGAACGGGCCGAGGCCGCCTACCAGCTGGCCGTGCTGCTGGAACCGGGCGCGGCGGCGGCCAACAACAACCGGGGCGCGGCGTTCCTGTCGCAAGGACGGCCGGAGGACGCCGCCGTGAGCTACCGGCGGGCCGTCCGGCTTGAGCCGGGCTCCGCCGAGCATCACAAGAATCTCGGCGTCAGCCTGCTCACCGTCGGAAACTTCCTGGAGGGCACGGCCGAGTACGAATGGCGCACCCGCCAAGCCGTCTGGCAATGGAACCGCGACCGTCCCGGCACACCGCTGTGGGACGGCGGCCCGCTCGCCGGCAGGACCATCCTGGTCCATTTCGAGCAGGGGCTCGGCGACACCGTGCAGTTCATCCGCTACATGGCCGTGCTCAAGGCCATGGGCGCCCGCACCATTTTCGAATGCCAGCCGCCGCTCAAACGCCTCCTCGCCGGCGTTCCGGGCATCGACGCGCTGGTGGCGCGCGGCGAGCCGCTTCCCGAGGCCGACTGCCTCCTGCCCCTGATGAGCCTGCCCCATCGCTGCCGGACGACGGTGGCGACGATCCCCGGCGGCGTTCCGTATCTGCGGGCCGAACCGGAGCGGGCGGCGTTCTGGCGCCGGCGGATCGCCGAGGCGGGGCGGCCGGGCGAATTCCGGGTGGGCATCCAGTGGCGCGCCGCGGGGGCCGACCGCTCGATTCCGCTGGAACGCTTCGCGCGCTTGTCGCACCTTTCCGGGGTGCGGCTGTACAGCCTGCAAAAGGCGGACGGACCCGGCCAATGGGAGCGGCCCGACGACCGGCTGGAAATCGTGTCGCTGCCGGACCGGGATGGAAAAGGTGAGGATGAGGGGTTTGTCGACACCGCCGCGATCATCGAGGGCATGGACCTGATCGTCGCCTGCGATTCCGTGGTCGGCCACATCGCCGGTGCCATGGGGCGTCCGGTGTTCCTCGCCTTGCCGTGGCTGGGGGACTGGCGCTGGATGCGCCTCCCCGACCACACGCCCTGGTACCCGCAGACCCGGCTGTTCCGCATGACGCGCCGCAACGATTGGGACGGGGTGATGGCCCGGATCGCCGCCGAGATTGCCGCCGCGGTCGCCCGCCGCGCCGCGGGGGTGTCATGACGGACGGGATCGAAGCGGCGTCCCGGCTGTACGGCGCCGGGCGGCTGACGGAGGCCATCGACGCCTGCCGGGCCGTGCTGGCGGTGGAGCCGGGGCGTTTCGATGCGCTCAACCTGCTCGGCGCCGCGCTGTTCTCGACCGGCCAGGACGGCGCTGCCAGGGAGGCGTTGTGCGACGCGGTTCGCATCGCTCCGGGGCACGCCGCCGCGCTGACCAACCTCTGCATCGTCCTGCAACACCGCCGGGATTGGCCCGCCGCCGCGCGCGCCCTGCGAACGCTGGCGGCGGTGCAGCCGGAGTCCGCAGCCGTCTGCAGCCGGTTGGGCACGGTGTCGCAGGAAACGGGGGACCTGGACGCTTCCGCCCGGTTCCTGCTGCGCGCCGCGCGCCTCGATCCCGGCCCGAGCGTGCAATGGCACAATCTCGGCCTGATCCGGATGCTCGCCGGTGACATGGCGGCGGCGTCCCGGGATTTGCGCCGGGCGGTCGCCATCGCGCCCGAGGGCGCCGTCGCTCAGGTCCAGCTTGGCGAAACGCTGCTGCGGCTCGGTCGGGTGGACGAGGCCGCCGGGGTTTTCGGCCGCGCGCTCCGGCTCGACCCGACCGCCACCGACGCGGCCAACGGTCTGACGCGCTGCGCGCGCTACCGCGCCATCGGATCGGCGGCGCCCGTGTCCGGATCGGGGCTGGCGATCCGGGGGGCCTTCACAAGCGCCACGGGCTACGGCCGTTTCTGCCAGCGCTTCATCCGGACGCTGCGCCGGCGGACCGTGCCCCTGCAGGCGATCGGGATCTTCGGTCCGGAATCCTGGGAGGAGGATCTCGGCCCGCCGGTTCCCGCGAAGGCCCTGGTGAACTTCCTCATCCCGCTGGCGGTCGAGCGGGTGCCCGGCCTGGCCACGGTGACCTTCACGATGTTCGAGGGAACCCGGATACCGCCGGCATGGCGGCGCCAGAGCGAGCACAGCGACCTCATCGTCGTGCCCAGCGAATCGTCCCGTGTGGCCTGGGCGGCCCAGGGCTTCCCGGAGGATCGCCTGCGGGTCTGCCCCTTGGGGGTCGACCCGGAGGACGGCGCCGCCGCCGGCCCCGTGCCGATCCTGGTCGATCCGTGCGGGCGTCGGGTCTCCAGCTACCGCCATCGTTTCCTCAACGTCTCGGATTTCATTCCCCGCAAGAACATCGACGGGCTGCTGCGGGTCTGGCTGCGCGGCACGGCGCCCGCCGACGACGCGGTGCTCATCCTGAAGCTGGGCAACGGAAAAAACCCGGCGTTCGGCGCGGAACTCGGCGATCTGGTCCGGCGGACGGAAGCCGCCGTCGGAAAGCGGATGGCCGACGCGGCGCCGGTGGTGCTGATCAACCAGCTCCTGTCGGACGCCGACATGACGGGGCTGATGCGGGCGGCCAACCATTACTGGAGCATGTCGCATGGCGAAGGCTGGGACCTGCCCCTCTCCAAGGCGGGGGCGATGGGGTTGAGCCTGATCGCGCCGCGCCATTCGGCCTATGTGGATTATCTCGACGACCGGGTGGCCCGCCTCATCCCGTCCGCCGTCCGCCCCGCGCGCCTGCCCTACAGCGGGCAGGCCTACCCGCCGTTCCACGGGCTCGACTGGTGGGACCCGGACGAGGACGCGGCGGCGGACATCCTGACCGCCATCATCCGCGGCGACGACACCGGTCCCACGTCGGCCCGCGACCATCTGGTGCAAGGCTTCCCCTGGAGCCGCGCGGCGGACCGGCTGCTCGCCATCCTCGACGACGCAGGCCTGCGCTGATGGAGGACCCGGCCGGAATGGCGCTCCAACGCTTCGCCGCCGCCCTGGAGCATCACCGGGCGGGCCGGCACGCCGATGCCGAGGCCGCTTACCGGGCGATCCTGCGCGACGATCCCGGGCACGCCCACGCCAACAACAATCTGGCCATCCTGCTGCGCGGCACGGGGCGATGGGAGGAGGCCGCCGCCTGCTACCGCCGGGCCGTCGCGGCGCTGCCGGACGACGCGTCGATCCGCAGCAACCTCTCCTGCGCGCTGGCCGACCTCGGCCGGCCGGCGGAGGCGCTGGCGGCGGTGCGCGTGGCGCTGTCCCTGTCCCCGGATTACGCCGACGCCTGGTTCAACGCCGGCAACCTCCTGAAGACGGAGCGGCAGCCCGAGCGGGCGATCGCCGCCTACCGCCGGGCGGTGCGGCTGAGGCCCGGCATGGGCGGGGCCCACAGCAACATGGGCGACGTCCACCGCGACCTCGGGGAATCGAGCCGCGCCGTGGACTGCTACCGGATGGCGATGCAGGCGCAGCCCGACCTGCCGCAACCCGTCGTCAACCTCGGCGAGGCGCTGAAGGAGCAAGGACGGATCACCGAGGCCATCGCGGTCTTCCAAAGCGGGGTGGAACGCCACCCCGATCTGGCCCTGCTCCATTCCAACCTGCTGTTTGCCCTGCACTACACGCCCTGGGTGCCGCCCGAGGTCATCGCCCGCGCCCACGCGCACTGGAACGAGCGGCACGCCCGCCCGCTGATGCCGCTGGACCGGGGATTCCTCAACGATCGCAACCCCGGCCGCCGGCTGCGGGTGGGCTACGTCTCGCCCGACTTCCGCGCCCACGCCTGCGCCCATTTCATCGAGCCCCTGCTGCGCGAGCACGACCGCGGCGCGGTCGAGGTGTTCTGCTACGCCACCTCGAACCATCACGACGCGATCACCGAACGCATGAGGAGTCTGGCCGACGGCTGGCGGTCGTTGACCGCCCTGGACGACACGGCCGCCGCCGCGCTGGTCGAGCGCGACCGCATCGACATTCTGGTCGATCTGGCCGGCCACACGGCGCACAGCCGGCCGCTGCTGTTCGCCCGCAAGCCGGCCCCGATCCAGGTCGCCTGGCTGGGCTATCCCGACACCGCGGGGATGACGGCCATCGACCACCGCCTGACCGACGCGGTCGCCGACCCGCCGGGCCTCACCGACGCCTGGCACGCCGAGCGGCTGGTCCGCCTGCCCAAGGGGTTTCTCGCCTTCCAGCCGTTGCGCTTCGTCACGGGGCGCGACGAACCGCCGGCGCTGGTCAACGGCTTCGTGACCTTCGGGTCCTTCAACAACGCCGCCAAGGTGACGCCGGAGGTGATGCGGGTCTGGTCGGCCATCCTGGCGCGCGTGCCGTCCGCCCGCCTGTGTCTCAAGAGCCGCGCCTTCGGCGACGCGCCGACGCGGGAACGCTATCTCCGGCAATTCGCCGGCAACGGCGTGGACCCAGGCCGTGTCGACCTCCTTCCGCCGATGGATGTGATCGATCACCACCTGCAGGCCTACGACCGGATCGACATCGGCCTCGACCCGTTCCCCTACAACGGCACCACCACCACCTGCGAGGCGCTGTGGATGGGTGTGCCGGTGATCACGCTCGCCGGTCGTCATCACGTCGCGCGGGTGGGTGCCAGCCTGCTGACGCAATGCGGGCTGGCCGAGTTCATCGCCACGGACGAGGCCGGCTACATGGAGACGGCCGTCGCCCTGGCCGGGGACACCGGGCGCCTGACCGCGCTGCGCCGCGGCATGAGGGAACGGATGGAACGCTCGGCGCTCAGCGATCATCGCGGCTTCGCGGCGGCGGTCGAGGCCGCCTACCGCGCCATGTGGCACTCCTGGCTCGGGCGCGAACGGGACGCCGCGGCGGAACGCTGAGCGCCGGCCGCCGGCCGCCGGCCGCATCACCGGCCGGTGGTGCGGCGGACCTCCTCGCGCAGGGCGTCCACCGCCCGGGCGAACACCGGCTCCCAATCCTGGTCGGGACCTTGGCGGAACAGCCGCATCGTCGGGTACCAGGGCGTGCGGTCACCGGAAAAGCCGTAGATCCAGTAGGGGACGTGCTGCACGAGGTTCCAGACCGGCTTGCCGAGGGACCCGGCGAGATGCGCCACCGAACTGTCGGTCATGATGACGAGGTCGAGCTGTTCCAGCATCGCCGCCGTGTCGGCGAAATCCTCCAGGTCGGGGCCGAGCGGCGTCACCAGATGACCGGCGACGCCGCTGTCCGCGAGTTCGGCCTCGGGCGGCCCCTTCTGAAGGCTGTAGAGCCGCACGCCCGGCACCTCGGCGAAGCGCAGGAACCGGGCGAGACTGGTGGCGCGCCGGCCATTGTCGGCGAAGGTCACCCGCCCCGACCATACGATCCCGACGCGCAGCGTGCCCGGCTCCCGCGCGCCGAGCCGATGGGCTGCCTTCGCGCGGGACGAGTCCGGAACGGTCAAGGACACCGGCGGCGGGACCGAGGCCAGCGTGGTGCCGAACAGGCCCGGCAGGCTCATCTGCGACGCCTCGACGTCGAAGGCCGGCGGCGGGTCTCCCGGTTGCAGGACGGCGTCGACGCCCAGCCCCGACAGCACCCGGCGCAGTTCCGGATGGCAGTCGTACAGCACCCGGCCGCCCCGCTCCCTGACCAGCGGCACGTAGCGCGCCGCCAGGATGGCGTCGCCGAATCCCTGCTCGGTGAACAGATACAGGGTGCGCCCGTCCAGCGATCCGCCGTTCCAGGCCCGTTCGGAAGGTGGCCGGCCATGGTAGGCGGCGAGCCCGCGCCGGGCTTCGTAATCGGTGAAGCCGTGGACGTAGTCGCCGATCTGGAGCCGGGCGAGAGCCCGCTCCCACCGCAACTCGGGCGTGGCGGTCCCGTCCGCCGCCGCCCGCTCGATCATCGCGAGCGTGTCCTTGAAGCGCCCCGCCTTGCGCAGGGCCACGGCGCTGTTGAAAAGGAAGGCCGGGGCTTGCGGTTCGAGCCGCAGCGCTTCCGCATGCGCGGCCAAAGCCTCGTCGGACCGGCCGGCCTCCACCAGGGCGTTGCCCAGATTGCTCCAGATGCTCGCGTTCTCCGGCGCGACCTCCAAGCCCCGCCGGTGGCAGGCGATGGCGCCGTCCAGTTTTCCCGCGCGGCGCAGAAGGTGGCCGAGCATGCTCCAGGCGGCGCCGTCACGGGGACTGGCCGCGAGGAGGGCCTCCAGACTGGTCGTGGCCTGCGCATGATCCATCCTCGTCCCCCCGGCTGGCCGTGGCCGGACCGCCAGACCACGCTGCGTCCATAGGCTCGTTTGACCGCGCGACTGTCAACCTCCCGCCCCGGTGGACGATGCCGTGACCGGGCGATCGAACGCATGAACGCAATCTTTGGATTCATATTGTTGCATTTTGTAATCAATAGCCGTTTTTACGAATGCGCTGTTACGGAATGAAGTGCTTATCTCCAAAACGCATCAACTAAAGCGCGACATGCGAGGGGCGGCATGGGCAAGTGATCGTAATTCCTGGCGATCCGGTCCCGTCAAGCTGAAGTGCTGTGTCGCCAACGCGCCAAGCCGGATTTGGTCGGCGGGACCGATACCACCACGGGATTCGGGTTTTGGGCAGGCTGACGCCGATAAAGCATTAACTTTATTTACCCGCTTTTAAGAGGTAGTGGCCAGTCTGTGGAGACTGCCACGCTCTTGCTGCCACGGCTGCGGAGCCAAAAACGCCGATGCAAGAGGGATGAGATGGCTGCTGGTGGAACACTGACGCTCACGGGTGGCGCTGACTATGTGTTCTCCTCGACGGAGGCTTGGTCGGGGATCGTCGGCAACGGCAGCACCCAAGGCGCGCGGCTCAACACCCAGGGTCAGACCCTGACCGTGTCCAACCTCGACCGCATCATCGGCGGTACCTCCAGTACCAGGAAGGATGTCGTCACGCTGGCCGGCACGGGCGGCAACACGATCACGGTCCAGGCTCTGGAGACCCTGATCGGCGGCTCCGGCAACGACCGGGTCCTGTTGACGTCCACCGGCACCACCATGGTGGTGGAATCGATCGAGACGATCCTCGGCGTCTCCACCGGCACCGGCCTCATCACGCTCGCCGGCACCACCGGCAACACCATGTCGGTGGGGTATCTGAAGTCGCTGATCGGCGGCACCGGCAAGGACGTCATCAATCTCAACGCCGCCGGCTCCATCGGCAACACCATTACGGTGTCCCTGATCGAGACGCTGATCGGGACCAGCGGCCTCGACATCATCGGCGCCAATCCAGGCGGCAACACGATGCTTGTGGAAGGCATCGAGATCATCCTCGGAAGGTCCGCCTCTGCCGGCGATATCGTCCATCTGGCCAGCGGCGGCAGCACGATGGCCGTCGCCTTCCTGGAGACCCTCATCGGCAGCAGCGGCATCGATGTCGCGGCGATGGCCGTCAAGACCGGCACGATTGACATGGCGACCGGCAGCGGCACCCTTGCCGTGTCGTCGATCGAAACGATCGTCGGCGGAACCGGCAGCCGAACCACCGCCATCCTCCTCGACGTCGGCAACACCATCACGGTGGCGAGCCTCACGACCCTGATCGGCGGCGGCGGCAACGACGTCGTCAACGTCACGCTCCGGGACGGGACGGGGGTTGTCGGCAACGCCATCGCCTGGAACACCACCGGCAGCACGATGCTGGTGTCGCTGATCGAGACGATGATCGGCAGCACCGGCGACGATCTGGTCGTCGCGCTCGACAACAACGGCATGACCCTCTCGGTTTCGGCGATCGAATCCGTCGTCGGCAAGGCGGGCAACGACGTCGTCGTCCTCGGCGCCGGTGGAAACACCATCCAGGTGGCGGCGCTGGAAACCCTGATCGGCAGCGCCGGCAACGATGTGGTGACGGTGCGCACAACCCAGGGCGCCACGATGACGGTGTCCGCCGTCGAATCCATCGTCGGCAATGCGGGCACCGACGTCGTCTATCTCGGCGCTGGCGGCAACACGGTCCAGGTCGAGGGACTGGAAACCGTGATCGGCGGCACCGGCAACGATGTGGTGACCATCACCGACACCGCCGGCACCGTCTTCGTGTCCGGTGTCGAGACCATCTACACGCCTTATCAGACACTGACGCTGAGCGGGACGGACACCTACGTCTCCCTGCCGCCGGCTCCCACCGACACGACGCCGCCGTCGATCACCACGGTCTCGATCCCCGACGCCGTGATGAAGATCGGCGACACGGTGACCGTCACCATCACCGTGGCGTCGGACAGCGACACCTACACGCTGGGCAACGGCAGCACGGTCGGCGGCTTCACACTCGGCAACCTGATCAAGGTCGATGCGACGACCTACACCGCGACCTTCACGGTGACCAGCGGCGGCACCGACGTCGCGGCGGGTTCGGACGTGCCGGTCAACATCGTGCTGACCGACACCGCCGGCAACTCCAACACCCCCTACACCACGGCGATCAGCCAGAGCGCCGACCGCATCGATGCGAACCGGCCGACCATCGCCTCGGCGGCGGTGAACGGCACGACGCTGACGGTTACCTTCGCCGAAGCCATGTCGGCGACCAGTGCCGCCGGCCTGACCGTCACGGTCGCCGGCCAGAGCCGCGTCGCGACCTACGCCAGCGGTTCGGGCACCACCACGCTGACCTTCACCCTGGCCTCGGCGGTCACTCAGGGCCAGACGGTGACGCTCGACTACAACCCGGGCACCGGCAACCTGACCGACACTGCGAGCAACGCACCGGCCAGCGTCACCAACCAGTCGGTCACCAACAACACGGCGGCGCCCGACACCACGCCGCCGTCGATCACCGCGGTCTCGATCCCGGACACGGTGATGAAGATCGGCGACGTGGTGACGGTGACGATCACCGTGGCGTCGGACAGCGACACCTACACGCTGGGCAACGGCAGCACGGTCGGCGGCTTCACACTCGGCAACCTGACCAAGGTCGACGCGACGACCTACACCGCGACCTTCACGGTGACCAGTGGCGGCACCGACGTCGCGGCGGGCTCGGACGTGCCGGTCAACATCGTGCTGACCGACACCGCCGGCAACTCCAACACCCCCTACACCACGGCGATCAGCCAGAGCGCCGACCGCATCGACGCGAACCGGCCGACCATCACCTCGGCGGCGGTGAACGGCACGACGCTGACGGTCACCTTCGCCGAAGCCATGTCGGCGACCAGCGCCGCCGGCCTGACCGTCACGGTCGCCGGCCAGAGCCGCGCCGCGACCTACGCCAGCGGTTCGGGCACCACCACGCTGACCTTCACCCTGGCCTCGGCGGTCACTCAGGGCCAGACGGTGACGCTCGACTACAACCCGGGCACCGGCAACCTGACCGATACCGCGAGCAACGCACCGGCCACCGTCACCAACCAGACGGTCACCAACAGCACCCCGGACACGACGCCGCCGTCGATCACCAACGTCACCATCCCCAACCAGCCGGCCAAGGTCGGCGACACGGTGACGGTGACGATCACCGTGGCGTCGGACAGCGACACCTACACGCTGGGCAACGGCAGCACGGTCAACGGCTTCGCGCTCGGCAACCTGACCAAGGTCAGCGCGACCACCTACACCGCCACCTTCACCGTCACCGCCGACGGCCAGCGCACCGGGAACCGCGCCGCCGGCGACGACATCCCGGTCAACATCGTCCTGGTCGACAGCGCCAGCAACGCCAACACCCCCTACACCACCCCGATCAGCCAGAACAACGACCGCATCGACACCAACGCCCCGCCGGTCCTCGCCGTCCCCACCACCCCGCCGACCCTGGTCGACACCGCCGCCAACGACAGCTTCCCGCTGATCGACGGACAGCTCTCCGCGACCGACCTGGAAGGCGACACGCTGACCTTCTCCATCGCCGGATCGCAGGCCTCGCCCGTCCAATACGGCAGCGTCACGCTGAGCAACGGCGTTACCTACGACACCTGGTCCACCGGGCCGGGCGGCACCTCCTACGTCAACAGCCAGACCGGCCAGTACGCCTACGTGTTCGACGCCGCCTTCCTCAACGGCGTCCCGGCCGGGCCGATGCAGGGCACCGGCATCTTCACCGTCTCCGACGGCAACCGCACCGTCGAGCAGCAACTCACCCTCAACTTCACCGGCGCCAACGACAGCCCGATCCTGTCCAACGACGTCCGCAGCCTGACCGCCATCGACCAGGGCATCGCCGACGGCGCCAACACCGGGACGACGGTCACCGCCCTGCTGGCCTCCGCCGGCACCGCCACCGACGCCGAGTACGACAGCCCGTTCCCGCTCGTCACCGTCGTTCCGCTGGGCATCGCCGTCACCGGCGTGACCAACACCAACGGCACCTGGCAGTACAAGGTCGGCAGCGGCGCCTGGACGGACATTCCGACGGGTTCGTCCAACGGCTCGGCGCTGCTGCTCGCCGGGTCGGACCGCGTGCGCTTCGTGCCGAGCGGGTCGGGCTTCACCAACACCGACACCGGCGGCCTGACCTTCAGGGCGTGGGACCGGACCAGCGGCACCGCGGGCAGCACCGCCGACACCAGCACGGACGCCTACAGCACGGGCAGCGCCACCGCGACGATCTCCGTCGACGCCGTGCCGACCCTGACCGCGACCGGCGGCAGCAAGACCTTCGGCGTCGGGGTGGACGCGTCGACCAGCCTGTTCAGCGGGGTGGCGGCTTCCACGGTGGAGGCGGGGCAGAGCTTCCGCGGCGCGGTGTTCACGGTCAGCGGCGTGGTCGACGCCACCGAGGTCCTGACCATCGGCGGCACCGACGTCGCCTTGACCAACGGCGCCACCGCCACCCTGACCGGTCTTGGCACCGCGGGCGGCAACGCCAGCGTCACCGTGTCGGTGGTCGGCGGCGTCGCGACGGTGACCGTCACCGGCCTGGAGCGCAGCGACGCGCAGATGAACGCGCTTCTGGGCGGCGTCACCTACAAGAACACCAGCGCGACGGCGACGCTGGGCAATCGTACGGTGGCCATTGCCAGCCTGACCGACAGCGGTGGCGCCACCGGCAGCGCGACCATCTCCGGCGTCAGCGCGGTGGTCAACGTGGCCGACGTGACGCCTCCCGCGGTTCCGGTCGTCACAAGCGCGGCGCTGAGCAACAGCACGACGCCGACCCTCGCCGGCACGGCGGAGGCCGGCAGCACCGTGACCGTCACCATCGGCGGCGCGACCTACACCACCACCGCGACCAACGGCAACTGGTCGATCAACCTCGCTACGGCGACGCCGGTTTCCGGCGCCCTCAGCCTGAACGCCAACGGCACGAACGTGGTGTCGGTCACCGCCACCGACGCGTCCAACAACACGTCCAACCCCGGCACGCAGTCGCTGACCATCGACACCACCGCGCCCAACGCTCCGGCGGTGACCAGCGCAACCCTGAGCAACAGCACGACGCCGACCCTCGCCGGCACGGCGGAAGCCGGCAGCACGGTGACCGTCACGGTGGGTGGCGCCACCTACACCACCACGGCGACCAACGGAACCTGGAGCGTCAACCTCGCCACCGCGACGCCGACCTCCGGCTCCCTGACCCTGAACGCCAACGGCACGAACGCCGTCTCGGCCACCGCCACCGATGCGGCGGGCAACGTCTCCACGCCGGGCACCCAGTCGCTGACCATCGACACCACCGCTCCCAACGCTCCGGCGGTGACCAGCGCAACCCTGAGCAACAACGCCACCCCGATCCTCACCGGTTCGGCGGAAGCGGGCAGCACCGTCACCGTCACCGTCGGTGGGGCGACCTACACCACCACGGCGACCAACGGGACCTGGAGCGTCAACCTCGCCACGGCAACGCCGACCTCCGGTTCGCTGACCCTGAACGCCAACGGCAGCAACGCCGTCTTGGCGACGGCCACCGATGCCGCGGGCAACGTCTCCACGCCGGGCACCCAGTCGCTGACCATCGACACGACGGCGCCAAACGCCCCGGCGGTGACCAGCGCGGCGCTGACCAACAACGCTACACCAATCATCGGCGGCACGGCGGAGGCCGGCAGCACCGTCACCGTCACGGTGGGCGGCGCCACCTACACCACCACGGCGACCAACGGAAACTGGTCGATCAACCTCGCCACCGCCACTCCGGTCACCGGCTCGCTGAGCCTCAACGCCAACGGCTCCAACCCCGTCTCCGCGACGGCAACCGACGTGGCCGGCAACGTCTCGGCTCCCGGCACGCAATCGCTGACCATCGACACCACCGCGCCCAACGCCCCAACCGTCACCACGGCGCTGAGCAACAGCACGACGCCGACCATCGGCGGCACGGCCGAGGCGGGAAGCACGGTGACGATCACGGTGGGTGGAGCGACCTACATCACCACCGCGACCAACGGGGCCTGGAGCCTCAACCTTGCCACCGCGACACCGACCGCCGGGTCGCTGACTCTGAACGCCAACGGCGCCAACCCAGTGTCGGCCACCGCCACCGACGCGGCGGGCAACGTCTCCACGCCGGGCACACAGTCGCTGACCATCGACACCACCGCACCCACCGCTCCGGCGGTGACCAGCGCGGCGCTGACCAAGAACGCTACACCGATCATCGGCGGCACGGCGGAGGCCGGCAGCACGGTGACCGTTACGGTGGGTGGAGCGACCTACACCACCACCGCCACGAACGGCGGCGCCTGGAGCCTGAACCTCGCCACGGCGACACCGACCGCCGGTTCGCTGAGCCTCAACGCCAACGGCGCCAACCCGGTCTCAGCCACCGCGACCGACGCGGCGGGCAACACCTCGGCTCCTGGCACGCAAACGCTGACCATCGACACCACGGCACCGAACGCTCCGACCGTCGCCACGGCGCTGACCAACAGCACGACGCCGACCCTCACCGGCACGGCGGAAACCGGCAGCACGGTGACCGTCACCATCGGTGGGGCGACCTACACCACGACGGCGACCAACGGGGCCTGGAGCCTCAACCTTGCCACCGCGACACCGACCGCCGGTTCGCTGAGCCTCGACACCAACGGCGCCAACCCCGTCACGGCCACGGCGACCGACGCGGCGGGCAACACGTCGTCCGCCGGCACGCAGTCGTTGGTCATCGACACCACGCTGCCCAACGCTCCGGCGGTGACCAGTGCGGCATTGAGCAACAGCACCACGCCAACCCTCACCGGCACGGCGGAGGCCGGCAGTACGGTGACCGTCACGGTGGGTGGAGCGACCTACACCACCACCGCCACGAACGGCGGCGCCTGGAGCCTGAACCTCGCCACGGCGACACCGACCGCCGGCTCGCTGACCCTGAACGCCAACGGCGCCAACCCGGTGTCGGCCACCGCGACCGACGCGGCGGGCAACACCTCGGCTCCCGGCACGCAAACGCTGACCATCGACACCACCGCTCCGACCGCTCCGACCGTCGCCACGGCGCTGACCAACAGCACGACGCCCACCCTCACCGGCACGGCGGAAACCGGCAGCACGGTGACCGTCACCATCGGTGGGGCGACCTACGTCACCACGGCGACCAACGGGGCCTGGAGCCTCAATCTCGCCACCGCGACACCGACCGCTGGCTCCCTGAACCTGAACGCCAACGGCGCCAACCCCGTTACGGCCACCGCCACCGACGCGGCGGGCAACACGTCGTCCGCCGGCACGCAGTCGCTGACCATCGACACCACACTGCCCAACGCTCCGGCGGTGACCAGTGCGGCGTTGAGCAACAGCACCACGCCAACCCTCACCGGCACGGCCGAGGCCGGCAGCACCGTCACCGTCACGGTGGGCGGCGCCACCTACACCACCACGGCGACCAACGGCAGCTGGTCCATCAACCTCGCCACGGCGACGCCGACCTCCGGCTCCCTGAACCTGAACGCCAACGGCGCCAACCCGGTCTCCGCGACGGCAACCGACGCGGCGGGCAACGTCTCGGCCCCCGGCACGCAAGCGCTGACCATCGACACCACGGCGCCGAGCGCGCCCTCGGTGACCAGCGCAGCGCTGACCAACAGCACCACGCCAACCCTCACCGGCTCGGCCGAGGCCGGCAGCACCGTCACCGTCACGGTGGGCGGCGCCACCTACACCACCACCGCCACGAACGGCGGCGCCTGGACCCTCAACCTCGCCACGGCGACGCCGACCGCTGGCTCCCTGAACCTGAACGCCAACGGCGCCAACCCCGTCACGGCCACGGTCACCGACGCTGCCGGAAACGTCTCGGCGCCGGGCACCCAGTCGCTGACCATCGACACGACGGCGCCCACCGCGCCGGCGGTGACCAGCCCCGCGCTGGGCAACAGCACGACGCCGACCCTCACCGGCTCAGCGGAGGCCGGCAGCACCGTCACCGTCACCATCGGTGGAGCGACCTACACCACCACCGCGACCAACGGGACTTGGAGCCTCAACCTCGCCACCGCCACTCCGGTGACCGGCACGCTCAGCCTCAACCCGAACGGCGCCAATCCGGTGTCGGCTACGGCGACCGACGCCGCGGGCAACACCTCCTCGGCCGGCAGCCAGTCGCTGACCATCGACACCACGCTGCCCGATGCGCCGACCGTCGCCACGGCGCTGAGCAACAGCACGACGCCGACCCTCACCGGCACGGCCGAAGCCGGCAGCACCGTCACCGTCACGGTGGGCGGCGCCACCTACACCACCACCGCCACGAACGGCGGCGCCTGGAGCCTCAACCTCGCCACCGCCACTCCGGTGACCGGCACGCTCAGCCTCAACCCGAACGGCGCCAACCCGGTGTCGGCCACCGCCACCGACGCCTCGGGCAACGTCTCGGCACCGGGCGCCCAGTCGTTGGTCATCGACACCACGTTGCCCGACGCCCCGACCGTCGCCACGGCGCTGACCAACAGCACGACGCCCACCCTCACCGGCACGGCCGAGGCCGGCAGCACCGTCACCGTCACGGTGGGCGGCGCCACCTACACCACCACCGCCACGAACGGCGGCGCCTGGAGCCTCAACCTCGCCACCGCCACTCCGGTCACCGGCACGCTCAGCCTCAACGCCAACGGCGCCAACCCAGTCTCGGCCACCGCCACCGACGCCGCCGGCAACACCTCGGCGCTGGGCACGCAGTCGCTGACCGTCGACACCACCCCGCCGACGGCCACCGTGCTGTTCGAGGACGACAGCATCGACGCCATCGAGCAGTCCAGCGCCGCCTTCACCATCAGCGGCGGCGAGGCCGGGACCAGCTTCACCTGGACGATCACCTCGGCCGGCGGCGGCCAAGTCACCGGCGGCGGCGTGATGAGCGGCCCGACCATGCGGGTGACCGGGCTGGACCTCTCCGCCCTGGGCGACGGCACGCTCACCCTGACCCTCGGCCTGACCGACCCGGCGGGCAACGCCGCGCCGCCCTTCACCGCGACGACGCAGAAGCTCACCGCCACCGTGGAGAAGCCCGCCCCGGTCGCCCCGCCGCCGACGGCCACCGTGGACGGCGCCACCGTCAACGGCTCGGTCACCACCGGCGGCGACGGCAAGCGCGTCACCACCGTGACCATCGCGGCCAGCAGTGAAGGCCGGGTGGAGGACAGCAGCACCGCCAACGCCGATCTGGCCGACGTGCCGGTGGTGCGCGAGCAGGTGGTCGACCGCCAGACCGGCGCGGTGTCCACCGTCACCACCCTGACGGTCAGCGTCTCCACCGGCGTGGCCGTCACCACCTCGGGCAGCGCCGAGCGGCAGACCGCCGCGCAGGCGCAGAGCGGGCTGACCGGGCTGATCGCCGCGATCGAGGCGCGCACCGACGCCGGCACCGCCTCGCGCGGCAACCTGACCGGCGGCGGCGACGGCTTCCTCTCGGTGCTCTCCGCCCAGGCCCAGCTCCTGGTGCGCGCCATCGACTTCAGCACGCCGGGGGTGGCCGCCGGCCAGGCGGTGCAGACCAGGGTGACCGGCAACACGCTGGGCGGCACCGGGGTCGCCAGCACGGCGCCGACCGCGGTGGTGCTCAACACCACGGCGGCGGCGGGTCCGGTGACCATCCAGCTCGACAACGTCGAGTTCGCGGCGGTGGTCGGCAACGCCACGCTGGTCGGCGGCGACGGCGAGCAGATCGTCTACGGCGACGACCACGAGCAGTACATGTACCTGGGGGCCGGCGACGACCTCCTGCACGGCGGCGGCGGCAACGACACGATCGCCAGCGCCGGCGGCAACGACACGCTGTACGGCGACGACGGCGACGACGTGGTGATGGGCGGCGAGGGCGACGACTGGCTGTTCGGCGGCGAGGGCAACGACCTGATCGGCGGCGGGGTCGGCAACGACGCGCTGTTCGGCGGGACGGGCCAGGACATCCTGTTCGGCGAGGCGGGCGACGACACGCTGACCGGCGAGGAGGGCGACGACACGCTGTCCGGCGGGGCGGGCAACGACCTGCTGTTCGGCGGGGCGGGCGACGACTTCCTGATCGGCGACGACGGCGACGACACGCTCAGCGGCGGGGCGGGCAACGACGTGGCGCTGGGCGGGGCGGGGCGCGACCTGATCGGGCTCGGCGCGGGCGACGACCTGGCCAGCGGCGGCGACGGCGACGACACGCTGTTCGGCGAGGAGGGCAACGACACGCTGTTCGGCGGGGCGGGCAACGACCTGCTGAACGGCGGGGCGGGCAACGACGTGCTGTTCGCCGACGGCGGCGCGGACACGCTGTGGGGCGGCGCCGGCGCGGACGTCTTCGCCTTCGGGCGGGCCTCGGGCGGGTCGGTGGTGATGGACTTCCAGGTGGGGGTCGACCGCTTGGCGCTCTATGACGCCAGCATGGACCTCGGCGCGGTGATCCGCTCGGCGCGGGTGGAGGGCGGCAACACCACGCTCGACGTCGGCGGGGGCAACCGCATCACCATCCTCGGCCAGACCGGAAACGTCGCCGGCTGGTTCGGCTGAGGCGGCGGGACCGGAGCGCATTCCAAAAAAAGAAGGCGGGTACCGGGGCCTTGGGGCTCCGGCACCCGCCTTTTCCTGTTCGGGCGGTGGATCAGCTCAAACCCGGAGGCGGCTTTCAGGCCACCTCCGGCACCGATGGGGAGTTGGGTCCGGGGAAACCCGCCCAGTCAGTAGGACTTCGGCAGGTCCAGGACATGCTCCGCGACATAGGCGAGGATCAGGTTGGTGGAGACGGGCGCCACCTGATACAACCGGGTCTCGCGGAACTTGCGCTCTACGTCGTATTCGCTGGCGAAGCCGAAGCCGCCATGGAACTGCAGGCAGGCGTTCGCCGCTTCCCACGAGGCCTTGGCGGCGAGATACTTCGCCATGTTGGCCTGGGCGCCGCAGGGCTCCCCGGCGTCGTAGAGGCGGCAGGCCTCGAAGCGCATCAGGTTGGCGGCCTCCACCTCGATGAAGCTTTCGGCGATGGGGAACTGCACGCCCTGGTTCTGGGCGATCGGGCGGCCGAAGACCTGACGGTCGCGGGTGTAGTCGCAGACCTTGTCGATGAACCAGTAGCCGTCGCCGATGCATTCCGCCGCGATCAGCACCCGCTCGGCGTTGAGGCCGGTCAGGATGTACTTGAAGCCCTGGCCCTCCTCGCCGATCAGGTTCTCCGCGGGGATTTCCAGATTGTCGAAGAACAGCTCGTTGGTCTCATGGTTGACCATGTTGCGGATGGGCTGGACGGTCATGCCCTTTTGCATCGCCTCCTTGATGTCGACGATGAAGATCGACATGCCCTCCGACTTCTTGCGCACCTGATCGAGCGGCGTGGTGCGGGCGAGCAGGATCATCAGGTCGGAATGCTGGACTCGGGAGATCCACACCTTCTGCCCGTTGATGACGTAGCGGTCGCCCTTCTTCTCCGCCCGGGTCTTGATGCGGGTGGTGTCGGTGCCGGTGGTCGGCTCGGTGACGCCCATCGACTGGAGGCGCAGCTCGCCCGCCGCGATCTTCGGCAGATAGCGGCGGCGCTGCTCCTCCGAGCCGTGCCGGACCAGCGTGTTCATGTTGTACATCTGGCCGTGGCAGGCGCCGGAATTGCCGCCCGAGCGGTTGATCTCCTCCATGATGACGGAGGCTTCGGTCAGGCCGAGGCCCGAGCCGCCATATTCCTCCGGGATCAGGGCGGCCATCCAGCCGGCCTTGGTCAGCGCGTCCACGAACGCCTCGGGATAGCCGCGCTCCTCGTCGATGCGGCGGTGGTACTCGCTGGGGAATTCGGCGCAGAGCGCGCGCACGGCGTCGCGGATCTCGTCGAAGCCCTGACCGATGCTGGTCTTCATGTCTCGTCACCCTGCTTTTTGATTGTTGCCGCGTTTCAGGCCGTGGGAGCGCGGCGCGCCAGGATGGCCTTCGCCCGCTCGGCAACCGGGCGGTCGACCATGCGCCCGTCCACCTGTACGGCGCCGCGCCCCGCCGCCTGGGCCTCGTCCCACGCCGCGACCACCCGTCCGGCCCAGGCCACGTCGGCGGCGGAAGGGGAAAAGACGTCGCGCACGACGGGCAGTTGGGCCGGGTGGATGCACAGCGCGCCGGTCATGCCGACGGCCCGCGCCTGCGCCACCATGGCGCGGTAGGCGTCGAGGTCGCGGAACTCGGCCAGCGAGCCGGGCAGGCCGATCGCCGCGAGGCCGCGGGCGGCGGCGGCCAGCGCGATCTGGCGGCACGGCAGGGCGAGCAGCGCCTCGGTCGGTTCCACCCCCAAAGTCAGGGCGAAATCCTCGCTGCCCAGCGCCAGCGCCGCCACGCGCGGGACGGCGGCGATCCCGGACAGCCGCTCCAGCCCCAGCGGGCTTTCGATGAGGGCGACGAGGCCGATGGCGCCCGGGGTCAGGCCGCGCTCCGCCTCCCACTCCGCGATCATCGCGGAGAGGACGCGCAGCGCCCCGGCGTCCTCGGCCTTGGGCACCACCAGGGCGGCCACGCCGGGGCGCACCGCGGCCTCCAGATCGGCGACGGCGTCGCGCCAGCCGCTGTTGATCCGCACCAGCACCGGCACGCCCAGCCCGTGCAGCCGGTCGATCGGCTCGGGGAGGCCGCGGCGGGCCTCCGGCTTGCCGGCGGGAAGGACGGCGTCCTCAAGGTCGAGGATGAGGGCGTCCGCCCCGCGCTGGTGGGCCTTCTCCAGCAGCTTGGCGTTGTCGGCGGGGACGAAGAGATAGGATTGATACGGCAGGGACATCACACGTTTCCTCCAACCGGGCCGCGATGCGCCGCCGTCATGACCGTTCGGCCTCCAGCTCGGCGGACATGGCGACGAAGCCCTCGTGGTCGGTCACCCACAGCGTGGCGCCGGTGTCGGTCGGAGCGCCGCACAGGGTCAGCGGATGGATGTCGAACAGCGGCCGCTTCGCCCGGAAGCGGAAGCCGGTCACCCGCGCCCCGGGATTCTCGCGCAGGAACAGGTCCATCAGCATGGTGGCGCTGAGCGGACCGTGGAAGACCAGCCCCGGATAGCCCTCGACGTCGCGGCAATAGTCGCGGTCGTAGTGGATGCGGTGGCCGTTGAAGGTCAGGGCCGAATAGCGGAACAGCAGGACCGGGTCGGGCTGGATGCGCCGCTGCCACACCGCCTCGCCGGCCGGACGCTCGCCGGGGACGGGGGCGTCGCCGGGCTTGGCGGCCTCGCGGTAGACGATGTCGTGGAACTCGGTGATGGCGACGCCGGCGGCGGTGCTGATCTCGTGCCGGACCTTCACGAAGACCATCCGGCCCGAGCGGCCCTCCTTCGGGGTGACCTCCTCGATGGTCGAGCGGCGGGTGATCGCCTCGCCGCTGCGGATGGGGCGGTGGAAGGTCAGGGTGTCGCCGGCCCACATGCGGCGGGGCAGTTCCACCGGCGGCAGGAAACCGCCCTTGTGCGGGTGGCCGTCCTCGGCGATGTCGCGCTGCAGCGCCTTTGGCAGGAAATACAGCCAATGCCCCAGCGGCGGCACCTCGCCGGCCGGCCAGGGCGGGTTGTCATGGTCGAGCATCGCCGCCAGCCCGGTCAGCGCCACCGGCGACGCGACGTCCTCGGCGCTTTCCGACCGGCCGATCCAGTCGCGCAAATGGTCCATAGTCATGCTCCCCCCTTATTGTTTGAAGATTTCACGCCGGACGGCGTCGGTGTGCTGGCCCAGCGCCGGAACGGCGCCGGAGGCGTAGGGTCGGCCGCGCACCTGCACCGGCGGCGCCACCACGTCGACCGGTCCGCCCGGCGTCTCGGTGGTCACGCGGCGCAGCTGCGCGTGGGTGGACAGGTCGGCCACCTCGTTCAGCGAGCCGAAGGCGGTGCGCGCGCGGTTCAGGCGGCGCACCGCCTCGGCGTGGTCCATGGTCCGGAAGATGGCGGCGACGAGCGCGTCCAGCTCCGGGCGGTTGGCGACGCGGCGGGTGTTGGTCGCGAAGCGCTCGTCGGTCGCCAACTCCGGCCGCAGCAGAACGTCGGCGCAGAAGGCCACCCATTCGCGCTCGTTCTGGATCGACAACACCACCTGCCGGCCATCGGCCAGGGCAAAGGCGGAATAGGGGGCGATGCTCGGGTGCATCAGCCCGACCCGACCCGGCGCCTTGCCGCCATGGTCGTGGTGCATCAGCGGCACCATCATCCACTCCGCCAGCGAATCGAACAGGGACACGGCCACCGCCGACCCCTCGCCGCTGCGCTCGCGCTCCAGCAATGCCTGGAGGACGCCGGTGTAGGCGTTCATGCCGCAGGCGATGTCGGCCACCGACACGCCGACGCGCCCCGGCTGGTCCGGCGATCCGGTGATGGAGGCCAGCCCGGTCTCGCTCTGCACCAGCAGGTCGTAGGCCTTCATGTCGCGGTAGGGGCCGTCGTCGCCGTAGCCGGAGATGTCGCAGGTGATCAGCCGGGGATGGCGCCTCCGCAGGGCGTCCGAGCCGAATCCGGCCCGCTCCGCCGCGCCCGGCGCCAGATTCTGCACGAAGACGTCGGCGCGGGCGATCAGCCGCTCCAGCAGCTCGGCGTCCTCGGGCGTCTTGATGTCGAGGACGACGGATTCCTTGCCGCGGTTGAGCCAGACGAAATAGGAACTCTGCCCGTGGACCACGGCGTCGTAGCCGCGGGCGAAGTCGCCCTCCGGCCGTTCGATCTTGATCACCCGTGCCCCGGCGTCGGCGAGGCGCGACGTGCAGAGCGGTGCCGCCACCGCCTGCTCCAGCGAGACGATCAGAAGTCCCGACAGAGGTCCAGCCAGAGGTGAAGTCATCGTGCAAAGCCTCCGCTGTGGGCCAGGGCCAATCGTCCGTGGCCGCGATGGTAAACAGCCGGACCGGCCCCGATCCAATACAGATGGGGCATGCATCGCATAACGAAGCGCTATGAGGCCAAGGCGCCAGGGCGCTTCTGCAAACCGGTGGCGGGTTGCGGATGCGTCTGCCTGGAAGACCTGTTGGCGTTTAAGCGCCGCTGTCAGCCTATGGGCTTTCCACAAACGCCAATAGGGGGCACGACACGGAAGTGATCAGATTGGCCGGTTCGCTTGTTGAAGGCAGTGCCGCATCATGTGTGCCTGTCGGCTGATGTCGGTCCAGGGAATCTATGAAGCGGCAGGGAGGCAGCGGAATGGCCGTTGTGCTGAAGGGGCTGCGCGTCCTGGTGGTCGAGGACCGCGGCCTGATCGCCGGCAAGATCACACGCGCGCTGGAGACGGCAGAGTGCGTTCCCGTCGGGCCGGCTTCCACGTTGAAGGCTGGCTTCGACCTGCTCACGTCCGAGGGCGACGGCCTTGGGGCCGCGGTGCTCGATATCGACCTGCGCGGCGATCTCGTCTACCCGCTCGCCGAGGCGTTGCGGGCGCGCTGCGTGCCAATGATATTCGTCACCGGCTTTGCCGCGAGCGCCATCCCGGAACCCTGGACGACGGTGCACCACATCAGCAAGCCGTTTCGCGACACGAAGCTTCTAGCCTGCCTCAAGGCCGCGCTCTCCGGCCGGCCGGCGCAGCCCGCCCCCTCGCCCGCGGTTCTCAGCGATGCCTATTCGCGCGCCGTAGCGACCGTCCTGGAAACTCGGAACCTGATCGAGGAGACCCGCATCCTCCTTCCGAAGCGCGGCGTCCCGGAGCAGGACTGAGCGCCTCCGATCAGAAGTGCGGCAGTTCGATGGCGCAGCGAACGCCGTCCGGGCCGATCTCCAGCCGGGTCTTGGCGTCCAGGTCGTAGGGCAAGACCTCCTCGATCAGCTCCCGTCCGAAGCCGCGTCGACCCGGCGGCGAGCGCGGCGGTGACGCCGGCGTCTCCTCCCAAAGCAGCCAGATCCGCTCGTCGTCGTGCTTGCCCCAGGTGATGGACAAGCGCCCGCCGGACGACGTCAACGCTCCGTGCTTCAGCGCGTTGGTCATCAACTCATGCAACGCCAGCCCGAGCATCTGCACCTGGTTCGGTTGCAACCAGATCTCCGGGCCCTCCGCGTGTACCCCGGCTTCCGAGTCCGCCCCGTGCGCCGCCAACTCCAGGCGCACCAAGTCACTCAGGTTCACGCCTGGCCCGCTGCGCGACAGCAGCGCCTGGCTGCGCCCCAGAGCTTCCAAGCGCAATTCCAAGCGTTCCCAGAAATCTTCCAGGGTGCTGCTGACCGTCTTGGTGCGCTCCGCTACGACGGAGACGACCGTCAGAAGGTTCCGGGTACGGTGCTGGAGTTCCGCGACAAGGACCTTCATCCGCTCGGCCGCTTCTTTCCTCTCGGTGATGTCCTCGTAAAGAACCGTGAACCGCCGGCCGCGCCGTGGGTAGACATGCGCCTCGTACCATCGGCCGAGCGTGGCCACTTGGTTTTCGACCCGCTCGGGGCGACCGTCTCGGACGATGCGATCGTATGTCGCGATCCACCAGTCGTCGAAATTTGGGATGACCTCACGCACCGTCCGGCCCAGCACCTCAGCCACGGGAATGCCGGTCAGACGCTCGTATGCAGGATTCAACTCGATGTACCGAAGATCGGTGGCGCGACTATCGGGATCGCGGATCAGCTCGCACTCCGCATAACCCTGATCCATCGATTCGAACAGAGAGCGGTATTTTTCCTCGCTCTCGCGCAGGGCGATCTCGGCGGCTTGCCGCTCGATGATGTCGGCAGCCTGGCGGGCAAGCAGATCCAGCAACTGAAGGGACCGTTCATCGGGTCGTCGTGGTGTCCGATAATGCGTGGAGAACATCCCCACTTTCTGTCCCGAGCGGCTGATCAAAGGCGTGGACTGCACCGCTCGGACACCGGCTCGGAGTTGGATGTCCAATGCGGGGGTGTCAATGAAGATGGGGCTCGTTTCGACGTTCTCGATGATGACGCGCTCTCCACGTTCGAGCGCCGTACCGCAAACACCCTGACCGCGCGCGACGGTGTCCCAGAAGTCGAGCCACCATTGCGGGAAGCCCCGATGCGCGACAATCCGCAACTCCCCGGTCGCGGGCGCGAGCAATTGGATGTTGCCCATATCGGCATCGGCGATGGCGATGGCCGCATCCACGATCTCGGCAAGGACCGGAGCGATGTCGCCTTTACGCACGAACATCGCGCCGATCTTGTGCAAACGGGTCATGGCGTCGAGGTCCTTGGCCCGTTCACGTTCGGCAAGGACCCGCGCGGTCGTCTCAATGGCCGTGTTGATCAGGCCTGAGACCGCGCCAGTTTCGTCGCGTACTGGGCTGAACGAGTAGTCGAAAAATGCCTCCTCGGTCTGGTCCCCGCGCGGGAGCAGAAATCGGGCGTTCTCAAAAGAAAGTGGATTGCCAGCCAGGGCCTGAGCAATCTGAGGCTCCGTGATGTCGCGCACCTCCTCCCAGACCTCCAGAAATGGCCGGCCGAGGGTGTCGGGCTTGTTGCCGAGCAAGGGACGATAGGCATCGTTGGGGAACGTCAGAAGATCCGGCCCCCAGGCCAGGGCCATCGGAAGAGGTTGATCGAGAACCACGGTCAGCGCATTGCGCAGCGAGAGCGGCCACCGCTCCAGGGGGCCAAGCGGCGTCGCGCTCCAGTCATGCTCCCGGATGCGGCGTCTCATTTCCCCTTCGCCGCGCAACCAGTCCGGGCGCGCAGGCGCCGCAATTCGGGTCACCCCGTGGGCCGAGCCACATTGAAAGGACGTGGTCCCTTCAACCGGTATCGCGTGTTCCCGTAGGGCCTTGTTGCGCTTCATTCTACGACCCTCGATCGATCACATTCCGAGATAGCGGGCTGAACGGTCGGCCGGGCATGCAGGTGCCGGCCGGTGGTCACTCGGTCCCGAGGTGCTCGCCCAGAATATAGGGCTCCGGCTTCGCCGCTATCAGCTTGGCCTGCCTGTCGATGAACTCGCGCAGTCCGACAAGGGCCAGACAGGGAACATGCCACGGAAGTTGGCGAACCGTCCGATACGCTGGTGGTGTCCGGAAAACCAATGATTTGGATAACGGTGGCGACGAAGGTTACTTGGTTAGGGCAGTCATACTCGTAATTCCCATCCACCTATGCGGGCAGCCCACTTGTCGTCGTCGATGCGACGGTTCAGCCTCGTCGGCGTGTCTCTTTCAGCGTCCGCAGCCTTCCGATGGGCCGACCCCTCGGCTGGAAAGGAGACGTGATGGGAATTCTCCTGGCCTTCGCGCCCTTCATCGCCTTCGCCGTCCTCGACCGACTGGTGGGACCGGTGGAGGGACTCATCGCCGGTGCCCTCGTTTCAGCCACCATGCTGCTGCGCGACTGGATGAGTCCCGGCAGGACACCGAAGATCCTCGAAGTCGGCACGGTGCTGCTGTTCGGTGGGTTGGCGCTCTACGCCGTGGCAGGCGGACCGACCCGGTCCGTCATGGGGGGGTCCGTCATGGGGGTCCGGCTGCTCGTCGATGCCGGGCTCCTGCTGATCGTGCTAATCTCCATCGCGCTGCGGCGCCCCTTCACGCTGCAGTACGCGCGCGAGCAGGTTGCCCACGAATTCTGGGACAGCCCGCGCTTCATCCACACCAACTACGTGATCACGGGCGTGTGGGCTCTGGCGTTCCTCGTGCTGGTGATCGCGGACCTCGTCCTGCTCTACCGGCCCGATCTGCCGCCTCGCTTCGGCATCGTCGCGACCGTGCTGGCTCTCGTCGGCGCGATCAAGTTCACATCCTGGTACCCGGAGCGTCGGCGGTCCGCTGCCGGCACGGTGTGAATCCTATGTCTTCGGCCGTGCGCTAGGACGCCGCCGCTTCCTCGTCCAGCAGCAGGGTGCCGGGCCAGTCGCCGCCGCCGACCAGATCGCGCACCACCCGCAGGAAGGTCTCGCGCACCGCCGCCGCGGCCTCGGTCACCGGGGCGCCGCGGGGCCGGCAGAGATGGACCGAGCGGCGCAGCGACGGCGACACGATCAGCCGGGCGGAGACCTGGCCCGTCCGCCATTCCTCCATCACCGCCGAGATCGGCAGGACCGAATAGCCCACCCCCTTGGCGACCAGCGCCTTGATCTGGGGGAGCCCGTTGATCTCCACCGCCACGGTGACGATCGTGCAGGTCTCGCGCGCCACCCGTTCGATGCGGTCGCGCAGATTGTGCGGGCGGCTCGGCAGGATCAGGTCCTTTCCGGCCAGCTCGTCGAAGGCGATGGCGCCGTCCTCTCCGCCCGGCGGTCCGATCAGGTAGAGATCCTCGCGCACCAGCGATTCGGCCAGCAGGGTGCGCGACCGCGTCACGTCGTAGATGCAGCCGAAATCCAGCCGGTCGTCGTTCAGCCATTCCAGGATCGTCCCGCTGAAGGACTCGACCACCCGCAGCGACACCTGCGGCAGTTCGGCGCGGACCGCCTGCACCAGGGGAACCGCCGCCACCAGCGCCACCGAGGAGGTGAAGCCGACGGTCACCAGCCCGCTCGGCGTGCCCGAGCAGTTCCGCACCTGCTCGGTCGCCTGGGCGACGTGGCGCAGGATGATCTCCGCATGCTCGTACAGCCGGGTGCCGGCGGCGGTCGGCTTGACCCCATGGACGCCGCGGGTCAGCAGCTTGACCCCGAGGCCCGCCTCCAGATTGCGGATGTTGTGGCTGAGGGCCGGTTGGGCGACGTTCAGCTTCTGAGCCGCGGCCGTGAAGGAGCCTTCATCGACGATGCCGATGAAATACCGCAACTGACGCAGATCCAACGCTCACCTTCCTTTGCCCGGCCCTTTGCCCGCGGGAGCGACACTCTCCCGCCTGGGCCAATCATGTCGGTGCGTCGCAAGCGGATCAAGGCGGGTGGATGAAAGACGGCGGCGCAAAGGGGCGCCGGGCAAACCCGGTTCAACCATCCGCAAGGCCGCTGCGTTCCATTGACCCGTTTCATAAGCCTTATCGCAGACCGGCGGGTAATCGCCGGAGCGGCACGGCCTAGCTTTTCCCCATCCGCACAAGCGGATGAGCCGTCCGCACGCCTGCGCCCCGCCCCGCGGGGCCGGGATTACAGCCAGGAAGGGAAGAGGATTTCACCGATGCACCATTCCGGCGACCTCGACATGACGCGGCGCGGCCTCCTGCTTGGGACCGCCGCCACCGCCGCGCTGACGGCGGCGCCGTTCCGGGCGCCGGCGCGGGCGGCCACCGTTGGAGAGACCGCCATGCCACCCCCCGCGACCGGAGCCGACTCACCGTCCCTGTCGCCCGTCCTGTCCAAGGTCACCTTCACCGTGAACGGGCAGCGCCGCGACCTTGAACTCGACACGCGGACGACGCTGCTCGACGCGCTGCGCGAGCATCTGCACCTCACCGGCACCAAGAAGGGCTGCGACCACGGCCAGTGCGGCGCCTGCACGGTCATCGTGGACGGGCAGCGGATCAATTCCTGCCTGTCGCTCGCCGTGATGCACGAGGGCGGCAGCGTCACCACCATCGAGGGGCTGGGCCTGCCCGGCAAGCTGCACCCCATGCAGGCCGCCTTCGTCGAGCATGACGGATACCAGTGCGGCTACTGCACGCCGGGCCAGATCTGTTCGGCGGTGGCGATGCTGGACGAGATCAAGGCCGGTGTGCCCAGCCACGTCACCGCCGACCTCAACGCCGCGCCCCAGGCTACGGTCGATGAGTACCGGGAGCGGATGAGCGGCAACATCTGTCGCTGCGGCGCCTATTCCAACATCGTCGATGCGATCTCGGACGTCGCACGGAGGGAGGCATGAGACCCTTCACCTACGAGCGGGCGGATTCCCCCGCCGCCGCGGCGGCGGCCGTCGAGCGCCGGCCCGGCGCCAAATTCATCGCGGGCGGCACCAACCTGCTCGACCTGATGAAGCTGGAGATCGAGACGCCGGCCCATCTGATCGACGTCAACGGGCTGAAGCTCGACACCGTGGAGGCGACGCCGGACGGTGGGCTGCGCATCGGCGCGCTGGTGCGCAACACGGCGCTGGCCGCCGACCCGCGGGTGCGGCGCGACTACGGCGTGCTGTCGCGGGCCCTGCTCGCCGGGGCGTCGGGCCAGCTGCGCAACAAGGCGACGACGGCGGGCAACCTGCTCCAGCGCACGCGCTGCCCCTACTTCTACGACACCAACCAGCCCTGCAACAAACGCCAGCCGGGCAGCGGCTGCGCCGCCATCGGCGGCTACAGCCGGCAGCTCGCCGTGGTCGGATCGAGCGACGCCTGCATCGCCACCCACCCCAGCGACATGGCCGTCGCCATGCGCGCGCTGGACGCCACGGTGGAAACGGTGCGGGCCGACGGGACGACGCGGAAAATCCCCATCGCAGAGTTCCACCGGCTGCCCGGCGACACGCCGCACATCGAGACGGCGCTGGTTCCCGGCGAACTCATCACCGCGGTGACGCTGCCCAAGCCGGTCGGCGGCACCCACGTCTACCGCAAGGTGCGCGACCGCGCGTCCTACGCCTTCGCGCTCGTCTCCGTCGCGGCGGTGGTGCAGCGCGACGGCAGCGGCCGGGTGGCGCTGGGCGGCGTGGCGCACAAGCCATGGCGCGTCGAGGCCGCCGAGGCCGAGATGCCGCGCGGCGCCAAGGCGGTCACCGCTAGGCTGCTGGCCGATGCGAAGCCGACGCACGACAACGCATTCAAGCTGACCCTGGTCGAGCGGACGCTCGCCTCGGTGCTGGCCGAAGCGAAAGGGTGAGACATGAAGTTCGACACTCCCGCGACCACCAACCCGATCGACCAGCTGAAGGTGGTGGGCAAGCCGACCGACCGCATCGACGGACCGCTGAAGACGACGGGAAAGGCCACCTACGCCTATGAATGGCACGACGTGGCGCCGAACGTCGCCTATGGCTGGGTCATCGGCTCGGGCATCGCCAAGGGCCGCATCGCGTCCATGGATCTGGAGGCGGCGCGGAAGGCCCCCGGCGTCGTCGCCATCGTCACGGCGGAGAACGCCGGCTCCCTCGACAAGGGCAAGCGCAACACCGCGACCCTGCTCGGCGGGCCGGAGATCGAGCATTACCAGCAGGCCGTCGCCCTGGTGGTGGCGGAAACCTTCGAGCAGGCGCGCACCGCGGCGGGGCTCGTCCGCATCGACTACACCCCCGCGGACGGCGCCTATGATCTGGCCGCGGCCAAGGACAAGGCGGAGAAGACCAAGGACGGCGATTCCGTCGTGGGTGATTTCGCGGGCGCCTTCGCGGCGGCTCCGGTGAAACTCGACGAGACCTACACCACGCCGGACGAAAGCCACGCGATGATGGAGCCGCACGCGACCATCGCCGCCTGGGAGGGCGACCGGCTGACCGTCTGGACCTCCAACCAGATGATCGACTGGATGGTGACCGACCTGTCGGCGACGCTGAAGATGCCGAAGGACAAGGTGCGCGTCATCTCCCCCTTCATCGGCGGCGGCTTCGGCGGGAAGCTGTTCCTGCGCGCCGACGCGCTGCTGGCGGCTCTGGGCGCGCGGGAGGCCGGGCGGCCGGTCAAGGTGGGGCTGTCGCGGCCGTTGATGATGAACAACACCACGCACCGCCCCGCCACCATCCAGCGCGTCCGCATCGGCGCCACGCCGGACGGCACGATCACCGCCATCGCCCATGAAAGCTGGTCGGGCAACCTGCCCGGCGGCTCGGAGGAGACGGCGACCGACCAGACGCGGCTGCTCTACGCCGGCGCGAACCGCCTGATCGGCAACCGCATCGCCACGCTCGACCTGCCCGAAGGCAACGCCATGCGGGCGCCGGGCGAGGCGTCGGGGATGATGGCGCTGGAGGTCGCCATGGACGAGATGGCGGAGACGCTGGGCATGGACCCGGTTGAATTCCGCATCCGCAACGACACCCAGACCGACCCCGCCGATCCCAACCGGGCCTTCTCGCAGCGCCAGCTCGTGCAATGCCTGCGCCTGGGGGCGGAGCGCTTCGGCTGGGCCAAGCGCAACCCGAAGCCGGGGCAGGTGCGCGACGGACGCTGGCTGGTCGGGCTGGGGATGGCGGCGGCCTTCCGCAACAACCTGCTGACCAAATCGGCGGCGCGGGTGCGGCTGGACCAGCGCGGGATCGTCACGGTCGAGACCGACATGACCGACATCGGCACCGGCAGCTACACCATCATCGCCCAGACCGCGGCGGAGATGATGGGGGTCGGGCTGGACAAGGTGGCGGTGCGGCTCGGCGATTCGAGCTTCCCGGTGTCCGCCGGATCGGGCGGCCAATGGGGCGCCAACAACGCCACCGCCGGGGTCTACGCCGCCTGCGTGAAGCTGCGCGAGGCGGTGGCGCAACGGCTCGGCGTCAACTCCGCCGACGCGCAGTTCGTTGACGGGCAGGTCGTCGCCGGCAACCGCAGGGTTCCGTTGGCCGAAGCGGCGGGCGCCAACGGCCTGTCCGCCGAGGACGGCATCGAATACGGCGACCTCGACAAGAAATACCAGCAGTCGACCTTCGGTGCCCATTACGTGGAGGCGGCGGTGGACGCGGCGACCGGCGAGATCCGCGTGCGGCGGATGCTGGCGGTCTGCGCGGCGGGCCGCATCCTGAACCCGAAGTCGGCGCGCAGTCAGGTGATCGGCGCGATGACCATGGGCGTTGGCGCCGCGCTGATGGAGGAGCTGGCGCTCGACAAGCGCACGGGCTTCTTCGTCAACCACGACCTCGCCGGCTACGAGGTACCGGTCCACGCCGACATCCCGCACCAGGAGGTGATCTTCCTCGACGAGACCGACCCGATCTCCTCGCCGATGAAGGCCAAGGGGGTGGGCGAGCTGGGGCTGTGCGGTGTGGGCGCGGCGGTCGCCAACGCGGTCCACAACGCGACGGGCCTGCGGGTGCGCGACTACCCGATCACGCTCGACAAGTTCCTGGATCGGCTGCCGGCGGTGGGGTGAGGTTGCTCTTGCCCCCCTCCTTGACCTTCCCCCGCGACGCGGGGGAGGGGTGGGGCGAGGTACCTCATTCGCGCGCCCCCAAAATTGTCACGCGCTTCACGGCTGTCGGGTGGATGAAGACTCCAGCCCCGGATGTTCATTCGGGTGAGACGTACCCTGGAGCCATCATGACGCACATCCGCTTCACCCCCAAATCCCTCGCCGTCGCGCTGCTGGCCGGTGTGGCGGCCCTGGGCGCGGGGGTGTCCCCGGTCCTCGCCGATCCGCCGGACTGGGCTCCGGCCCATGGCTGGCGCGCCAAGCAGGAGCGCCATCATGAGCGCGAACGCCATGACCGTGAGCGCCATGAGCGTGCCCGCTATTACGAGCATGGCTACATCGACGGCGGCTATGGCGACGGGCGTGTGGTGATCGTCCGCCGCCCTCCGCCGGTTGTGGTCTATGAGGAACCGCCGGTCGTGCATTACGCCCCGGCCCCCGTCTACATCGAGGAGCCGCCGCCGGTGATCGTCCAGCAGCGCCCGCGCGTGGTCCGCGCGGCGCCGCAGGTCGTGGAATGCGGGCCGCTCGATGGCGACCTGATCGGCGTGCTGGGCGGGGCCGCGGTCGGCGGGCTGGTCGGCTCGCAGTTCGGGCGTGGCGACGGCAAGCTGGCGGCGACGGCCGCCGGCACGCTGGGCGGCGCCATGCTGGGTGGCGCGATGACCCGCGGCGGTGGTTGCTAAAGCGGTTTTTCGATCCGGTTGCATAGCCGGCGTTCCAGAAGCCGTCGCGCGTCCGCTCGGCGGCCTTGCGCAGCAGAGCCTTGAGCTTGGCGAAAGCTGGCTCGATGGGATCGTGGTGGGGGCTGTAGGTCGGCGGGTCGAGGATCTGGGCGCCGCGCGCCTCGACTCCCTCGCGCCCCCCGGTCACCTTGTGGCCGGGCGGGTTGTCGAGGATGAGGAGGTCAGACTGTTCCTGGGAAAATCTGAGATTGTAAGCCGGCCAGATTCGTGGATCAGTCGTGGGCTGTCCAGAGGGAGATGATGATGCCGATAGAAGCTTGGCTTGCCTTTACCGCGGCATCCGCGGTGTTGTTGATCATCCCGGGCCCCACGATCCTGCTTGTGGTATCCTATGCGCTTGGTCAGGGCCGGCGTTCGGGGCTCGCCACCGTCGTCGGCGTTGCGCTCGGCGACTTCACCGCCATGACCGCATCCATGCTGGGTTTGGGTGTGGTGCTGGCCGCCTCGTCC
This sequence comes from Azospirillum baldaniorum, assembly GCF_003119195.2. NCBI lineage: Bacteria > Pseudomonadati > Pseudomonadota > Alphaproteobacteria > Rhodospirillales > Azospirillaceae > Azospirillum > Azospirillum baldaniorum. The sequence goes on along the minus strand of NZ_CP022254.1, from coordinate 933,697 downwards.
CTGCTCTTCACCGCATTGAAATGGATTGGGGCGGCCTACCTCGTGTATCTCGGCCTCAAGTTGTGGCGCGCCCCGGTTGTCGAGGCCACATCAACCGAGCCGGCTCCTGCCGTGTCACCCTTCCGTATGGCCCTTCATACCTATGCCGTGACGGCGCTGAACCCCAAAAGCATCGTCTTCTTCGTTGCCTTTCTGCCGCAGTTTGTCGATTCCACTCAGCCGCTCTTGCCACAAATACTGATCATGGAAGCCACCTTCCTGGTGTTGGCGACCCTGAACGCCACGTTGTACGCACTTCTGGCCTCGGCGGCGGGACGAGCGGTGCAGCGCCCCTCGATCCGACGGATTTTCAATCGAACAGGGGGAGCCATGCTTATCGGGGCGGGGGTAATGACCGCAACGTGGCGGCGAACGGCGTCTTAATGCGACGGCCCGCATGAGGGTCAGCCGACGCCCCAGCCGCCGGTGTCCGGGAAGGGGACCGGCGGCGCTGGGGCGGTGGTGACCGCGGATGGCGCCACCAGTCCCTTGGGCAGCGGCGGCGCGTCTGCCGGGGTCGGCAGGAGCCGCGCGGACTTCGCCCACCAGCGCGGCTGCGCCGCCTGGATCGACCGGGCGGCCGCGCCCGCCGCCGCCGCATCGGCATAAAGGCCGAAGCAGGTCGCTCCGCTGCCCGACAGGCGGGCCAGCAGACAGCCGTCCGTGCCCTCCAGGGCCGCCAGCGCGTCGGCGATCACCGGGGCGACGGTCAGCGCCGGTTCGGTCAGGTCGTTGCGCCGCTCCTTCAGCAGCGCGGCCAGCGTCGCGGCGTCGGCCGGCGCCTCGGTGAAGCGGGTCGGTGCCGAGAAGATGCTCTTGACGGTGTCCTTGCGGGCCTTGAACACAGCGGGTGTCGGCACCGGCACGCCGGGGTTGACCAGAACCGCAAAGGTTTCCGGCAGGGCCGGCGCCTCCTCCAGCACCTCTCCCACGCCGCCGAAATAGCAACTCCGCCCGGCGACGCAGACCGGCACATCGGCGCCCAGCGAGGCCGCGACCTCGTAGACCCGCCGGTCGGTCACCGGCACGTCCCACAGCCGGGCCAGGGCGCGCAGCGTCGCCGCGGCGTCCGCCGATCCGCCGCCGATCCCGGAGGCGACGGGCAGCACCTTCTCCAGCGCGATCATGGCGTCGGCCTCGCGTCCAAGCCGGGCGGCCAGCGCGTGGGCGGCGCGGATGACGAGGTTGTGCGCCGGGTTCTCCCCCATCAGAGCCGGGCCGAAGGGGCCGGAGATGGCCAGCCGCGGCCCGACCGGCGGCAGGTCCACCCCGCGCAGCGCGATCCGCGCGACGCCCGGCTGCACCGTCACGCGGTCCGCCACGTCGGCGAAGGCGACAAGGCTGTCCAACTCGTGATAGCCGTCGTCCCGGCGGCCCACCACATGCAGATAGAGGTTCAGCTTGGCCGGCGCGGCCTCGGCGATGGCGCTCATGGTCGGGTCCCCCGAAACGAAAAGCCCTTCTTCCCGGCAGGGGGAAGAAGGGCTTTATGCGGCATGGGTGTGGCGAGCGCCAGAGCCTATGCAGGCGCGGCTTACTGAACCTTCGCCGGAGCGGCCTCGGCGGCCTTGGGGTCGATCAGGCCCTTGTCCAGCTTGGCCCGGATGTCCTCCTTCTGCGGCTCCTCCTCCGCGGTGCGGAGCGCGCGGGTCCACTGGAAGCGGGCCTCGTTGCGGCGTCCGACGCGCCAGTAGGCGTCGCCCAGATGGTCGTTGATGGTGGCGTCGGTCGGCTTCAGTTCCACCGCGCGCTCCAGCTTCTCCACCGCCCCTTCGAAATCGCCGGTGCGGTAGAGCGCCCAGCCCAGGCTGTCGACGATGTAGCCGTCCTTGGGGCGCAGGGCGACGGCCTTCTCGATCATTGTCTTGGCCTCTTCCAGGTTCAGCCCGCGGTCGACGTAGCTGTAGCCCAGATAGTTCAGCAGGAAGGCCTCGTCCGGCTTCAGCGCCAGCGCCGCCCGCAGGTCGCGTTCGGCGTCCGGCCAGCGATCCACCTTGTCGTAGGACATGGCGCGGGCGTAGAGCACCGCCCAATGCCGCTCCTCCGGCGTGCCGATGCGTTCCAGCGCCTTGCTGTAGCTGTCGGCGGCCTCGCCGTAGCGCTTGGCGACGCGGTACAGGTCGCCCAGCCGGATCAGCGCGTCGGTGCGCTCCGGACGCTCGGCGGACAGGGAGGAGAAGGCGGCGATGGCGTCGTCGGTGCGCTCCAGCCGGGCGAGGCTCTCGGCGGCGCGCAGCCGGGCGGTCCAGCCCAGCACCGGGTCCTTCTCCAGCGCCTGGAACTCGACCAGCGCGTCGGCGTGGTGGTCGCGGTTCTCCATGATGTCGCCGATCATCAGCCGCGCCAGGGACAGGTCGGGGCGCAGATGAAGGGCGATCCGTCCGAACAGCAGGGCGGTTTCCTCCGCCCCCTCGTGATGGATGGCGCTGCCCAGATCGAACAGGGCCTCCGCCAGCCCCTGCTTGGCGTCGGACACCACCGGGGCGGCGGCCTTGCCCTCGTCCAGCGCCTTCAGCGCCGGCTCGACCATCAGGCTGTCGGGATTGCCGGCGCGGAAGGACTCGTAGAGCTTGCGCGCCTCGTCCTTGCGGCCGGTGCGCTCGTAGAAGCTGCCGACGATCTGGATGACGCGCAGCGGCGCCTCCTTGTCGAGCACGCGGGCGAAGCGCTCCGCGGCGGCGTCCTTGCGCCCGCCCAGCTCCAGCAGCAGACCGGCGTGCAGGTCGTGCAGGGCGGCGAAGCCGCTGGCGGTGGAGAGCGGCTCCAGCGCCTTCAGCGCCGCGTCGGTCTTGCCCTCCGCGGCGGCCAGCCAAGCGTCGATCAGCGGGCCGATGTATTTCGCCATGCCTTCCTTGGGCATGCGCGCGGCCATGGCCTTGGCTTCCTTCAGCTTGCCGCGGGCCAGATTGTCGGAGGCCAGCAGGGCGATGGCCATCTGCGGGTCGTTGTCCTGCTCCAGCAGCCGCTTGGCGAGGTCGATGGCGGCGTCGAACTGCCCTTCGCCCAGCTTCAGCAGGTAGGTGCGGCGCAGCAGCGTCAGGTCGCCGGGGTCGGCGGACAGGGCGTGCGCCATGAACAGGGCGGCGGCGGCCCAATCGTCCTGGCGCTGGGCGAAGCGCCCGGCCAGATAGCTGCCGGTCGCCGAGGTCAGCGACGGGCGCTCCGTCGCCGCCGGGGCCGCGGCGACGGCGTTGCCGGCCGGCAGGAGGCCCGCCGTGGAAAGGAGCAAGGCACCGAGCGCCGTCCGACCCAACCGGGTCCGCCCAAATCGGAATGTCATCATGCCGCGTCCACCTGCACGCCTTACGGAGTCCGGATCAGGAAAGCCTGAAACTCGATTCCTCAGTCTAACACCAACCGCTGGCAAGGGTTAACCGCGCTGCGGCCCGAACCATCGCATGTCTCGACCGCCGGTCGGTCTTGATGCCGCCCGGCGCTACCGCCATTCGGCGGCGACCCGCCCGATGATCTCCGGGCGGAGGACGTCGACCGCGTGGGCGTCCATGTGGGCCGCCAGCGAGTCCGGCATGTCCGGCGACAGGGCCGACCCTTCCACCCGCCAGCGGGCCATCCAGGACAAGGTGCGCAGCCAGGTCAGCCGGCGCAAGGGCTGGCGCCACAAGCGCACCGCCTCGGCCAGCGCGGGCGGCACCGCCGCCTCCCAGGCTTCGTGGAACGCCGTGACCTCGTCCGGGGCCAGCACCGCCGCGACCTCCCTCTCCCACATGGTGGAGGTGTAGAGGCTGGCGTGGGCGAGGTCGATGGCCGGGTGGCCGTACTGGGCCTTCTCCAGATCGGTGAACCACGCCTTGCCGGCGTCGTCGATCAGGAAGTTGCCGGGGTGGACGTCGCTGCCGACCAGCGTGATGGGGACCGGCGCCGCGCAGCGGAAGGCGCGGGCGTCGTCGAGTTCCCGCTCCAGCAGGGCGAGGGCGTTCGGCGCCAGCCCGGCGCGCTCGAACCACACCGCCTGCCGCTCCACCTGGGCCAGGGTCGCCGCCACCGGGTCGGCGGGGGCGGGCAGGGGGGCACGCTCGCCGTCCGGGGGCAGGGGCAGCGCGTGCAGGGCGGCGAGCGCCCGCGCGATGGCCGGCATGTCGCCCGGCAGGCGCGGCGGGCGGCCGACGATTTCCGTCACCACAAGCGCGCCCATGGGCAGCTCCGGCCCCGGCGGCAGGACGGCGGCCAGCTCCGGCGTGTGTCCGCCGGGCGCGGCGCGGCGGAAGGCGGTGGCCTGCTGTTCCAGATTGGCGAAGGGGTCGAGCCCGAGCTGGCTCCAGCGCGGGACGCGGGCGACCAAGCCCTTTCCCGACAGCCGCACATGGTCGTGCGCCACGCCGCGGCGCGGCATCGGTTCCAGCGCGCCTTGCGGCAAACCGGCGAAGGCCGGCAGCCGCGTCAGGGCGCCGTGCAGGCCGGCTGTGTCGGTCACACCTGATGCTCGCGCAGGCGCGGCATCAGTTCGACGAGGTTGCAGGGGCGGTGCCGGTTGTCGAGCTGGAAGACCAGGATGTCGTCCCAGGCGTCGCGGCAGGCGCTGGGCGAACCCGGCAGGGCGAAGATGTAGGTGCCGTTGGCGACGCCGCCGGTCGCCCGGCTCTGGATCGTCGAGGTGCCGACCTTGGCGTAGCTGAGCTGACGGAACAGCTCCCCGAAGCCGGGGATCGCCTTGTCGAACAGGGCCTCCACCGCCTCCGGCGTCACGTCGCGGCCGGTCACGCCGGTGCCGCCGGTGGTCAGCACCACGTCGATCTCCGGATCGGCGATCCAGGCCTGGACCTGGGCGCGGATGGCGGCGACGTCGTCCTTCACGATGGCGCGGGCGCCCAGCCGGTGGCCGGCGCCGGCCAGCCGCTCCGCCAGCGCGTCGCCCGAGCGGTCGTCGGCGGGCGTGCGCGTGTCGGACACGGTCATGACCGCGATGTTGACGGGCAGGAACGGGCGCGATTCGTCGATCTTCGGCATGGCGGGGCTTCGGTCAGGGGGCTTCGCCGTGTTGCGCGACCTGGGTGGACCGGGCCGCCGGGAAGACATCCACCGGCATATAGACCGGCCAGCCGCCCGCCGCAACGGCGTCCAGCGATTCGATTTCCTGCCCCAGCCGCAGCCGGTAGATCCAGAAGTTGGCGACGACCTTCTCGACGTAGTTCCGCGTCTCGGCGTAGGGCAGGCTCTCGATGAAGAGCAGCGGGTCGTCACCGATGTCCGACAGATCGCGGCGCCAGCGCGCCAGCGTGCCGGGGCCGGCGTTGTAGGCGGCGGCCAGCAGGAACAGGTTGTTGCCGATGTCCTGGCTGTTCAGAAGCTCCGCCATGTAGCGCTGCCCAAGCTCCATGTTGGTGGAGGGGTCGAACAGGCCCGTGCGGCCGGCGTCGGCCTCGCCGATGTCGGCGTTGCGCTCCTGCACATGCTGGGCGGTGGCCGGCATGATCTGCATCAGGCCGGTGGCCCCGGCGGAGCTGACCAGCTTCGGGTCGAAGCGCGATTCCTGCCGCATCACCGCGAAGACCAGCGCGCGGTCCACGGCGAAGCCGTCGCGCGGCTTCCAGTGCGGCACCGGGTAGAGGGCCGCCGTGTAGGGCGCGCCGTCCGGACCGGCCACCGCGTTGCCGACCTGGAGCGCCAGCCCCGGCAGCCCGGCGCGGTCGGCCAGCGCCACCAGCGCCTGCTCGGCCAGCGCGTCGCCGCGCGGGTGGATGCGGCGCAGTTCCAGCTCGGCAGCCTCGCGCTGGCCGGCCTGGATCAGGGCGATGGCGCGGGTGCCACCGGGCAGGGCGGACAGCGCCTTCAGATGGTCCCCGGTCAGCTCCGGCGTGCGCCAGTTCAGGTCGCCCGAGCCGCCCAGCTTGCGGTGGGCGAGAAGCCCATAGAAGGTGTGCGGGTAGCGCGCCGCGGCGGCCAGATGGGTGCGGGCCTGCTCCTCGCGGCCCCGGCGGGCGTGGGCGCGGGCGGCCCAGAAATCGGCGGCGGAGGCCAGCCAGGGCGATCGCGGTCCAGCCTCGGCCAGATTGGTGAAGTGGCGGGCGGCGCGGTCGTACTGCTTCAGCCGCCAGGCGGCAAGGCCGGCGATCCAATGCGCCTCGGTCACCGCCGGGCCGGAGCGGGCGGCGCTGGCCGAGGCCAGCGACAGCGCCTGCGTCACGTCGCCGGAATAATAGAGCGAGGCGGCGATCCGCGCCCGCGCTTGGTCATACTGCACCGAATCGAGGCTGCGCCCGAAGTCGTCCTGGTTGAGCAGGGCGAGCGCCGCCCCCGGCTTGCCGGCACGCAGCAAGTCGGTCACGCGGGACGGGGTGGTGTGGTTGGTGCGGCTGGCGGTGCGGCTGCGCGGGGCGACGGTGAGCTTGGCCTTGTCCTCGGCCGCCTCGGCGCTCTTGTCCGGGTCGGACTGGTCCTCGTCGGAGACGGTCTCCGGCAGCGGTTCGGGGCGCAGGCCGCCCAGCCGCTCCAGCGATCCGGTCAGCCGCTCCCCGTCGCTGCCGCGCGGCGGCTTCAGGGCGCGCTGCTGGCCGGCGGGGGCGCGGCGCTGGGCCAGGGCGTGGATGCGCTCGGCCCCCGGCAGGTCGCCGTAGCGGTGGAGCCAGTTGGCCAACTCGTCGTAGCTGGCCTTGCGGTCGGGGTGCAGATAGCGCTGGCGCAGCACATGGCCCATCAGGCGGCGGTCCTGCAGCAGGCGGATTTCCCAGTCGGCGCCTTCCCATTCGCCCCGGTCCTGGAGCGCGAAGATGCGCCGGTAGTGGCGGGCGTCCTCTTCCGTCAGCTGGACGGCGCGCGCGTCGGCGTCCGTCGCCAGAAGCAGGTTCTGCTCGGCACGATCGAATCCCGGCGGGACGACGGGGCGTCCATCCGGCGCGTGGATCACAAGGCCGGCCTGGGCCGGGCGATAGCCGCCCGTCGGGTCGGGTGCCGCGCACAGCGCCAGCGCCACCCCCGCCATTCCCAGGACCTTCCGCCGCAGCGAGACGGTGTTTGCTGCGCTGCACAATATCCGGAACATGATATTCGAATAACCGCAGTGGACGGAAATCGCAAGAAGATGATTCCCCAACAGCGGTCAAGGTTGTCTGTTCGCAAGGGTTTTCAGCGACTTAGTGGAGGCGGAAAAATGGCCCTAGCCCAGTGGGAAGACCCTTTTGGCGCAAGGTCATGGGTCTTTCTGTGCCGTTTGGCGCAACGGCATAGCGGCGACTTGGTAAACCACTCCGATCTTTCGAAGTACTTGAGTAATGTTTGGATTGTCTATGGATGTCGAATGTTCGAATGACCGCGCAAGAATAAGCGCAATAAGCGGGACATTTTAGGAAATGCGTGGCGTTAACCATCGCTGTGGTGTTTGCCCCCACCCCGGCCCTTCCCCGCTGCGCAGGGGAGGGTGCCTTACGCAGAGTGGCGGCAGTCCCCTCCCCTGCGCAGCGGGGGAGGGTTAGGGTGGGGGAAAAACGACGATTGCGGTGGCTCAGCCCGGAAAGCGCTGGCGCAGGGTCAGCAGGTCGCGCCACGCCTCGCGCTTGGCGATGGGGTTGCGCAGCAGATAGGCCGGGTGAAGCATCGGCAGGACCGGCACCGGGCCGGACAGGCCGGGGGAGGCGTAGTCGAACCAGCGGCCGCGCAGGCGGGTGATGCCCTCCGCCCGGTTGAGCAAGGTCTTGGCGGAGGTGCCGCCCAGCGGCACGAGAACCTTCGGCTTGATCAGCTCGACGTGCCGTTCCAGGAAGGGCAGGCAGGCGGCGATCTCCGCCTGGGTCGGCGACCGGTTGCCGGGCGGACGCCAGGGCAGGATGTTGCTGATGTAGACCGCGCCGCGGTCGAGGCCGACCTGGGCCAGCATGCGGTCGAGCAGCTTGCCGCTGACCCCGACGAAGGGCTTGCCCTGCCGGTCCTCGTCCTCGCCCGGCGCCTCGCCGATCAGCATGATGTCCGCGGCGGGGTTGCCGTCGGCGAAGACCGTGTTCATCGCCGTCGCCTTCAGCGGGCAACCGTCGAAGGCGCGCAGCGCCGCCTCCAGCTCCTCCAGGCTGCGCGCCTCGGCGGCGCGGGCGCGGGCGCTCGCCCCGGCCTCGCTGGCGCCCAGCGGCAGGTCCGCCGTGACGGGCGCACCGAACATCGACGCGCCGGAGGGACCACCGAACGCCGGCCCCCCGAATACCGGCCGCGGCGTCGTCGCCGGGGCGGGGCGCGCCGCGGCGGGCGGCAGCGTCGACGCGCCGGCCGGCGCACGCGCCACCGCCGGCCGGGCGGCCAGCGTCGCCCAGTCCAAAGGCTCGTCCCCGATCACTTCGTCGCACCCGATGTCGACGTGCCAGCGCAGGGCGGCGAGGATGTCGGATTGGTCAATCATCGTTTGACCTTACCACGGCTCCTGTGGTCTTACATGGGCTTAGATATCCTTTTTGGCGGGTGCGAAAGGCATACGCCGTTCCGAAAGCCGCCGGACCCTGCGGAAATGGCCCCGGCGCTTCAATCAACCGGGAGGCATGGGGACCATGGATCGCGATCCGCGCGAGGTGATGGAGTACGACGTCCTTGTCGTCGGAGCCGGCCCGTCGGGCCTGAGCGCGGCCATCCGCCTGAAACAGCTCGCCAATGAGGCCGGACAGGAATTGTCGGTCTGCGTCGTCGAGAAGGGCTCGGAGGTCGGCGCCCACCTGCTCTCCGGCGCGGTGTTCGAGCCGCACGCGCTCGACGAGCTGATCCCCGACTGGAAGGAGAAGGGCGCGCCGCTCACCACCCCGGCCCGCGAGGACCGCTTCCTCTTCCTCACCGAGACCAAGGCGCTGAAGTCGCCCTTCGCCCCGCCGCAGATGCACAATCACGGCAACTACATCATCAGCCTCGGCAACCTCGCCCGCTGGATGGCCGGGCAGGCCGAGGAGCTGGGTGTGGAGATCTACCCCGGCTTCGCCGCGGCGGAGGTGCTCTACGACGACACGGGCGCCGTCAAGGGTGTGGCCACCGGCGACATGGGCATCGGCAAGGACGGCGAGAAGACCGCCAACTACACGCCGGGCATGGAGCTGCACGCCAAGCAGACCATCTTCGCCGAGGGCTGCCGCGGCTCGCTGACCAAGACGCTGTTCGAGCGCTTCGACCTGCGCCGCGACGCCGATCCCCAGACCTACGGCATCGGCATCAAGGAGCTGTGGGAGGTTGCGCCGGAGAAATCCCAGCCCGGCCTGATCGTCCACACCATCGGCTGGCCGATGGACCCCAAGACCTACGGCGGCTCCTGGCTCTACCACATGGAGGGCAATCTGGTGTCGGTCGGCTTCGTGGTCGGGCTCGACTACGAGAACCCGCACCTGTCGCCCTTCGAGGAGTTCCAGCGCTACAAGTCCCACCCGGCGATCCGCCCGACCTTCGAGGGCGGGCGGCGCATCGCCTACGGCGCGCGGGCGCTGTCGGAGGGCGGGTTCCAGTCGATCCCCAAGCTGACCTTCCCCGGCGGGGTGATCGTCGGCGACGCGGCGGGCTTCCTGAACGTGCCCAAGATCAAGGGCAACCACACCGCCATGAAGTCGGGCATGCTGGCGGCCGAGGCGGTGCATGAACTGCTGTCGGCCGAGGCGCCGGCGCGCGAGGCGGTGGCCTACCCGGAGAAGCTGAAGGCGTCCTGGGTGTGGGCGGAGCTGTTTGCTGTGCGCAACATCCGCCCCGGCTTCCAGAAGGGCCTGTGGGCGGGTCTGGCCAACGCGGCCTACGAGACGGCGACCAAGGGCAAGTCGCCGTGGACGCTGCACCACCGGCACGGCGACCACGAGACGCTGAAGAAGGCGTCGGAGATGCCGAAGATCGCCTATCCCAAGCCGGACGGCGTGGTGTCGTTCGACCGGCTGTCATCGGTGTACCTGTCGAACACCAACCACGAGGAGGACCAGCCGGCGCACCTGACGCTGAAGGACGCGGCGGTGCCGATCGCGGTCAATCTGGCGCTCTACGACGCGCCGGAGACGCGCTACTGCCCGGCGGGCGTGTACGAGATCGTGCGGGCGGCGGACGGCAGCGACCCGCGGCTGCAGATCAACGCGCAGAACTGCGTGCACTGCAAGACCTGCGACATCAAGGACCCCACCCAGAACATCAACTGGGTCGTCCCGGAGGGCGGCGGCGGGCCGAACTATCCGGGCGGGATGTAAGGTCCCGCTCTACCGCCGCCCTACCGCCGCGGTCCGAAGCGCTTGCGCGGGGCGCCGCGGAAACCGGCCTTGGGCGGCGGCTCGCGCCGCTGTCCGGCGGACCGCGCCCCGCGCGTGGCGAGCAGGTCGGCCAGCCGCCGGCTGATCTCGCCGCGGCGGTTGCGCACCGCCTCCCGTTCCGGGAACAGGGTCGGGAACTTGCGCGCCGCCCAGTAATAAAGATCGCAGGCCCGCGACAGCCCTTCCAGCGCCGCCCCGTCCAGCCCGTCGAGCCGCGCCGGGACGAAGCGCCCGAGCGGCGACGGCTCCCCCGCCTCGACCGCGCCGAGGATGGCGGCGAGGATGCGGGCCTCCGCCTCGTCCTCCAGGTCGGCGGGGATCAGCAGCAGGTCCAGCTTGGCGGGCAGGGTCAGCCGCCGCTCGTCCAGCATCAGTGCCAGCCGCCGCATTCCCGACAGGTCGCCCACCCGGTAGGGCGACCCCGCCGTGCGGGCGTCGGCGACGCAGTCGAGCAGCAGGACCGTCTCCTCCGTCCCGATGTGCTCGGCCAGACGGGCCAGCATGGCGCGGGTCGGCCGCACGGTCAGCGGGGCGTCGGCGCGCAGCCGCCCGTCCGCCTTCTCCAGCAGGGTGCGCAGGGCCTGCGGCGTGCCCCGCCCAACCACGCCGAACTCCCCCGACTCGAACTTGCCGAAGCGCCCGGCGCGGCCGGCGATCTGCTTGACCTCCGTCGCGCTCAGCGGGCGGACGCTGGTCCCGTCGAACTTCTCCAGCGCGGTGAACAGCACACGGCGGCAGGGCAGGTTCAGCCCCATGCCAATGGCGTCGGTCGCCACCACCACGTCGGCCTCGCCGGACAGGAAGCGCGCCGCCTCCCGCCGCCGCACCTCCGGGGCCAGCGCGCCGTAGACCGCGGCGACCGACAGGCCCTTGGCGCGCAGCGTGTCGCGCACCGTGTGGATCTCTCGCCGGGAGAAGGCGATCAGCGCGTCGCCGGGCTCAACCTCCTCCCAGTTCAGGCGACGGTCGATCAGGGTCAGCGGCACCTTGCGCTCCAGCTCGATCACCTCCAACCGCTCGCCGAGATGGGCCGCCACCCGCTCGACCAGCGGGCGGGCCTCCGGGGCGCCCAGGATGTAGACGGTCTCCGCCGGGGCGCCCATCAGCGCCGCCGTCCAGGCCCAACCGCGGTCGGGATCGGCCAGCATCTGGATTTCGTCGATCACCGCAACCTCCACTGGGCGGTCGGGGTCCATCACCTCGATGGTCGAGGCGGTGTGGCGGGCGCCGGGCGTCGCAATCGCCTCCTCGCCGGTCAGCAGGGAGGCGGGGGTGCTTTCGGCGTTCAGCCGCTCCATCACCTCCAGCGCCAGCAGGCGCAGCGGAGCCAGATAGATGCCGTCCCAGGCGCCCTTCAGCGCTTCGATGGCGTGGTGGGTCTTGCCGGAGTTGGTCGGGCCGATCACCAGGACCAGCCGCCGCCCCAGCCCACGGGCCACCGGGAACAGCTTCTCGAAGCGGGCAAGGTCGAAATGCCGGTCGACATAGGCGCGGCCGCGTGCCTCCGCCCGCTCGCGCCGCCACACGGCGAACTCGCGGTCCCAGCGCTCCAGCAGCTCGTCCACCCCATGGCGGTTGCGGGCGGCGCGGGACAGCCGGTCGGCCAAAGACGCGAAGGTCCAGGCATCGTCTGCCCCCTCCGCCTCCCCGGCGTAGCGGTGCAGCCGGGCGGCGGCGCGCGACAGCGCGTCCTCCAGCGCGGTGGTCAGCGCCGGGTCGCCCTCCAGCCGCAGGGCCAGATCGTCGTCGCTCAACTCGGCGAGTTCCATGGCGTCGAGCACGCGCGAGACCTGGAGCCGCACCGGGGCGGGCAGGCCGGGCCAGGGCAGGTCGTCGCTGCGCACCGCCCGGACCCGCGTGCGGTCGTCCGCCGGGTGAAGGCTGGTCGACCAGCCTTCCAGCGCGCGGCGCCCCTGGGCGAGCAGGGCGTTGCGCCGCCGCGCGCGGTCGAGCGTGCCCTGGATTTCCAGAAGCACCGCCTCGCGGCGCTCCGCCGGGACGAGCAGGTCGCGCTTGCCCTTGGGCAGGGGCAGGCCGAGCGGCACCAGACCCAGCCCCTCGCCATGGGCCACCCGCGCCACGCCAGCGGCGGCGGCGGTGACCACGTCGGGGTGGGCGCTGGCCAGTTCGTGCACCAGATGCGGGTCGGCGGGCTCGCCGGTGCCGGGAACGTCGGGAGAGGTCATGTCCATAGGGCGCGGTCTCTGGAGAACTTTTCACAAATTCGCACTGGCGGTCCGCGGCCATCCATGTCATGAGCCACGTCCCGCAGGGGCAGTCCCGGCCCCGAGGCAGGCATCAAGCCATGACCAGACCGCTCCGCGCAAAGATTCTCCGTCCCGACCTCGATCCGGCCCACCGCAAGGGCGCCAGCGGGGAGAACCGCTGCCGCTGCTGCGGGCGGCCCGGCGGCGCCGTCGTGCGCTGCCTGCCGGACGGCCGCTGGTACGACGCCGCCGACCAGACCTGGCGCGACGGGCGCGGGCGGCGGGCGGCCTGGCCCGACGTGGTGGAGTATGCCGAGACCCGCGACGTGCAGGTGGTGGTGCGCCCGGTCCGCCCCTCCGGCAACCCGGAGGCCCGCCCGAAGAATCTCTGCCGCCGCTGCCACATGCAGGAGGAGGCGCTGCGCAACGCAATCCGCTCCCGCATCCGGGCGCGGATGCGCCGCGCGCTGGGCGACCTGTTCCTTGGCGACTATTCGTCGCCGGGCATCCTGGAACGCGCCATGGCGCTCTACCGCCGCAAGCCCTGAGTCCAAAGCGAACGTCCGTTCGCATTGGACTCACATCGCCTCACTCGCCGGCGGGCTTCGGCCGCACGTGCGGCCGGGACCGCCGTCGCGGTCCAAAGCGAGAGGTTTCTACACCGGTTCCTGCGGCTCGCCGGGCATCGGCGGGGCCTCCACCGGCTCGTCCGGCGGGGCGTCGGGCGGCAGCGGCATGGGGATCGGCACATCGGGTTCCTGCCGGGGCGGCGGGTAGGGGCTCATGTCCGGTCTCCGGTGATGGGGGTGGGGCCGTCCTGTGGAAACACCGCCTTCGCGCAATCGCTCCCTTGGTTCTTCTACCGGTGCGGCGCATGACCAAAATCAAAGCGGCGGACCGGGGCATCGCGGACAATGCCCGCGAAAGGATCGCCCGCCCATGCCCAGAAGCTTCATTCTCGCTCCGCTTGCCAAGACACAGGCCGATCAGGCGCTGCCCGTCGTCCAGACCCTGCACCGTGACATGACGCTGGACGAGTGGCGGCAGGTGGCCGCCCTGTTCCTGCAGGACGGCGGCGACGGCGGGGTGATGGCCTGCGAGATGAGCGACGGCCACATCCGCGGCCTGTTCTGCTACCGCGTCAGCGCCGAAGGGATGATCCGCGTGCTGACGGTGCCGATCTTCATCGCGGTGGGGCTGTTCGACGCCGCGGTGACCTCGGCGGCGCAGGCCGACGGCATCGACCTGCTGGCGCGCAAGCTGGGCTGCTCGTCGGTGGTGGTGGACGAGCGCGGCTGCGTCGTCGCGGCGACCGCGCCGAAGCTCGACGCCGCGGGCCTGTTCGGCCGGCTGGGCTACCGCCGGGTCGGGCAGGCCTTCGTGAAGGACGTGGCGGCGGGGTTCGGCGGCGAGGGCTATCCGGTGGCGGGCCGGGCCTGAAACGGACTGGAGCGGGGGATCAGGCGGCGGCTTCGAGCACCGCCGGATTCTCGATGCGGATGCGGTCGTTGGTCAGGCGGGTGATCGCCCCGGCGACTTCCAGCTTGCGCAGCACGCGCGACAGCGTTTCGGGGCGCAGGCCGAGGTAGGCGCCGATGTCCACCTTCGGCATGGGAAGGAAGACGCTGGGCGTGCCGTCGGCCAGCGGCCGCGACCGCCGCGACAAGGCGAGGAGGAAGCTGGACACCCGCTCCACCGCCGTCTTGCAGCCGAGCAGCAGGATCTGGTCCTGCGCCGCCGACAGCTCGACCGAGGTCATGGCGAGCAGCCGCCCCTGAACCGCCGGGTGCCGGTCCATCAGGCGGCGCAGCGCCGTCCGCGACATCCGGCAGACGGTGGAGGCGGTGACGGTCTCGGCGGTGTAGGCGTAGCCGCTGCCCACGGCCAGCCCGATCACGTCGCCCGCGGTGGCGAAGCCGGTGATCTGCTGCCGTCCGTCCGGCAGGGTCTTGTAGAGCTTCAGCATGCCCGACATGACGGTGAAGACGGCCTCGGCCTCTTCCCCCTCCATCACCACCGGGGTCGCCGACAGCAAGTCCAGCGGACGCGACGTCGTCGACAGGTCCGGCAGGTCTCCGGCGGTCAGGGCGCCACACAGCCCCTTGCTCCGCGCCGAGCAGCCGGCGCAGCGGCCGGTCACCGTCTCCGCCGCCCGCGTCGGCGGAGCGGGAATCGGCGGCGGGACAATGGCTGCGGTGGTGGCGGCGACGGAGAAGGTCATGGCTGTACCCCTGGGCTGTCTCGCTTCGGCGCCACGGAACGGCGCGCTCGCTTCGGACGTCCGGTCCAGACCAAAGCGCCAGACTTAGGTCTTGGAACCGAGCCAAAGGTATGAGTTATAACCAGGACCCGCCCTGATCTGGATCAACCGGACCCGGCATCGATGGGGCGATGGGGCGATGGGGCGACCGGACAAGGCAACGGCCCGGAGGGTGATCCGGGCCGTGAGGCATGGTTTCGCTGCGGTTCAGAGGGACCGGCCGGGCCGTCCGCGCGGCGGGAAGCGGCTGGAGGTGGCGCGCATGGTGCCGTCCGCCATCGGCATGGCCCCGGACTCGGCGTCCTCCTCGTCGCCGCGGTGGCGGCGGGAATCGCGGTCCGTAACCCGGGCCGCCTCGGCGCGGGAGATCGAGGATTCGAGTTCGCGGATGCGCGCCTGCAGGCTGCCGACGACCGCAGCACCCGCCTGACGGGACTTGAACTGTTCGAGATCCTGCTTCAGGCGGAGCAGCTGATTCTTCTGTTCCGGGAGGCTCGGCCCGTCGCGGCGCTTCGTCACGCGATAGACTTTTTCGTCGAATCGGTTCACTGCGTTTCTCCTGTCTGCTCTTAAGCAGATTGGGTCGACGCGCCGCTGCACCATCGTTCGAATGGGATAGGCCCTGCATTTCCACCGTTGGTGGCAGCGACGGTGGCGTCCTTCCGGCGCTCAAGGCATCCGCTCGTTGACGCTCCGTTCGGCGGCGACCGCGGCGGCCAAGGCGTCGCGGTAGCGGCGCAGCCGCGCGTAGGTCGGCCATGCCATGCCGACCAGCGGGTCGCACCAGTGCACCAGCACCATCAGCCCCATCCCGGCGAAGCCACCGATCAGCGTGCCCGAGAGCAGGCCGGGCAGGGCGCCCAGGATCCAGGGATCGGACAGCCGCCCGGCGTCGTAGGCCTGCAGGCCCGCCATCCCCAGCGTGGCCGCCAGCGCGAGCAGGACCCCGACACGGCCCGGCGCGTACCAGATCCGCAAGTCGTCCCGGGTCAGGCCGTAATCTTCGGGGACCGGCCGCGCCGCCGCCGCCGCGGCGCCGTCCGGGGGCGCGTCGCCATTCCGGGGCGTGCCGGACACCTCGACCGGCGTCCCGCCACCTTCGATCACCCGCCAGCGCCGCCGTGGGCAGCCGCCATCGTCTTCCAGCCGTTCCATCGCGCGATATTGCGCGGGCGGAGGGGATTCGGCAACGGCGCTGTTTCGCGGTGCTCCCGCCCGGAGTTCAGCCGGGGCGGCCTTCCGCCGACCCGGTGCCGGCAGCCGGCCGGAATCCGCCATCGGACAGCGTGGCCTCGCAGTCCGCCTCCTGGGCGTACTTCACGATGCTGCCGTCGGCCAGCCGCAGATCATAGGATGGGTGCCCACCCAGGGTCCGTGCGATCACCATGGCGTCCTGCCCATGATGCCGGACCTTCGTGCCCAGTCGCAGCATGGCTTCAACCCCCGCATCCCGTGTTTCGTTAACGAAACCTTACCCCGGGTTGCCGTCAACGGACGAGCAACAAAAAGAGGCATCGGAATGGGGCGGCGAGCCGCGATGACGGGACTGATGTGTGGCGGGGGGAGAGAAGAGAGAAAGGCAGTTTGGTTGGGGGACTAGGATTCGAACCTAGGTAGCCAGAGTCAGAGTCTGGAGTCCTACCGCTAGACGATCCCCCAATGGTGGTCCCGACTGGGATTGAACCAGTGACCCCTACGATGTCAACGTAGTGCTCTCCCGCTGAGCTACAGGACCAAACCGCGAGATGCTTAACCTAACCACAAGAAACGTGGCGCGAGTGACGGGACTTGAACCCGCGGCCTCCGGCGTGACAGGCCGGCGCTCTAACCAACTGAGCTACACCCGCGTCGTAGGCGACCTTCTAAAGAACAAAGACCGCCGAAGCAAGCACTAAATTCAACCTTACCCAACTTACTCAAGTCAACCAACCAACCGCCGAAGAAGTTGGTGGAGCCGAGGGGGATCGAACCCCTGACCTCCTCATTGCGAACGAGGCGCTCTCCCATCTGAGCTACGGCCCCATGGTGCTGCCAGAGAGGATTGAACTCTCGACCTCTCCCTTACCAAGGGAGTGCTCTACCACTGAGCTACGGCAGCGTCCGGCGGGAGCGGGTGAATAGCAATCCAGGCGGCCCCCTGTCAAAGGGAAAAATATCGAAGGGGGCATTTCTTTCTTTTCACCCCGGCGGAGCCCGCAGGCGGCGCTTGCATCCCGCTGCCGACGCGGGGCATCTCATGCCCCATACCGACCATGCCCGACCGACAGGTTTTCCCCGTGGATGAGGTTCTGACCGAGGCGCGCCGCCTGATCGCGGCGCGGCATTACCGGCAGGCGGTGCGCCTGCTGCGGGACACCGCGCCGGAGTTCGGCGGCTCCGCCGAACACGACCGGGCCGAGCACGACCGGGCCGAACGCGACCGGCTGACCGGCATGGCCGCTCTCGGCCGGCGCGACGCCGCGGCCGCCACCGCCGCGCTGCGCCGTGCCCTGTCGCGCGATCCGGGACACTCGGAAACCCTCTATCATATGGCGCAGGCCGTGCTGGCCGCTGGGGATCGCCTGCAGGCGGTGCGCTGGCTGGAGCGGGTGGCTTTGGCCGACCCCGCCTTCCCCGGCCTCCCTGAGGCGCTGGCCGGCGTCTACCGCCGCGACGCCCTCTATGAAGAGGCGCTGCGGGTGACGGAGGGGGCGCTGGCCGCCGGGAACCGGTCGGCGGACATCCTCTATGAGCGGGCGGTCAGCCTCGCCCATCTCGGCGACGCCGCGGGCGCGCTGGCCGTGTTCGACGAGCGGCTGGCCGACGATCCGGAGCATGCCGCCGCGTGGTTCGGCAGCCACGCCGTAGCACTCGGCCTGAACGGGGTGGAGGACGCGCTGCGCCGCCTGCGCCGGGCCGCGGACTGTCCGGGGGCGGCGGGCAAATACTGGGGCTTCCTGTGCGCCTACCTGCTGCTGCTGGGCCGCGACGCGGACGCCGGGGCGCTGTATGGCGAGAAGCTGGCCGGTCAGCCGAAACGCTTGGCGCTGGTGGAGGCGGTGACGGCGATTCGCCCGCACCTCGCCCCGGACGTGCGGCTGTTCGGCGTGGGGGCGGAGCTGTTGCGTTTCGCGCTGGAGCGGGCGGAGTTGCCCGGTCTGGTGCTGGAGTTCGGCGTGCGCCGCGGCACCTCGCTGAACCAGATCGCCGCTGTGGCCGGGCAGGCCGTGCACGGCTTCGATTCGTTCGAAGGGCTGCCGGAAGGCTGGGTCAACGCGCCGCGCGGCGTGCTCAGCACGGGCAAGAGCCTGCCGCCGGTGCGCGACAACGCGGTGCTGCACGCGGGCTGGTTCGAGGACACGCTGCCGCCCTTCCTGGCGGCCCACGGCGGCGCGGTGCGCTTCGTCAATGTGGACAGCGACATCTACTCGTCGGCGCGGACGGTGCTGACCGCCCTGGCGCCACGCTTCCGGGCGGGGACGGTGCTGGTCTTCGACGAGTTCATCGGGAACCGGACGTGGCGCGAGGACGAGTACCGCGCCTTCATGGAATACGCCGCCGAGTCCGGCGCGGCCTGGGAGATCATCGCCGTCAGCCCGCACACCAAGCAGGTGGCGATCCGGCTGACCGCGCTTCCGGTGTCATGATTCCGGCGTCATGACGTGGGCTCCCGCCCCGGCCGCCGTTTCCGCGCGAGAGCGGGAACGGCGGCCGGAGCAGGGGGCATGCCGGGTGTTAGGACACGATGCGCCAGCTGCCGTCCGGCTGCTGGCAGGCGGTGCCGTTGGCCCGCTCGGCCTTGCCGCCGACATAGACGGTCTGCTGGTACTCGCGGCAGTAGTTGCCGGAATTGTCGCGGCCGTCGCGGATCGGGGTGATGGTGCCGCGGTTGCCCGATTCCGGGTTGTTCCACTGGATGGTCGAGCCCATCGGCGCCGCATAGGCCTGGGTGGCGGCGCGCTGGGCGTAGCCCTCGTCCGCGCGGTCGAGCGACTGGCCAAGCTCGCTGCCGAGATAGGCGCCGAGCAGCGTGCCCACACCGGTGGTGATCAGCTTGCCGGTGCCGCCGCCGAACTGCGAGCCGATCACGCCGCCGGCCGCCGCGCCGCCGAGCGCGCCGACCGTCTGCTTGGTCCCGATGCCGCTGCCGCCGCTCTGGCAGGCGGCGAGCGACAGGGCGACAAAGGCGGTTACAGCGATCTTCTTCATGGGGTCTCTGCCTCTTGGTTCCGTATAAGCCATCAACACGTAAGGCTTCGCTTTAATCCGGGGGAGCCTGCGCTTTGGTGCGTATGACTCCCGTTCAACCGCCTCTCCCGTGATAGGCGGTGGCGGATACAAGCACGGACCCGGCGGCCCTCGCCTGTTATCAAAATGGCGCACAAATGTCCGGCCGGCCCCGCCATGCTCGCGGCCGTTGAGCATAAGAGCGAGGGAACCATCCAATGGCTTCGACCACCACGGGCAAGACCGACGCCAAGATTGTCGTGAGTGCCTATGGGCAGTCCGCCGGAGGCATCTGGCCGCATTTCCGCCTGTTGATCGACGGCGTCGAGGTGGGCCAGGCAACCGTCAACGCCACCAGCCCGACCGCCTACAGCTTCACGGTGCCGGTCACCGCGGCGCAGGCGCACAAGGTGCAGATCCAATACGACAACGACGCCCTTGTGAACGGCCAGGACCGCTCGCTGATCGTCAGCGGGATCTCCATCAACGGCAAGACCCACAAGCCGACCGACGCCAACGTCACCTACGACAAGGGCGCGCTCGACGGCAAGGACGTGGTGAAGGGTCAGTCCGGCATGTGGTGGAACGGCACGCTGGTGGTGGACACCCCGGCCTCCGACTTCCCCGCCGCCCCGGCGGCGCCGGTCGCCGGAACCTCGACCTTCGTGGTGAACGCGCAGGGTATCGCGGCGGGCGGCACCAACGCGCATTTCAATCTGATGGTCGACGGCAAGAAGGTGGGGGAGGGCACGGTCGGCACCGCGGCCAAGGACTACAGCTTCACCGCCAACGTGGCGCCGGATCAGGCGCACAAGGTGCAGATCCAGTACGACAACGACGCCGTGGTGAATGGCCAGGACCGCTCGCTGATCGTCAACAAGGTCACCATCAACGGCAAGTCCGTCTCCGCCACCGACAGCATCGTCACCTACGACAAGGGCGCGCTCGACGGGAGGGACGTGGTCAAGGGCCAGTCCGGGATGTGGTGGAACGGCACGCTGGTGGTGGACGCCGACAAGAGCTTCTTCGCGACCGGCGGGTCCACGCCGTCCCCCACGCCCACCCCGACTCCCACGCCGTCCCCCGCCCCGACCGGGCCGGCGATCTTCGTGGCGACCAACGGCAAGGACAGCTGGTCGGGCAAGCTGGCCGCTCCCAACGCCAACGGCACCGACGGGCCGAAGGCGACGCTGACCGCCGCCCGCGACGCCATGCGCGCCGACCCGAACATCGACGTGACCTATGTCCGTGGCGGCGACTACTACATGAAGGACATGCTCTGGCTGGACGGCCAGGACAGCGGGGTCCGCTTCGCCGCCTACGGCAGCGAGAAGCCGGTCTTCCACGGCGGTTCGCTGGTGGAGAACTGGGTGTCGCGCGGCAACGGCCTCTACAGCGCGCAGCTTCCCGGCGGGTCCAAGGCGGTGCTCGACCTGTCGATGGACGGTGACCGGCAGACGGTGGCCCGCACGCCCAACGCCGACCCCAGCCACCCCATCGACGGCGGCTGGCTGATCGCCACCAAGGCCGGGGCCAACGCCTACACCCAGTTCGGCTTCAAGGCGGGGGCGATCCCGACCTATTCGAGCACGGACGGGCTGATGGTCAGCGTCTTCAGCCAGCACGGCTACGACAACATGACCGTGCCGGTGAAGAGCATCGACTACGGCAGCAACACCATCACGCTGGCCCAGAGCACCTACGACGCGCTCGGCGCCGGCAGCCGCTTCTACCTGTTCAACGGCAAGGACCAGCTCGACACCGCACGGGAGTGGTTCTTCGACAAGGCGTCCAACCAGGTGCTGTTCAGGCCGGAAGGCGGGGCGGTCGCCGGGCATAAGGTGGTCGCGGCGCAGCTTCCCGTGCTGGTCGGGCTGGGCGGTGCCAAGAACGTGACGATCGAGGGGCTGACCCTGACCGACGGCGCGCCGGACGGCCACGCGGTCTATGCCAACAACGCCGCCGGCCTGACCTTCAAGAACAACACCGTCACCAACACCGGCTACGGCATCACGGTGGAGGGCAGCGCCAACAGCACCGTCACCGGCAACCACTTCGCCGAGACCGGGCGCGAGGCCGTCTACGTCAAGGCGGGGTCCAACTTCACCAAGGTGTCGGACAACCTGATCCAGCACGCCAGCGCCGTCGACCACGGCGGCGACGCGCTGTGGGTGAACGGCAGCAACGACGTCTCCATCACCCACAACCAGATCGAGGACACGCCGGGCAAGGCCATCGCGGTCGGCTCCGTCCAGGCCTCGGGCGACGCCACCTACCGGGCGACGATCACCCACAACAAGATCGTCGGCGCCAACCAGGAGACCAGCGACGGCGGCGGCATCTACCTGATCAACCGCCAGCAGGATCTGGCCGGGCACACCGTGGCCTACAACGAGGTGTCGGGCACCACCGCCTTCGGCAACGTGACCTGGGACGGCAAGGTCTCCCCCACCTTCCTCGACCCGACGAAGCTGGTGAGCTGGGGCATCTATCTGGACGACTGGACCAGCGGCACCACGGTGAAGGGCAACGTCGTCCACGACAACGTCGGCGGCATCTTCCTGCACGGCGGCTGGAACAACACGGTCACCGACAACATCCTGGCCGACAATCTGGGAACCCAGATCGGCCTGCAGCAGAGCGTCGGCTGGGGCGGCTGGAAGGGCACGCCGATGGCGAACAACACCATCACCCAGAACATCGTGGACGCCGGCGATGGGCGGGCGGTGGCCCTTGACGGGCCGAAGACGGCGGGGACCTTCACCGGCAACTTCTACGCCGACCTCGACCCGAACGAGGCGCTGTTCCAGGCTTGGCCGCAGGTGATGGCGAACGGCGCCACGGGCACGCTGGCGCAGTGGCAGGCCGCCGGCTACGACAAGGGGTCCTTCACCTTCGACCCGCAGTTCACCGACGCCGCGCACGACAACTTCGCGCCGGCCGCCGGCTCCGCGGTGTACCAGCACGGGTTCGATCCTCTGCCCTTCGACCAGATCGGCCTGCTGGGCTGAGGATCGCGACGAGCAAAGGGAACCTGGGGCGGGGCGGGAGCGTTATCGCGGCATGGACATCATACGCATCATCCTGGCGCTTCTGCTGCCGCCCGTCGGCGTCTTCCTCCAGGTGGGGTTTGGCGCCCAGTTCTGGATCAACGTGCTGCTGACCCTGCTCGGCTACATTCCGGGTATGATCCACGCGCTGTACGTCATCGTGAAGTACAAGGACCGTTATCCGGCGTGAGGCCGGGGTGCTTCCTGTCTTGGGCCCGTTTTAGCCCTCTCCCCTCCGGGGAGAGGGTGGCCCGAAGGGCCGGTGAGGGGGTTGCGCTTGTGCCGGACGTGGCGCCACGCGCAACCCCCTCACCCTAACCCTCTCCCCGGAGGGGAGAGGGAATATTCGCCTCATTACGCCGCGCGGACCTTCGCCAGGAAGCCGCTGACCTCCGTCCGCAGACGCGCGGCGGAACGGCTCAACTCCTGCGCGCTGCCCAGCACGCGGCCCGCCGCGGTCCCGCCCTGCGAGGCGGCGCCGCTGACCTGCACAATGGCGCCCGACACCTCCGCGGTGCCCGCCGAGGCCTGCTGGACGTTGCGGGCGATCTCCTGGGTGGCGATGCCCTGCTGTTCCACAGCCTGGGCGATGTCGTCGGCGATCCGGCTGCTCTCTCCGATGACCTGGGCGATCTCCCGGATCGACTGCACGGTGCGCAGGGTCACGTCCTGGACCCCGGCGATCTGGGCGGTGATGTCCTCCGTCGCCTTGGCGGTCTGGTTGGCGAGATTCTTCACCTCGCTTGCCACCACCGCGAAGCCCTTGCCGGCCTCACCGGCGCGGGCGGCCTCGATGGTCGCGTTTAGCGCCAGCAGGTTGGTCTGCTGGGCGATCGAGTTGATGAGCTGCACCACCTCGCCGATCTTCTGCGACGTGCTGACCAGACCTTCCGCGGTCGCCTGGGTGTCCTCGGCGTTGCGGACGGCGCGGTTGGCGATGTCGGCGGACTGGCGGACCTGCTGGCCGATGCTGCTGACCGACCCGGCGAGTTCCCCGCAGGCGGTGGCCACCGATTCCACGTTGGCCGTCGCCTGGGTCGCAGCGGTGGCGACGGTGCCGGCCTGATCGTTGGCGCGTTCCATGGTGGCGTTCAGCGTCTGGGCGGCGCCCTCCAGCTCGGCGGCGGCGTGGGACACCAGCTCGACGATGGAGCCGACGCTGCGCTCGAACTGGTCGGCCAGCCCGTTCATCGCCTCGCGCTTCTCGGCCTCGGCGCGGCGTTCCGTCTCCTCCTTTTCCGACTCCATGCGGCGGGCGCGGACCATGTTGTCCTTGAAGACCTGCACGGCGCGGATGATCTCGCCGACCTCGTCGCGGCTGGTCGCCTGCGGAACCGCGATGGTCAGGTCGCCCTCGGCCAGCTTCAGCGTGGTGTCGGTCAGGCGGCGCAGCGGCCGCACCGTCAGGATCGACCACCAGGCGAGCCCGGCGCCGAGCAGGACGGTCACCGCGCACAGCGAGATCATCAGCACCTGGAAGCTCTCGGACACCGTCCGGGCGTGCTTGGCCACCGCCTGGCTCTCGGCCTCCTGGAGGTCGATGAAGGCGTTGATGCGGGCCAGCCACTCGGTGAAGCCGGGGCGGGCCTGCTCGACCAGGATCTTGACGGCGCGGTCGGCGTCGCCGGCCTGGCGCGCCTCGATGACGCCGCGGGCCAGCGGCAGGGTCTTGGCTTCCGTTTCCTTGATGGAGGCGAGGATGTCCCGTTCCCTGGGGGTGATGTGGGTGCCGACGGCGAACATGCGGTCCATCTGCTCGGCCGAGCGCGCGTAGTCGGCGGCCAGCCGGTCGATGGTGGCGAGTTCGGCCTTCAGCGCCGCGGCGTCGGACAGGAGCGTGACGTCGCGCAGGCTGATCGCCCGGTCATGCACGCTGCCGCGGAAGTTGATGGCGTAGCGCTGCTTGACGTTGTTGACGTCGTTGATGGTCGAAAGGCTGTCGTTGATGCTGTTGACCTTGTAGATGGCGATGGCCGCCAGGGCGACCATCAGCACCAGGATGCTGGAAAAGCTCAGCATCAGCCGAAGGCCGACCTTGGCGTTTCGGAACCAATTCATTGTCCACACTCCCGCCGGTCCGTGTCGTCGAAGACTCGTTGGATGCCGCCGGTCGCCAATGGCCCCCTTTGGGGTGACCCATCCTGCGGCGGAACCGACGATAGCACCAAAGAGTTGATACGGATTTTCCGAGAGTTTGGATCAAAAGGAAAATTTTTCAGGAGGCGGGAAGGGATGGCTGGGTTGTGGGATTTGTCACAGAAAATCGCCGCCCGTCCGGCTACAGTCGCGCGCGTTGGAAGCCCCCTCTTACGAGACCCCGATGGCCGGACCCATGCTCAAGCTGTTGCTCGCCCTGTTGCCGCTCGGCGCGTCGCTGCTGATGTTGGCAACGGTTCAGTAAAGGCGCGGATCACGAGTTGATGACCCGCCGCACCATCTCGTAAATCCCCATCCGCCGCAGCCCACCCTGAAGGGCGGCGCGCAGCGGCGCCGGAATGGACAGCAGGCGCCGCGGCTCGATCCCCGCCCGGCGCGTCTTCTCGAAAGCCGCGCGGTCGTCGTAGGCGACACGCCGCACGCTCACCGTCCGTCGGCCGGTGTCGAACAGCATCCAGGTTGCCCGCCGCTCCTCCGTCCGCGGTTCCCCCACCGTGCCGGGGTTGAGCAGGTAGCAGGAACCGCCGCGCAGGGCGAGCTCGCTACCGGGATCGTGCTCCCACAGCTCCCCGTTGCGGTATTCGTGGATGCCGAGCCGGTGCGTGTGCCCATAGGCGCAAACGCGGGCGCCGGAGGGGTGGGCGAGCAGGGCCTGCGCCGTGCGCCGCATCCGGTCCTCGCTGTTCAGCCGGACCAGCTCGCAGCCCCGGTCCACATGAAGCGCTCCATGGACGGCGACGAGATGCTCTCCGACATTGGTCTTCAGCGGCAGGGCGGACAGCCACGCGACGTCCTCCGGTGGCAGGCGCTTGCGCGTCCAGGCGATGGCCCGGATGGCGCGGACGCTGAAGCCGTCGGTGGGGATCTGGCGGGTCACCGCGCGGTCGTGGTTGCCGGCGACGCAGACCGCCCCGGCTTCGCGCAGCAGCCTGATGCAGGGCGACGGGTCGGTGTTGTAGCCCACCACGTCGCCCAGGCAGACGACGCGCTCCACCCCGGCGCCGCTCATGTCGGCCAGCGTGGCCTCCAGCGCCTCACGGTTGGCGTGGATGTCCGACAGGATGCCGATCCTCATCGCCGCGGCATCCTCACTGCGCCTTCATCGCGCCGCCGGGCGCGTCGTGGTGCGCGCGCGACGGCAGGAAACGGGCGAGCTGGTTGTGCAGGAAGGGCATCGGGTCGTCGAGCGCGATGGCCTTGGCCTCGCAGCCCAGCACCCAAGGCAGCCAAGCCGCCATCGACAGGCCGCTGTCCTTGGCGGCCAGCCGGTCCTTGGTGATGTGGCACCAGCGCGCCCCGGCCCGCGCCTTGCCGACCGCCGGGCGCGGCAGGCCGAGCCGGTCGGCGTGGACCAGCGCCGGCAGGTTGACCCCGGCCACCGCCCCCAGATGGTGCCACAGGTTGAAGCGCGGGTTGACCTCCAGCAGGTGCAGCGCGCCGTCGGGGGCGCGCTTGAAGTCGAACTTGGCGACCCCGCGCAGGCTCAGCCGTTCGGTCAGCGAGCGGCCGAGCGCCGCCACGTCCGGCGCGTCGGTGATGGTCAGGGCCGTGCTGTGCCCGTAGGCGAGCGGGTAGGTGCGGATCTTGGCCCCCGTGAACTCGCCGGCCACGCCGCCGCGCTCGTCGACATAGACGTGGTAGCTCTCGATCCGGGTCTCCGGGCCGGGGATCATCTCCTGGACCAGCAGGTCCAGCCCGACCGCCGCCAGCCGCGGCCACACGGCGCGCAGCTCCTCGGCGGAATCGACCTGGATGGCCTTGGCGAAGCCGTCCGCCTCGTCCCACACCCGGCGGCGGGTCAGCGGCTTGACGATCAGGGGAAAGCGCAGGTCCACCACGTCGGGGGCGGCCTCGCGGGTCGGATAAAGGCGGCGGGTCGCCGGGACGGGCAGGTTCAGCCGCTCGGCCAGCGCCTGGAAGCGGCCCTTGTCCACCAGATCCTCGACCAGCTCGGCGTCGGCGATGGCGAAGCGGAACCCCTCGGCCAACCGGTCGCGGTTGCGCGAGACGAGCAGGAGCTGGGTGTCGTCCTGATAATAGAGGATCGGCTTTTCCGGCTGGCCCTTGGCGAAGGCCATCATCACCTCGACCAGCCCGTCCGGGTTGCGCGCCGGGTCGTCCCACAGGATGGCGTCCCTGGTGAAGCGGGAATGCAGGGCGGGGGCGCCGGGATGGGTGACCACGGCGCAGCGCAGCCCGGCCAGCCCCAGCGGGCGCACCATGTCCATGTCGCCCATCACGCAGGCCAAGGCGGCGTTGGCGGCGGCGGTTTCAGCGGCGGCGGGGGTGTTCTTCATTCTCGGCATCCTCCAACCGCCCGGTCGGCGGCCCTGCAGTTGCGGCTTCGGTTCCGGCGGCGTCAGCGGTTCATCAGGGGAAGCGGGCTGCGGATCAGCCGTCTCATCCGGTCGGTCAGCCCAGCCTTGACGCGGCGCAGGCGGGTGTCAATCTGGCGGCTCAGCCGGTCGGGGCCGAGCGCGATCCAGTTCATCGGCTGTTCGGTGTTGGAGAGCAGCGGCTTGTGCCCCGCCGGGGTGGACATGAAGTCGTAGCAGTCCTCGCCGCGGGCCAGCGTGTCCTCAATGGCCAGGACATGGGCGACCAGACCGGGCTTCAGCCGGTTGTCGGCCTCGTAGGCGAAGCCGCCCTGGTAGTTCATCACCCGCCCGCGATGGACGAAGTTGTAGAGATAGCCGATGACCGTGTCGCCGGCGCTGACCCGGCACAGCCGCACCGTCCCCGCTGGCACGCCGTCGGCGATCAGCCGCTCGTGGAAGGGGCGGAAGGCCGGGTTGGAGAAGGCGCCGGACTGGCCGCGGGCGTTCCAGCTCGCCTGATGCAGAATCTCCATGGCGTGGAAATCCTCCAGCGCCTCCGCCGCCGTCGCGGCGACGCGGTAGGTCAGCGGGCCGCGCTCCGTGTAGAGCCGCATGGCCCGGCGCACCGCGGCGCGGGTGTTCTTGCCAAGGCTGGCGAGATAGCCGGTACCCTGCCGGCGCACGCCCTCCAGATCGACCCACTGGCAGCTGTCGGCCACCCGGACCTGCAGCGCGTGGCCCTGCCGCGCCGCGGCGAGCCGCACCGCCGCTTCCGCCTCGGGCTCCAGCCCACCCAGCACCAGCTCGTCCCAATTGGTCAGGCGCTGCCCCAGCCAGTCGAAGCAGGCGGCCAGCACCGCGTCCGCGCAGTTCCGGTCCGCAAGGATGCCGTTGTACTCCACGAACAGCCGGTCGAAGGTCCGCTCCCCCGTCTCGTGCAGCAGCCAGCAGCGCGTGCGCAGCAGACCGAAGCGCCACTGTGTGCGCGGGCAGAGGAGCGCCAGCCCGACGACCTGTCCGCCGCGCCGCGCCACCAGGGCATGGGGGCGTGTGCCGCTGGGCAGGGAGGCCAGCCAGTTGCCGATCCACTGCCAGCCGAGGAAGAAGGACCCGTCGGCGCGCCGCTCCAGATCGGTCCAAAGCTCTTCAAGTTTGCTGGGATTTTCTACAGGCTGCAACGTGATGTCGATGGTGTCGCCGTCGTCCTCAACAAGAGTCCTCATGTCCATGGGCTCGGTCTTCCCTGGGGGATGTTGATGAAGGGCCGGCTTCGAATGTCTACGTAAAAAAGATGGGATTGGATCGACGTCTCGAAAACTTTGATCTCATCCGATCTATCCTGTGCTTCCGCATCTGCATCATGTACGGACGACTGTGACAAAAAACGCGGTGGCGGAAGGTGGGTTGCGGCGTCCCGGTGGGGGAACCCGTCCGGGTCATCCGGGGTATCGGGCGGTGATGCGGCGGCGCAATGGATGTGTCCGTCTGCCCCCGGATGACTTTCCGCCCGATGCCATGGGCCAGGGTGCTGGCCATTGGTCCAGGTCTAAAGACAGGTCTTACGGCCGCTCTTGCCGAAGACCGTTGTCCTTGCGGACTTTCCTCTCCATCTCTTGGAGTCCATGGGTTAGGCATCGGAAAGGACCGGCCCCGTGACCACGCCCGAAGAAGCCCTGCCGTCGCGGCTGGAACGCGCCTGCGCCGAGCGGGGGTTGAAGATGACCGGCCAGCGCCGGATCATCGCCCGCGTCCTGTCGGAAGCCGCCGATCATCCCGATGTGGAGGAGGTCTACCGCCGCGCGGCGGCGATCGACGCCGGGATCAGCCTTGCGACCGTCTACCGGTCCATGCGGCTGTTCGAGGAGATCGGGATCATCCAGCGCCACGATTTCGGCGACGGGCGGGCCCGCTACGAGGAGGCGCGCGGCGACCACCACCACCACCTGATCGACATCGAGACCGGCGAGGTGGTGGAGTTCCAGGATCCCGAGCTGGAGGCCGCCGTCACCCGCATCGCCCGGCATCTCGGCTTCGACATGATCGGGCAGCGGTTGGAGATCTTCGGGCGCCGCATCCAGCGCAAAGGCCCGGAGACGGCCTGATGGCGGCGGAGCGGAGAAGCGGGCCGGAGCACGATCCGGCGGAGCGATTCGCCGCCTGCGAGGCGGCGGTGTGCGGCTGCCGCCCGGTGGTGGAGCGCGCCTACCGCGAACTGGTCGATTGCGGGCGCCCCGACCGCCATGCGCTGGAGGCGGCAACGGTGGTTCTGCGCTGGCATCATCCGGAACTGGACGTGCCGCAGGCGCTTCAGATCGTCGAGCGCTGGGTGATCGCCCAAGGCCGGCTGCATTGATGGCGGCTGCATCGATACCGGCCGCATCGACGGCTCATTGATCTTGCCTTGCCCGGCGGAGCGGTTCTAAAGCTCTGTCCCTTCCGCGACACCGCAGGGCCATCCATGGACGCCAACGCCGAACGCCGCCTGACCGAGCTGGAATCCCGCCTTGCCCATCACGAGCGCATGGCCGAGGAGATGTCCGCTGTCCTGTTCGAGCAGGGGCGGACCATTGATCTCATGACGGCGCAGATGCGCCGCCTGCGCGACCGGATCGCGGAGCTTGAGTCCGGCGTGCCCCGCGCGCCGCAGGACGAGCCGCCCCCGCCCCACTACTGATCATCGCTTGCGGATGGTTACCGCATTTTCCAGCCGCCGCGGGGGCCGCACCAGCTGAGCTGCGGGCCGGCGGGCGGCTGGCGCGAGCAGTCGGCCTGGGCGCAGTTGCAGGCGGGAAACAGGCAGCGGTCGCCGTTCACGTCGGTGGCCTGCACGGCCAGTTCGTAGCGCGTGCCCCGCATCAGCTGCGCGCCGGCCGCGCTGTTGCGCTCGTAATGCTCGACGACGGCGAGCAGACGCAGCATGCGGGCCCGCTGTCCCTTGGTGTCGAGGCTCATCTTCCAATCTCCCGCCATGGCCGTCCGAGTCGTGCTCCGATGGACATGAAACGGCAGAAAAGGGCCAAGGCTCCAGCGTGCAACGGCCTTACCCACCGCTGGCCGGATGCCCGCCGGACGCGGTTCCCCGCTTGGCGGAGGCTTGGCCGCGGGGCCTAGGACGCCGGGTTCTTCGCCGCCTCGCCGGCTATGCCCTGGCTCTCGGCGGGGGCGGGCGGCAGGTCGGCCGACCAGCGGACGCCGCGGTTGCGGCCTGCGCGCTTGGCCTGATAGAGCGCCTGATCGGCGCGGCGCAGGGCTTGCGCCACGTCGGGCGAATCCTCGGGCCACAGCGCGATGCCCAGGGAGCAGCCGACCCGTACCGCTTCGCCCTGGATGCTGACGGGTTCGTTCACCGCGTCGATGATGCGGCGGGCCAGCCCGTCGAGGTCCGGCGGTTCGGCGCCGGCGCGCTGCGGCAGCACGGCGGCGAACTCGTCGCCGCCCAACCGGGCCACCACGTCGTCGCCGCGGAAGCATGCGGCCAGCCGCTCCCCCACCTGACGCAGCACGAGGTCGCCCGCATCGTGGCCCAGCCGGTCGTTCACCGGCTTGAAGCCGTCCAGATCGATGTAGAGGAAGGCGGCGGAGCCGTTGCCGGCGGTCGTGGCCTCCACATACTGCTCGAAATAGCGGCGGTTCGGCAGGCCGGTGAGCCGGTCCTGATAGGCGATGTCCTCCAGCCGGACCAGGGCGGCGTCGCGGTGGGTCAGCCCGTCCACCAGATCGCGCAGAGTCGCCGACAGCGAGGTGATCTCGGCGCTGCCGGCCAGCACCGGCATTTCCGCCCCGCGTTCGCCGCTGCGGATACGCTCCGCCGCCTGGGCGATGCGGCGCAGCGGCCGGGTGACCCGCCCGGCGGCCATCCAGCCGAGCACGCTGAACAGCAGCACCATGGCGCCGCCGGCCAGCACCGTCTCGACCATCTGGGCGGTGGCCGGGGCGTAGGCGACGGCCAGAGGCTGGCGGGCCACCACGCTCCAGCCCAGACCCGGATAGCTCAGATAGCCGTTGCCGTAGGCGTAGCCGGTCAGGTAGCGCTCCCCGTCCGGCCAGCGTTCGACGATCCAGCCGCTCTCGTTCTTCTGCGCGCTGCGCACCGCCTCGATGTCGAGGGGAGTGCCGAGCAGCTCGCGGGGGCCGAGCAGCACCGTGCGGTCGGCCGCGACCACGATCAGCTCCAGCTCCGCACGGCCCCGCATGGTGTCCATCAGGGAACGGCGGATCTCGCGCGTCCATTCCCAGCTCAGATGCGTGGCCAGCACGCCGACGACCTCGCCCCGCTCGTTGTGCACGGGGGTGGAGATGTCCACGAACTTCATGGCCTCGCCGGTCGGGTTCGGCAGCAGGAAGGCCAGCATCACCGCGTCGTGCACGTCGCCGACGAACTGCGATTTCTGTCCGTTCTGGAAGACCGGGCGCTTGGAAATGTCCACGCCGTCCAGCAGGCCGCCGGTGGCGGCGAGTACCTTGCCCTTGGTGTCGGTCACGCCCATCCAGGAGACGGTCGGGAAGAACTCCTGGAACTGCTCCAGCAGCCAGCGCAGCCGGACCGGATCGTCGATGGCGGGGGTGATGCCGAGCTTGGCCAGCATGCCGATCTCGCTGGCGCGCGACCACATGGAGCGGTCCAGCCGGTCGGCCATGTTGTGGGCGGCCTCCGCGAGCGAGTGCCCGATCTCGCTCTCGATCCGCTCGCGGGAGCGCAGGCCGGTCAGTGCCGCCAGCACGACGGAGACGCCAAGGACCAGAACGGCACCGGTCAGAGCCACCGTCGTCCGCAGACCGCGTTCCCTCGCCATGACGCCCGGCCGCTCCCTTCAACACCCCGCCGCCGTTCCGTCAGGAAGACCGCTTACGAATGTTCTATCAACTTTGGCTAGGTTTCAAAAGCGACATCAGGGGACGCCGCGCATACCGGCGCATGGAATTGTTGGAAAGGCCGGTCAGCGGGCCGGCCGGTTCCCCACGGCGGTGCGTCGGCAGTCGGACAGGATGTTGCCGACGGTGACGCGCTCCCGCTCGTCCATGGTCAGCTCCCAGCGCGCCTTCACGGCGATCCAGCCCGCCACATAGGCGCAGATGTACTCCTCGCGCGGCGGCAGCCAGTCCTCCGGTCCCTTCGAGCCCTTGGCGCGGTTGGCCGCCGCCGAGACGGTGACGAGGGTCAGCGGGTCGCTCAGGTCGTTGGCGTAGGCCGCGCGCTTCTCCCGCGGCCAGTCGTAGCCACCGCTGGCGTAGGTCTCCTCCAGCGGCACGCGGTGGTCGATGTCGACCTGCTTCGGCTCGGTGAAGGTTTCGCCGGTGTAGGGGTCGTTCCACACGCCGGACAGCACCGAACAACCGTTGGCCGACAGCTTGGCCGGCTTCGCGGAATCGCGGATCAGCACCTGCTCCCGCGTGTTCAGGCATTTGGAGTCGATGGTCAGCCAGTGCGGCCACTCATCCCGCACATAGCCGCGGCGGCGCTCCTCCTCCACCCGGATGCGGTCGAGCTGGGCGGCGACCGCGGCGTAGTCGATGCTGGCGTCGGGGACGGGGCGGGGGATGGGCCGTTGGCGCTGGGTCTTCTCCTCCCCCAGGATGGAATCCAAGGTGCCGGGCGGGACGAGGTGGAACCGCTCCGTCGCATAGACCGCGGCCAGCACCAGCAGAACGGCGACCAGCCCGCCCAGCGTCAGCGGACGGCCTCTCCGGCCGCCCCGCGGTGCTCCGCTCCTCCGTCGCGCCATGCCCCTGGTCCCTCAACCCTGTTCTTCGCCATACCTGGATATGGTTCCTGGGCTGTTCTATGGCGCTTTGGGGATGTGGCGCAACGGTGCGAGAGGAGTGGTCGGGCCGGGCAGCCCCGTCACGCCCACACCGGCTCCGGAAGGCTCTCCATCAGCAGGCCGGTGACCATTTCCACCCCGGCACCCCGCGCCGTGCTTCCGGTCAGCAGCGCCAGTTCCGTCTCCGGCAGGGCCGGCAGACCGTCCGCCACGCCGAGGAAGCGGCCGCCGGGCGGCAGGGCGCTGTGGGGAAGCACGCTGACGCCCAGTCCGCCGGACACCGCGGCGCGCACCCCGGCGTGGTTGGGGCTGGAATAGGCGACCCGCCAGCGCCGCCCGGCGCGCTCCAGCTCATGCACCGCGCGGTTGCGGTAGACGCAGCCCTGCGGGAAGAGCACCAGCGGCAGCGGGTCCTCGCGGTGCAGGTCCTCCGCCGCCGGGCCGACCCAGCAGAGCGGCTCCCGCCACGCGCGCAGCGCGCCGGGGCGGCTGGGTTCCTGCTTGACCAGGACGATGTCGAGGTCCCCGCACTCCACATCGGCGCGCAGCCGCACCGACAGGTCGCAGCGGACGTCCAGCCGCAGCCGCCGGTTCGCCCGCGCGAAGTCGGCGAGCAGGCGGGGCAGCCGCTCCACCGCGTAATCCTCCGGCACGCCGAGCCGCACCACCTCCGCCGCCGGGCGCCCGGACAGCACGGCGTTCGCCTCGTCGTTCAGAGCCAGCAGCCGGCGGGCGTAGCCGAGCAGCCGCTCGCCGTCGTCGGTCAGCGCGACGGTGCGGCTGTTGCGGTCGAGAAGAGGCAGGCCGACCTGCTCCTCCAGCCGGCGGATCTGTTGGCTGACCGTCGATTGCGTTTTGTGAACCCGCTCCCCGGCCCGCGTGAAGCCGCCGGCATCCACCACCGAGACGAAGGTGCGCAGCAGTCCCAGATCCATCTCGCGCATCGGACCGACCATTCAAATTTCGAATGCAATGGATGATACCATCCAATTTCCAAATGGAAAGGTCCCGCGCCATCCTCTCTCCAACGCACAGCCTTCCGCATGGGAGAGGACCGGCCATGACGCACGCCGCCACACATTCCTTACCCCTGACCGACCCCCGGGCGGCGCCGCTCGCCCTGGTCGTGCCCTTCTGCCTCGCCTGGAGTTCGGCCTTCGCCGCGGGGAAGATCGGCTTGGCCGACTGCCCGCCGCTGCTGCTGCTGGCCTTCCGCTTTCTGATGGCCGGGGCGCTGCTCGCCGCCGTCGCGGCGTGGCGTGGCGAGTATCGGGGGATGGCCGGGCGGACCCTCGCCCTGCTGGCGCTGCTCGGTTTGCTCAACCACGCGCTCTATCTGGGGCTGAGCTACAGCGGCATGACCTACGTGTCCTCCGGCCTGACGGCGCTGATCGTCAGCGCCAACCCGGTGCTGACCGCGGCGCTGGCCGCCCTGCTGCTGGGCGAGGCGATGAACCGGCGCAAGGCGGTGGGGCTGGCGCTGGGGGTGGCCGGGGTGGCGCTGGTGGTCCGCGGGCGGCTGGGCAGCGGGACGGACGCGCCGCTGGGCATCGTCCTGGCGATCGGCGCGCTGGTGGCGCTGTCGGTGGGGACGTTGCTGTTCAAACGGCTGGCGCCGCGGGCGGGGCTGCTCGCCGGCACCGGGGTGCAGGTGCTGGCGGCGGGGCTGGCGCTGCTGCCCCTTGGGTTGCTGCTGGAGGACGCCGGGTCGATCCGGCTGACCGCCGGTTTCGCCGGGTCGCTGGTCTATCAGGCGCTGGTGGTGTCGATCGGCGGTTACCTGCTGTGGTTCCGCCTGCTGCAGCGGACGAGCGCCACGGAGGCCAGCGCCTATCACTTCCTGATGCCGCCTCTGGGCATGCTGTTCGGCTGGGCGCTGCTGGGCGAGACGGTGCAGCCCTGGGACCTGCTCGGCATCCTGCCGGTGGCCTTGGGCATCCGGTTGGTGACGCGGGGGTAAGGGCCGCGTCCTGGCAAAAAGGGATACGCCTTTCGCGGGGGATCAGGTTGCGCCCTACGATTGTTACGTTTTCATGACTCGTCCCGCTCCATCGTCCTGCTGTTGAGGCCCACACGCCGGGAGGCCCGCCATCACGACCGCCGCCATCTCGCCCACCCTGGTCCTGATCGACATCCTCGGCGCCGTGGCGCTGCTGCTGTGGGCGCTGCGGCTGGTGCGGACGGGTGTCTTCCGGTGGGGCGGGGCGGCGGTCCGCCGCTGGGTCGGCTACGGCACGCGCAACCGGCTGGCCGCCTTCCTGGCCGGCGTCGCCGCCACCATCGCGGTGCAGAGCAGCACGGCCACCGCCCTGATGACCGCCTCGATGGCCGGGCAGGGCTTCATGACCACCCCCATGGCGCTGGCGGTGATGCTGGGCGCCGACGTCGGGACCAGCCTCGTCGCCCGGCTGCTCGCCGTCGACCTGCACTGGCTGTCGCCCAGCCTGCTGCTGCTCGGCGGGGCGCTGCACGCGCTGGGCGGCGAGCATCGCGGCCGGCGGGCGCTGGCCCGCATCCTGGTCGGCATCGGGCTGATGCTGCTCGCCCTGAAGCTGCTGGGTGCGGCCACCCTGCCGGTCCGGGAGTCGGCGCTGGTCCAGGCGATGCTGGAGGCGCTGGGCGGCGAGCCGCTGTTCGCCCTGATCGTCGCGGCGGCCCTGACCGCGGCGGTGCATTCCAGCCTCGCCACGGTGATGCTGGCGGGGTCGCTGGCCGGGGCGGGGGTGATCGGGACCGAGACGGCGGTGGCGCTGGTCCTGGGCGCCAATCTGGGCGGTGCGGTGCCGGCGGTGTTGGCGACGTCGGCGGACGGAGCGATGGCGCGGCGGGTGCCGCTGGGCAATCTGCTGGTCCGGGTGACCGGGTCGCTGCTGGCCCTGCCGCTGGTGCCGATGGCCGCCTCGTTCCTGGCCGGCATGGCCCCGCTGACGGCGGTGGTCAGCGCGCACGTCGCCTTCAACGTGGCGCTGGCGTTGCTCTTTCTGCCTCTGGTGACGCCGCTCGCCCGGCTGACCGAAGGGCTACTGCCCCAACCGGAGGACGCGGGCGAGGACGCGGCGACGCCCCGGCATCTCGACGAGTCGGCGCTGGAGACACCATCCGTCGCCATCGCGGGTGCGGTGCGCGAGACCCTGCGGCTGGGCGATCTGGTGGAGGACATGCTGTGCCGCAGCCTGACCGCCCTGCGCCAGAACGACGAGCGCCCGATCGCCGAGGTCAGCCGCGCCGACGACCGGGTGGACCGGCTGCACACCGCCCTCAAGCTCTACCTCGCCAAGCTCGGCCGCCATCATCTCGATGCCGAGGAGACACGGCGCGTCGACGACCTGATGGCCTTCGCCATCAACCTGGAGCACATCGGCGACATCATCGACAAGAGCCTGATGGAACTCGCCGCCAAGCGCATCCGCCACCATCTGCATTTCGCGCCGGAGGATTTCCGGGAGGTCGAGGAGCTGCACCGCCGCACGGTGGAGAACCTGCGCACGGCGCTCGGCATCCTGATCGGCGAGGACCGGCGGCTGGCCCGGCAGCTCATTGCCGGCAAGGACGCGGTGCGGGCGCTGGAGCGCACCGCCACCGCCCGCCACCTCGACCGCGTGCGCCGCGGTGACGCCGCCAGCATCGAGACCAGCGCCCTGGTGCTCGACATCCTGCGCGACCTGAAGCGGATCAACGCCCATGTCGCCGCGGTCGCCCTGCCGATCCTCGATCAGGTGGGGGAACTCAGCGAAAGCCGCCTGAAGGTCGTCGGGCTGCCCAGGCTGGAAAGCCGCGACGTGTAGGGGAGGGACGCCCGCGGGTTTACCGCGGCATTTCCCCGGTCAGGGTCGCGCTCAGCCCCTGCAGCAGGCCGAACCGGCAGCCTTCGCCGAAGGTGGCGCGCAGCCGGGCCGGGTCGCCGATGGACACGCGGATGTCGCCCGCCCGCGCCGGCTGGTGAAGACGGCGCACCCGGCTGGCGCACAGCTCCTGCAACACCTCAAGCAGCATCAGCAGCGAGGTCGGGCGGCCGGTGCACAGGTTGAAGACCTCCGCCCCCTGGGACTGGCGCTCCATCGCCTTGACGAGGAAGCGCACGACGTCGCCGACGAACACGAAGTCGCGGACCTGCTCGCCGTCGCCGAAGATCGTCACGTCCTCGCCCTGCGCCACCCGGCGGGCGAAGATCGAGATCACCCCGGAATAGGGGGAGGACGGGTCCTGCCGCGGCCCGTAGACGTTGAAAAAGCGGAAGCCCGTCGTCGGCACCCCATGGATGGCCCAGGCGACGTTGGCGTGCAGCTCGCAGCCCAGCTTGTCCACGCCGTAGGCGGACAGCGGGCGCGTCGCGGCGTCCTCGCGCAGCGGGGTGGCCGTGTTGTCGCCATAGACCGCGGCGGAGGAGGCGTAGACCACCGGCACCGGGTTGCCGTTGCGGGCGCTGCGCGCCGCCTCGAAGACGGTGACGGTGCCCGACAGGTTGGTGCGGTGGGTTTCCGCCCACAACTCTCGTGAGCGCTGAACGGAGGCGACCGCGGCCAGATGGAACACGCCGTCCACCCCCTGCATCGCCTGATGGACCGCGTCGGGGTCGGCGACGTCGCCGACCACCAGCTTCGCCAGAAGCGGTTTGTTCTCCAGCCGGCCGGTGCTCATGTCGTCCAGGATGGTGACCCGGTGCCCGTCGCCGATCAGCCGGTCGGCCAGATGCGATCCGATGAATCCGCAGCCGCCGGTCACGAGAAAATGGGCCATGCGCCGTCCTTTCCACCTTCGCAATGCATGGTGTCATAGTGGCGAGGCGGGGCGGGGTGGACCAGCCCATCTTAGGGGTAGCGAAGGGCGCAAGGGGTGCGCCGTTCCTGGCCGTTCGGGGTGGCACATCCCGAATCGGCGCCGTTTCAGAGGCCTTTTCCGCCACCCCCGCGGCGGGCAGGCGGAACCGAAGGTTCAACAGCCTTATCCACCATCTTATGCACTTTTTTGTGGATAACTTCGGTCAAGGGGACCGATGGCTGCCGGGAAGCGGAAGGGATGCCGCCGTGTGTCCGGAGCAACAGCGGAGGCACGGCCCGGCTGTCCGTCGGCTCCCTTTCAGTCGGCTCCCTTTCAGCCGGTTTCCGACTCGCCCGCCATGGACAGCAGGCGGGCCACGGCCTTGCGCAGCTCTTCGTTCAGGAAGGGCTTGTAGAGCACGGCGTCCGCCGCGAACATCTCGGCCATCTTCAGGGCGTAACCGGCGGGCAGGTTCGGCGCCCCTCCGGACATGGCGAGCACCTTGCCGCCGGGGTTGCGGGTGCGCGCGGCCTTGATGACCTCCACCCCGTCGGCCTCGGGCATCAAGACATCGGTGACGATCAGGTCGAAGACCGCGCCGCCGTCCAGCAGGCCGATGGCGACGCGTCCGTTTTCCGCCTCGACGACCTCGTGGCCGGCCTGTTCGATCACTTCGGTGACCGCCAGCCGCACGGCGGCCGAATCCTCAACGACCAGCACCTTCGCCATGAACCAGCATCCCATGTGTCGTTTGGCCCGGTCCACCGGTCGGGGCGGTGGGCAGGTCGATGATGAAGGACGTTCCGCGTCCGGGGGCGCTCTCCACCAGGATGTCGCCTCCCCCGTTCCGTACGATACCATATACCACCGAAAGCCCAAGCCCAGTCCCGGTGCCGACCGGCTTGGTGGTGAAGAAGGGGTCGAACACGCGCTGGCGCGTCGCCTCGTCCATACCCGTGCCGGTGTCGGCGACGGTCAGCCGCACATAGTCGCCCTCGCCGAGCTGGCGGCGGGATGCGTCCCGTTCCCTCAGGCTCAGGGAACGGGCGCCGATGGTCAGGGTGCCGCCCTGCGGCATGGCATCGCGGGCGTTCTGGATCAGGTTGAGAAGGACCTGGGTCAGTTCGGTCGCGGTGATGGTCACCGCGTTCAGGCCGGGCTCCAGCCGCGCGCGCGTCTCGATGGACGCCGGCATCGAGGGGGCGGCGAGTTCCAGGGCGGAATGCACGGCCTCCTCCAGGTTGCCCGGCGGCGACTCGGCCACCTCGACACGGGCGAACTGAAGGACGTCGCGCATGATCGTGCGGGCTTTCACCCCGCTGTCGTGGATGGCGTTCAGATAGGTGTGGAGCTTGCGATCCTCTCCGGCGCGGCCGCGCGCCAGATCGGACAGGCTGATGACCGGTTGCAGCAGGTTGTTGATCTCGTGGGCGAGGCCGCCGACGAGGCTGCCGAGCGCCGCCATGGTCTGCTTCTGCCGCGCCGCTTCCGCCGACTGGCGCCGCGCGCTGATGTCGCTGGTGGTGCCGCGGTAGCCGAGGAAGGCGCCGTTGCCGTCATAGCGCGGCGTGCCGCTGACCATCACCCAGCGCGCGCTCCCCCCCGGCGAGGCCAGCGGGAAGGACAGGCGGCGGAAGGGTTCCCGCCGGTGCAGGGCTTCCGTCAGGGCGGGGAAATCCTCCTCGGGACGGTTGCGGTCCAGAAGGTCGGCGTGGGTGAAGCCCAGAAGCTCTGCCCCGCCGCGCCCGGTGGATTCCTGGGCGCGCGGCGACAGGGCGGTGAAGCGCCCGCGCTCGTCGGTCTCCCAGAACCAGTCGTTGGAGCATTCCAGAAGCGCCCGCCAGCGCGCCTCGCTCTCGCGCAGCTCGGCGGTGCGGGTGGCGATCAGCGATTCGAGCCCGCTCAGATGATCGCGCAGGGCCTCCTCGCTGCGGCGCATCCGGTAGAAGGCGAGATCGTAGGGATTCTGCAGGGCGGTGACGATGATCGCCCGGTACAGCAGGTAGAAGGACAGGATCTTGATGAAATGCCCCAGCGCGTTCATCGCCCCGTGGGGATCGGTGTAGAGCGTGAAGATCAGCTCCTGCGGGGCCAGCAGGGCGATGCCGGCGAAGGTCAGGCCGAACACCCTGGGCTCGAACTGCCGACGCTTGCGGCACAGCAGCAGGCAGGCGACGACCGCCGCGGCGCTGAACGCGTATTCGGCGCCCACCTTGAAGGGGGTCAACCCGACGTCCGGAACGAAGCTGTCCGGCATGATGTCGAAGGTGAAGATCGACAGCAGGGTGCAGGCCACGACCGCGGCCTGGATCAGCAGCACGTCGCCCGTGCGCAGCCGCTTCTCGGTCAGCAGCGGCGCAGCCAGGAAGACCGCGGCCTGAAGGCCGCGGGCGGCGATCCAGAGCTGGGTGGATTGGTTGGCGCCGGCCTCGCCGATGACGTTCATACCGGGAAAGGCGATGGCGTGCAGCAGGTCCAGCAGCGCGATGCCCGGCATGGACAGGCCGACGAAGGCGAGGAAGGGCGATTGGTTCGTGTCCCGCGTGTTCCAGGCGATCGTGAAGATCGTCATGGCGACGGCGACGGCGAACAACTCTGCGCAGAGATGGAACAGCAGGTAGTTGTGGCGCATCACCGTGCCCAGAACCGCCATCAGGATCAGCAGGGCGGTCAGGCCGGACAGGAAGGAACGGTCCCGGAGCCAGCGGGTGAACGTCGATCTGATGGCGGACGGCTGGGTCCCGCTCATGAACGGTCGGCTCCGCGGTGGACGGGAGGGGCGGCCCACGGATGGCCCGGTCAGCCGACCATGGCTATGCCGCTGGACCGATCAACACACCAAATCCCGTCGCGGTGCAAGCCGGACGTTGCGTCGTTCAATCCGACGCGGCGATTCCTCACAGGCGAGTGGTTGAAACCGTCCCGTTGTCGGCACACGCGCGGTTCGGTGGGATGCCGCCAGGAAATCAGCCTTCCTTGGCCGGCTGGGCGGGAGGCAGGTCGAAGGGGGTGCTGACAAAGGGGTCGCCGCGGCCATGGCCGGCGCGGTCGTGACCTTTCTCGGTCGCCGCCTTGCGGTAGTAGCCGACGATGAACACACGGACCGCGTTGGCCAGCGACACGGCAACCCCGCGCGACCGTCGGGACTGAGAATCAAGGCGGTCCTTGAGATCGCTGCACAACTCATCCACGGTCAGGTCTTCCCGGTGGCAGATGTCGTCCAACGCTTCCCAGTAGGAGGGCTCCAGGCGAAGCTGCGTCGGATGTCCGAACAGCTTGACGGTGCGCGCCACCAGCGGGATGGCGCTCAGCGGCGATGGTGCGTTGGACGCCCGTGAATCCTGACCCGACATAGCCCTGTATTCCTTGAATGTCAGCCGTGTTTTAAGTCACGCAGCCAATATAGCGCGATTGAAAAAATTTGCGACGATAAAACTCCCCAGACGTGCAGAGTGGCCTTACGGCACGTCACCCGACTCTCCCGCCATATCCTTCAGCATGTACAGATTGGTGACGACGATAAAACCTTTGTTATAGGTAATAGCGCCTGAGTTGCGCAGTGCACGCAGGCTTTTGTTCACCATCTCGCGGGTAACACCCAACATTGCCGCCAGGGCTTCTTGTGACACGGGTTGGTTGATCCGCAAGCCCGCAGGGGTCTTCTGCCCATAGGTGTCGCCGAGCAACAGGATACGTCGGGCCAGCCGGCGCGGCACGTCGTGAAAAACCGCATCCTCGATGTTCTCCGATACCCAGCGCAGCCGTTCGCACAGCACGCCCATCATCCGGATGCACAAGGAAGGATGCCGTTCCAGGAAGGAGATGAATTCAGGGCGGTCGATGCGGAACAGTTCCGCCGGGCGGAGCGCGGTGGCCCCGGCGGTGCGGTCCTTGCCGTCGATCAACGCGATTTCCCCCAGCACGTCACCGGGGTTCAGGATGTTGAGCAGCATCGTCTTGCCGTCCTCGGATGAGGTCGAGACGGCGATCTGCCCCTTCATGATGGCGTACAGGCAATCCCCGGGATCGCCCTTGCTGAACACGGTCTGGTTTTCGCTGAACCGCGACACCCGGCCCAGCGCGACCAGCTCCTGCATCCGGGCGTCGTCGAGAACGCCCAACATTCGGTTGCGCCTCAGGATGCCGGCGACGTCCTTCAGTAAGGCCATGGCGTTCGCGGTCCCGGTTGAGTGCCGTCGAACCGTTGATGGCACCCGGCGGGCGATCAGTCCAGCGGATTCCCCGTCTGGCACCGCCCGCCGTCCCGCAGGGCGCGGTCCCACAGGGCGGTGTGCTCGAAATGGAAACGCGCCTCCGGCGCACGCCCGCCGCCCGCGGCCCAGCGGCGCATGGTCTGGAGAAGGTCCAGCGCATCCTCCCGCTTCTGGTCGCACCGTCCGGTGGGCAGCCAGTTGCGGAGATCGGCGAGTTCCTCCTCCGGCAGCCCCTCGGCGGCGGCGAGGCGGAACACCCGGCCAAAGCCGCGCTCGCGATAGGGCAGGGCCTTGGCGATGGCCTCCAGCCGCCGTGCCGTGGCCGCGGGGACGACGCCCTCGCGGGGCATTGGCCAGCGCCAGGCTGCGCGCCTGCTCCAGCTTCTCCTGCGCTTCCGGAAAATGCCCCTTGTCCACCAGCATGCCGCCCAGCCGCATCAGCCCCTGGATGCGCAGCTCCATCGTCCCCTGGTTGCCCAGATGGTCGAGGGCGCTGCGGCTGAGCGCGATGGCTCCGTCCAGCACGCCGTAGACCCACTGGAAGGACGCCTTGAGCGACGTCGCGCGGGCGTAGCGGATGCGGTCGCCGATGCCCAGCGCCATGTCCCGTGCCTCCTCCAGAGGGTCGCCGGCCAACTGGCGCCCCTGGGGCAGCAGGACGAGGGGAATGCCGATCCACAGGTCGATCCGCCGCTGGGTGTTGCGGCGGGTGTCCGGCAGATGGTCCAGGGCCTTCAGAGCCTGCTCGTAGAAGCGTCCGGCGTCGAAATGCTTGCAGCGCATCTCCGCCCGGCGGCCGGCCCGGCGGCCGTAGGCGCAGGCGAGTGGCCAATCCTCGGCGTAGAAGGCGTGATGGGCGATCAGCTCCGCCCGGTTCGGCAGGTTGCGGTCGGACCGCCGCCGCAGGGCGTGCAGAACGCGCCCGTGCAGCGGTTGGCGCTCCCGCTTGGTCAGGGTGGCGTAGGCGACCTCCTGGACCAGCGCGTGGCGGAAGGTCAGTTCCAGGTTGGGCAGCAGGCGGGAGCGTGCGAAGAAACCACTCTGCTCCAGCCGGGCCAGAGCCGACGGCAGTTCGGTGGCGGGGATCGGAGACACCGCGCGCAGCAGGCCCAGATCGACCGACGTGCCGATCACCGCCGCATGCATCAGCACCCGCCGCGGTCCGGGCTCCAGCGCGTCGATCCGCGAAGCGAGCAGGCCGTGCACCGTGGCCGGCAGAGACATCCGGGCGTCGGCCTTGCCCAGGCTGTAGCGGCCCGGACTGCCGACGATGGCCCCGGTCGTCTCCAACGTGCGCAGCGACTCCTCCAGATAGAGCGGCACGCCCTGGCTTTGCGCCGCGACGCGCGCCTTCAGGTCGGCCAGCGAGGGGCTGTGGCCCAGCCAGTGGTCGAGGAACTCGTCGGCCTGCAAGGGCTCCAGCGGTTCGAGCGCGAGGGCATGGACGGAGTCCGGCGCAGTCCAGCCGCCCGGCGAATCCGGGCGCGAGGTGGCCAGGACGAAGACGCGGGCGTCCTCCACCCCTTCGGCAAGGGCGTCCAGCAGGCGGTTGGTCAGCCCGCGCGTCCAGTGCGCGTCCTCGACGAGGATCAGCAGCGGGCGCTCCACCGACAGCTCGCGGATCGCCGCGACCAGCCCTTCGATGCTGAAATCGGCCTTCTGGGCCGGGTCGAGCCCCTGCCACAGCGGATGGACGGAGGGCTGGCCGAGCAGTTCCCGCATCGCTTCGCCGGCCAGTTCGCCGCCGTTGCGCGCCGCGGCGGCGGTCAGGCGGGCCACCGCCGGACCATTCAGTGTCGGGTCATCCCGTGTGCGGCCATCCGGTGTGGGGCCATCCATCGCAGGGCCGTCCGCCGCTCCGCAGACCGCCAGGGCGAGGCAGCGGGCCGCCGCCTCCAGGTCGTCGGGGTCGCCCAGGCGGCGGATCGGGAATTGCGGCCAGATGGCGATGGTGAAGGCCGCGGCCTCCGGGCTGCGCATCAGCTCGCCGGTCAGCCGGGACTTGCCGATGCCGGCCTCTCCGATCAGGATGGCGCAGGCGCCGTGGCCCCGCTCGGCCCGCCGCAGCGCGCCGGTCAGCATGGCCAGTTCCGGTTGGCGCCCCACGAACAGGGTGCCTTCGGCGGACAGCAGGTCCATCGCCGTGCGCCGCATCGCCCGCGCCGCTTCCAGGGCGAAGGCGGTCACCGGCTCCGCCGTGGCGGACAGGCGCAGCGTCCCCGCCGGACGGACGCTCAGGCCCTTGGGCACGAGGTCCAGCGTCTCGCGGCTCAGCAGCACGCTGTTGGGGTGCGCCCGCTGCTGCAGCTTGGCGGCGACATGCACCGTCTCGCCCACCGTGCGGTAATCGGTCCAGACGCCCGTCTCGATGATCTGGGCCACCACCTCGCCGGAGCTGATGCCGACCCGCATCTTGAACTCGTCCGAATCGATGGCCGAGCGGGCGATGTCCTGCGCGGCGAGGCAGGCGCGCAACGCGTGGTCCTCCTGCGCGGAGGGCGCGCCGAACACCGCCATGATGCCGTCGCCCAGCACCTGGGCCACCGTGCCGCCGTAGCGCTCTACCGAGTCGGTGAGGACTTGCAGAATGGTGAGAAGGGTCTGGTCGGCCTCCTCCGGGTCGCGGCCCGACACCATGCTGGAGGATTCGACGATGTCGGCGAACAGGACGGTGACGACCTTGCGTTCCGCGCTGTTGCGCCGGGTCGCCCCGCTATCCGCCAATTCCGGGGCGCGCGTGGCGTCGGGTGCGGGCATGGGCCGGCAGGACGCCTTCCGAGGCGCCGCCGTGGGCATCGGTTGCGATTCGCCCAGATCCATATCCGTTCCGGCCATCGAAGCCCCCCTGCGGAGCGTCATCGGCATGTTAGAGGAAACAAACCCGAATGCGCAGACATTCAAAACAACGGTTGGGTAATTCCGTTGTGAACGAGGCAGCGTAACATATGTTGGTATGTTTTATCGCGCAATCCGCAAGCGGCGGGCCCCGCCCGCCTGCATTCCTGCCGTGCCGCGGCTCCTTCGACGCACGGATTGGTGTCGCGTGAAAAAATAGGCTTGCCTTGGCCGCCGCCGGGGCGTATACGGGCGCTCCTCCGCTGGAGCGGCGCGGGCGTAGCTCAGGGGTAGAGCACAACCTTGCCAAGGTTGGGGTCGAGGGTTCGAATCCCTTCGCCCGCTCCATTTTCAGCGCGGATGGTACGAAAAAGGGCGGCCTCGGGCCGCCCTTTTCGCGTTCTGCGCCGTGTCGCTGCGCTGGGTCGCCGGGGTGGAAGCCGGTGGCGGGCCTTTCGGCCCGCCGGCCCCGCTAAAGCGGATTGCAATCCGCTTTGGACCGCGACGGCGGTCCCGGTCGCACATGCGACCGGAGCCCGCCGGCGAATGAGGCGATATGTGTCT
Source organism: Azospirillum baldaniorum (assembly GCF_003119195.2). Lineage (NCBI taxonomy): Bacteria > Pseudomonadati > Pseudomonadota > Alphaproteobacteria > Rhodospirillales > Azospirillaceae > Azospirillum > Azospirillum baldaniorum. The sequence goes on along the minus strand of NZ_CP022254.1, from coordinate 889,134 downwards.
AAAGCGAACGGAAGTTCGCTTTAGGTCTGTCACCACAGCGCCAGCGACAGCTCGTAGAAGAGCGCGCCGACGACGGCGGTCGCCGGCAGAGTGATGACCCAGGCCATGACGATGCCCTGCGCCAGCCCCCAGCGCACCGCGCTGGTGCGGCGGGCGGCGCCGACGCCGATGATGGCCCCGGTGATGGTGTGGGTCGTGCTGACCGGCACGCCGAGCCACGTCGCGACGAACAGGGTGATGGCCCCGCCGGTCTCCGCGCAGGAGCCCTGGACCGGCTTCAGGTCGGTCAGCTTGGACCCCATGGTCTTGACGATGCGCCAGCCGCCGAACAGCGTGCCCAGCCCCATCGCGGCCTGACAGGTGATGACCACCCAGAAGGGCACGTGGAAGGTTTCCCCCAACAGGCCCTGGGAATAGAGCAGGACGGCGATGATGCCCATGGTCTTCTGGGCGTCGTTGCCGCCGTGTCCCAGGCTGTAGAGCGCGGCGGAGCCGATCTGGATGTGGCGGAACAGCCGGTCGACCGCGAAGGGCGTGCTGCGCCGGAAGATCCAGGACACCGCCACGATCATCACGCTGGCCAGCAGGAAGCCGACCACCGGCGAGACGACGATGGCCGCGGCGGTCTTCGCCAGACCGGACACCACCACGGCGTCCAGCCCGGCCTTCGCCACGCCGGCCCCGACGAGGCCGCCGATCAGCGCGTGGGAGGAGCTGGACGGGATGCCCAGCCACCAGGTGAAGACGTTCCAGACGATGGCGCCCATCAGCGCGCCGAAAATGACGTGCGGGTCAACCACCCCCGCCCCGACGATGCCGGTGCCGATGGTGGTCGCCACATGCAGCCCGAAGAACAGGAAGGCGATGAAATTGAAGAAGGCGGCCATCGCGACGGCGGTCCGCGGCGACAGCACGCGGGTGGAGACGACCGTCGCGATGGAGTTGGCCGCGTCGTGCAGCCCGTTGAGGAAATCGAAGAGGAGGGCGACGCCGATCAGCCCGATGAGGATGGGCAGGGCGAGGGTAGCGGCTTCCATGGGATCAGACCTGTTCGACGATGATGCCGTCGATGGTGTCGGCCACGTCCTCGCACGCATCGAGCACGCGTTCCAGCAGCTCGATGATCTCGCGTTGAAGGGCGTGTCGGTGGGTGATGGGGGAGTCGAGCCCGCCGCTCTCGTCGCGCAGCCGGTGATTGGCCTCGCGCAGGAGCCGGTCGCCTTCGCTCTCGATCCGCGAGACCTCGGCGGTCATCGCGTGGAGTTGCTCGACGTGTTTGGGGATGTCGCGGAGCAGGGGGATGCCCGCGCTCAGCCGGGCGGTGCAGCGCACGATGGCATCGGCCTGGGCGTGCATTTCCGGTGTGTAGTCGGTGAAGCCCGCCTCCACGAGGTGACGCGCGGTCTCCTCGATGAGGTTGAGCACGTCGTCCATCCGCTTGCCGAGTTCCTGGATGTCCGAACGGTCGAAGGGCACGATGAAGGTGCGGTGGACGGCGAGCTGGATCTCCTTCTCGATGGCGTCGGCCTCGCTCTCGACCCGGCGGATGGTCTGGAACCGCTCCTCCAGGTCCTGGCCGCTGGCCATCATCGCCCGCAGCGCCTCGGCGCCCGTGGCGACGGTCCGGGCATGCTCGGCGAACAGGTCGAAAAACCGTTCTTCGCGCGGCATCAGGGCCCGGAACAAATTCAGCATGCGTGGTTCTCCAACTTACGCCGGCCTGCAGGGCTGGGAACCCGCACGGACGCGTGCGAGCCTCAGCGTCGCGGCTGGTGTAACATCCCCGGCGCCCGTGGGGAGTCACAAAAGTGTCATGCCGGGCCGGCTTGCGGCGAGATTTCACGGGGGTACCCGGCGGAAAGACCGGTGATTTGCCGCGGCGGGCCGCTTATCCTGCCGCCGACGGATCGGCAACGGGGTGGCGCGTGGCAGGGGAAACACGGAACGGCTTGGAAACACGGAACGGCTCGGAAACACAAATCGGCCTGACGGCGGCCATCGTTTCGGTGGGCGTGTCCCCGGCGAACGGCGCCGAGCCGCGTGTGGTGACCGTGCGCAGCGGCTTCGAGATCCCCGAATCGCACCGCCGCGGCGACGAGCCGCCGCCCCACCGCGACGCCCTGCCGGGCGCCCCCTTCGATCCCGAGCGCTTCCGCACGCTTCAGGACGGCCTGCGCGCGGTGGCGGAGGACGCGGCCGGGCTGACCCTGCGCTATGTCGAGCAGCTTTACAGCTTCGGCGACCGCTACCGCGACCCGCACGAGCTGTTCGGCGGCCCGCGCTCGCTGGTGGTCGGCTATCTGGCCTTGCTGCGCGAGGCGCCGCTGCGCATCGACGGCGCGGAATGGCGCGGCCTGTACGAGTTCTTCCCCTGGGAGGACTGGCGCGATTCGCCGCCTGCGCTGCTCGATTCGGTGATCCGCCCGGCGCTGGCCCGTTGGGTCGCCGCGGCGCCGGACGAGCCCGCCCGCGCCCGCCGCGGCGAGCGCGCCCGCATGGCCTTCGCCCTGGACGGCGGGGAATGGGATTCCGAACGGGTGCTGGAACGCTACGAACTTCTCTACGAGGCCGGGCTGGTGGTGGAGGCGTTCCGCGACCACGACCTGGCCCGCCGGGCGGGGGTGGAGGAACGGACGGTGCGGCTGGAGATGCCCCGCGCGTTGGGCCGCCCGATGGCCCGCGACGGCCGCCGCGTCCTGGCGACGGCGCTGGAGCGGCTGCGCGGCAAGCTGAAATACCGCCCCATCGTGTTCGAGCTGCTGCCCCCGACCTTCACCCTGCACCGGCTTCAGCAGGTGGTCGAGGCGCTGTCCGGCGAGCGGCTGCACAAGCAGAATTTCCGCCGCCTGATGATCTCCGGCGGGCTGGTGGAGCCGACCGGCCAGTATGAGAGCCAGACCGGCGGGCGCCCCGCCGAACTCTACCGCTTCCGCCGAAGCGCCATCCTGGAGCGCACCAGCACGGGGGCTATCGCCGCCCCGGAGGATTGACCATCGCCGATCTGGGGGTATTCTCCCGCCAATGCCTAAAGAAGGGGAGCGAAAGCGCATGACCGACTTCGACAGCACCTGCGACCTCTACGACCGGTTCGAGAAGACCGCCCGCGTCGCCGACCCCGTCTTCCGCGATTTCGGCCGGCGTTGCAAATTCAGCGGCGCCGCGGTGACCGTGAAGTGCTTCGAGGACAATTCCCGCGTCAAGGAGCTGCTGGGCACGCCGGGGCGGGGCAAAGTGCTGGTGGTGGACGGCGGCGGCGGCCTGCGCGCCGCCCTGATGGGCGACCTGATCGCCAAGGACGCGGTGAAGAACGGCTGGGAGGGCGTGGTCATCCACGGCTGCGTCCGCGACGCCGCGGTGCTCGCCACGCTGGACCTGGGCATCAAGGCGCTGGCGGCGATCCCGCGCAAGACCGTCCGCAACGGCGAGGGGCAGAAGGATCTGCCGGTGACGCTGGCCGGCATCCGCATCAATCCCGGCGATCTCGTCTTCGCCGACGAGGACGGCGTGCTGGTTCTGACTCCGGAGGAGTTCGGGGCGGCCGCGTGACGGGTGTGGAACGAGGCAGGCTCCGGCCCTGAAATGAGTGGCGCATGTTGATCGTCCTCGGCGGGCTGCCTGGAGCCGGCAAAACGACCATCGCCCGTGTGTTGGCGCGCCGGCTCGGCGCGTTTCATCTGCGGATCGATACGATCGAGCAGGCGATTCGCATGGCCGGCGGCGCCGACGGTGAGGCTGTCGGTCCGCAAGGCTATGTGGTCGCCTACGCCCTGGCCGGCGATAATCTACGGCTGGGTGCCACCGTGATCGCGGATTGCGTCAACCCTGTCCGGATCACGCGCGAGGCGTGGCGCGCCACGGCGCTTCACGCCGGGGTGCCGCTGGTCGAGGTGGAGGTCGTGTGCTCGGACCCGGTGGAGCACCGGCATCGGGTGGAAACCCGCCACGGCGACATCGCCGGGCACCATCCGCCCTCCTGGGCGGCGGTGATGGAGCGCGACTACGAGCCGTGGGACGGGCCGGCCGTCGTCGTCGACACGGCGGGCCGCGCGGTCGACGCCTGCGTCGCGGCGATTCTGGCAGCTCTGCCGATCCGCTCGCCCGACGGCACCGGGCGCCATCGATGAGGCGGGATCAGCCCGCGACCTTCTCCCAGCCCATCTTCTGGTACCGGTATTCCAGGATCGTCGGCGCCGCGCAGGCGTAGCCGACCCAGACGCCCAGCGTCATCAGGGCACCGACCGGCCACAGCGGGATGGAGATGAGGATGAGCGCCGCGTGGATCGCGGCGTGCAGCCACTCGGCCTTTTTCGCGAAGTAGACCGGGCCGAGCAGGAAAGCCCAGAGGATCTCGCGGTTGGTCACCGCCTCCCGCTGGCCGTTCTCCGGATTCTCGAACATCATCCCGGACGGAGCCGCCGCCATCCCTGCCTCCCTTTGGTTGTTTAGTTCTATTTGGGGAGGCAGTCTGGACGACGGCGGCCCGGCCTGTCGAGGCCGAAACGGCCTTTTTCCGGATGGTGGAGACGGTGTTCCGACGGATGGGTCAGGACACCGCCCCGTCCCGCCCGGCCCCGTCCCGCCCGGCCCCGTCCCTTCCGGCCCCGTCCCTTCCGGCCCCCTCCCTTCCGGCCCCCTCCCTTCCGGCCCCCTCCCTTCCGGCATGGGCCATGGCCAGGAAGCGCCGGCACTGCTGCTCGCGGTCGTAGCCGAGCAGCGTGCCGAGGATGAAATCCTCCTCCGGGGTCAATTGGTTCAAAGGCTTGCGCACCACGCTGCGCACCATCGCGACGCAGGCCGGGTTGCCGAAGAAGACGTTGACCTTGGCCTCGGTCACCGTCTGGACGTGGTAGTCGACGAACCGCTCCGCCAGCTTGCGGGTCACCGTGTCGGCGTCGCGCGTGCTGAGCGTCATCATGACCATGGGCCGGACGCCCTTGCTGTACTCGTAAAGATGGTGTCCGAGCAGGTGGACGGGCATGGACAACCCGTCATGAGGCGTCACGCCAGCTGGCTGATCCATGCGGTGATCCGTTTGTCGGTTTGGGAGGACTGGTTGTCCTGGTCGAGCGCCAGCCCGACGAACCGCCCGTCGCGCTCGGCGGTGGAGCCCGAATGCTCGTAGCCGGTGGTGTCGGTGAAGCCGACGACGACCCCGCCCTGCGCCACCACCTGATCGTAGAGCGTGCCCATGGCGTCCACGAAGGACTCCGGGTAGGTCACCTGATCGCCGGTGCCGAACAGGGCGACCTTCTTGCCGTTCAGGTTGGCCGCCGTCAGCGTGCCGAAATTGGCCTCCCAGTCGCATTGCAGGTCGCCCACGCCATAGGTCGGCGCGCCGAGGATCAGCAGGTCGCAATCCTCGAAATCCGCAGCGGAGGCGCGGGCGATGTCGACGGTCTTTCCCTGAATCTTCTTCGCGATGCGCGAGGCGACCGACTTGGTCGCGCCGCCGTCGGAGCCATAGATGATCGTGACGTTCATGGTCTCTCTCTGGGCAATCCTGTGGGCCAATCGGATCAGGGCCGGCAAGCAAAGGCGAGAACGTCCGGCCTGCATCGAATGATAATAAGAATGAGTCGCATTTGCAATATGACCATGACGGATTTGTGGGAATTCCGCGAAGGGGAGGCCGCGCCGTGGGGGCGGCGCGGCTCTCGGGCGCTTCAGGAGTCCTTGTGCGGGGAAACGTTGGGCAACAGCGCGGCGAACAGGCCGAGCAGGGGAACGGCCGAGCAGGCCTGGAAGACGAAGCTGATGCCCTTCCAGTCGGCCAGGACGCCGAGCCCGGCGGCGGCCATGCCCCCGATGCCGAAGGCCAGACCGAAGAACAGCCCGGAGACCATGCCGACGCGGCCGGGCATCAGTTCCTGCGCGTAGACGATGATGGCGGGGAAGGCCGAGGCCAGGGCCAGCCCGATCACCGCGCTGAGCGCGACCGTCGCCGTCAGCCCGACATGGGGCAGCAGCAGCGTGAAGGGCAGGATGCCGAGGATCGAGATCCAGATGACCGTCTTGCGCCCGATCCGGTCGCCGACCGGCCCGCCGATGATCGTCCCTGCCGCCACCGCCGCCAGGAAGACGAACAGGCAGAGCTGCGCGGAGTCCGGCGCCATGGCGAACCGCTCCATCAGGAAGAAGGTGTAGTAGCTGGTGAGGCAGGCCAGATAGACGTATTTGGACAGGATCAGCACCATCAGCACGGCCAGCGCCCGGTTCACCTGCCCGCGGGTCAGGCCGGGGTGACGGACCCCGGCGCCGCGGCGGACCGGGCGGGCGTGGTCGCTGCGCGCGTACCAGCGTCCGATGCCGGTCAGCAGCGCCATACCGCCCAGGGCGGCGAGCGCGAACCAGGACAGGCTCTCCTGCCCGCGCGGCAGGATGATGTAGGCGGCCAGCAGCGGCCCCAGCGCCGAGCCGGCGTTGCCGCCCACCTGGAACAGCGACTGCGCCAGCCCATGCGCACCGCCGGAGGCCAGACGGGCGATCCGCGACGCCTCGGGGTGGAAGACCGAGGAGCCGAAGCCCAGCAGGGTCGCCCCGATCAGCAGCGCCGCGTAGTTCGGCGCGAAGGCCAACGTGACCAACCCGACCAGCGACGCCCCCATGCCGATGGTCAGGGAATAGGGCGCCGGCCGCCGGTCGGTGGCGAGCCCGATGATCGGCTGAAGCAGCGAGGCGGTGATCTGGTAGGTCAGGGTGAGCAGGCCGATCTGCGCGAAGCTGAGGTCGAATCCGCCCTTCAGGATCGGGTAGATCGCGGGCAGCAGGGACTGGATCAGGTCGTTCAGCAGATGGCAGACGCTGATCGTCCCCAGGACGGGCAGGGCCGTCCCCCCGGCCTTGGGCCGGGACAGGGTGGTGTCGGTCACGGAAGGAAGCCTTTTTTGGCGCTTGGCCGGGTTTGGCGCTTGGCCGGCGGGCGGCGCGTTGCTTGGTGTGGAGCAGCAGCTTATGGTGAGCCGTGACGGCCTGCCACCGCGGGCAGGCCGATTTCTTACGAGACTGGGCCATGGTCCGGAACCTGCGCATTGAGACGGTCGAGGAGTCGCCCCGCCCGCTGATCACCCTGGGACAGGATCACGCGGACGGCACCGTGCTGGCCGCCCACACGCACCGGCGCGGCCAGCTGCTGTCCGGGGCGACGGGGACGCTGCTGCTGTCCACCGCCCAGGGACGCTGGGTGATGCCGCCCCATTGCGGGTTGTGGATTCCGCCGGGTGTCCCGCACGAGGTCCGGATGATCGGGATGGTGATGACGCAGAGCCTCTATCTGGCCCCAGCGCTGGCCGACACCATGCCGGGCCGCTGCGAGGTGGTGGCGCTGTCGCCCTTCTTCCGCAGTCTGATCGGGCGGGCGATCGACGTGCCGGTGGACTACGACCCGGACAGCCACGACGGCGCGGTGATGGCGTTGCTTCTGCACGAGATGCGGCGGCTTCCGGTGGAGCCGCTGTCGCTGCCCTTTCCCGCCCACGCCGCCCTGGCGGAGCGCTGCCGGCGGTTCCTCCAGGAGCCGACGATCCAGGCGACGATCGAGGCGTGGAGCGACGGTCTGGGCATGAGCCGCCGCAACTTCACGCGGCTGTTCCGGCGCGAGACGGGGCTGAGCTTTGTGGAATGGCGCCAGCAGGCGTGCTTGGTGTCCGCCCTGCCGCGGCTGGTCGCCGGGGTTCCGGTGACGACGGTCGCGCTGGATCTCGGCTATGACAACCCGGCGGCCTTCACGACGATGTTCAAGCGGACGCTGGGGGCGTCGCCGCGCATGTATCTCGCCCGGACGGCGTCAGCCGGGTGACGGAGCCGAGGCCAAGCGCTGGATGCGCTTCCGCACCGCCTCGGAGCATCCGCCGGTGGCATGCAGGCCGGTGATGCGCTGAACTGGCGCGTTTGCCCCATGAGCGGTCAGGACAGCCTCAGTCTGCCGCCGCTCGTGAATGGCGCCGTCGAATCGCTGGGCCAACTCGTCCCATAGAAGCGCATCGATACCTTGGCGGACCGCGGATTGTAGGAACGGTGTGCGCAGATCGATGAAGCCCCAACCACAGATTTCGTGGGTAACCTGCTCGTTGGCGGCCACATCGGCGGCTTGCAGCCAGCGCTGATGGGCGACATATCCGGATATATGGTCGCTGGCGTAGGTGGAGATGGTTGCGAACTGCGCGATGAGGAACGGTGCGAGCAGGGCTGATCGGGACACGCTCATAGCGACCTCCCAACGGATCGTCAGAAATCGTTTAAACGGTACGTTTAAAAATTTTCGTCCAAACGTAAGTCGCCCAAGCCCTTTCGTCCAGAACAAATTGGCAGCGATGATTGAGGTTGGACGAGCATTGCGGGCACGCGCCGAAGAACTCGGGCTTTCGGACACGGAAGTCGCCCGGCGTTCCGGGCTGGATGTGGGCCGCTACGGCAACTACGTGCGTGGAGCGCGCGAGCCCGATTTCCAGACGTTCTTGCGGATTTGTCGGGTGCTTCTGACCACGCCGAATGCGATTCTGGGCGTGGAAGAACCGCTGAAAACGGAACAGGATGAAGTGCTGGCTGCTTTTGCTGCACTTGATGCGGATGGGCGAACATTGGCGCTCAAGCTCATTCGAGCCATGGTCGAGCATCAGGTGTTGCGTGAAAGTTGAATAGAATCCTGCCAGCCCGACATCGGTGAAGGGGCCGGCTCATCGGCTGGTCAGTTGCGAGAAGTGGCATCGCAAGGAAGATCAGCCACAGAGGCGCAAAGACACAGAGAATCAATGGATGGCGCATCGCCTCCAAATCCTCTGTGTCTCAGCGTCTCTGTGGTTAACCCACGGCAATGAAGAAGAAAAGCCCCGCCGGAGCGATCCCGGCGGGGCTTTTCATTAGCGCAGAAGTCCTCGTGCTTGGCCCCCCTCCCGGCCTCCCCCCGCTGGGCGGGGGGAGGGGAAGAGTGGATCAGGCGGCGACCGTGTCGGCCACGTCCTGGAACTCCTTGATCTGGTCGAAGTTCATGTAGCGGTAGATGTCGCCGGCCTTCTGGTTGACGACGCTCACCTGCTCCAGATACTCGGCCGGGGTCGGCAGCTTGCCCAGCAGGGCGGCCACGGCCGACAGCTCGGCGGAGCCGAGATAGACGCGGGTGTCGATGCCCAGGCGGTTCGGGAAGTTGCGGGTCGAGGTCGAGATGGCCGTCGAGCCCTTGCGGATCTGCGCCTGGTTGCCCATGCACAGCGAACAGCCGGGCATCTCCATGCGGGCGCCCGACTTGCCGAGAACGCCGTAATAGCCTTCCTCGGTCAGGATCTGGGCGTCCATCTTGGTCGGCGGGGCGATCCACAGGCGGGTCGGGATGTCGGTCTTCCCGTCCAGGATCTTTCCGGCGGCACGGAAGTGGCCGATGTTGGTCATGCAGGAGCCGATGAAGACCTCGTCGATCTTGTCGCCGGCAACCTCCGACAGCAGCTTCACGTCGTCCGGGTCGTTCGGGCAGGCGACGATCGGCTCCTTGATGTCGGCCAGATCGATGTCGATCACCGCGGCGTACTCGGCGTCGGCGTCCGGCTCCAGCAGCGACGGGTTGGCGATCCAGTCCTCCATCGCCTTGATGCGGCGGCCGAGCGTCCGGGCGTCCTCGTAGCCGTTGGCGATCATCCACTTCATCAGGGTGATGTTGGAGCGCATGTACTCGATGATCGGCTCCTTGTTGAGCCGGACGGTGCAGGCGGCGGCGGAACGCTCGGCCGAGGCGTCGGACAGTTCGAACGCCTGCTCCACCTTCAACTCGGGCAGACCCTCGATCTCCAGGATGCGGCCGGAGAAGATGTTCTTCTTGCCCTTCTTCTCCACCGTCAGCAGGCCCTGGCGGATGGCGTAGAGCGGGATCGCGTTGACGAGGTCACGCAGCGTGACGCCCGGCTGCAGCGCGCCCTTGAAGCGGACCAGCACCGATTCCGGCATGTCCAGCGGCATGACGCCGGTGGCCGCGGCGAAGGCGACGAGGCCCGAGCCGGCGGGGAAGCTGATGCCGATGGGGAAGCGGGTGTGGCTGTCGCCGCCGGTGCCGACGGTGTCGGGCATCAGCAGGCGGTTCAGCCAGGAGTGGATCACGCCGTCGCCCGGACGCAGCGCGACGCCGCCGCGGGTCGAGATGAAGGTCGGCAGCTCGCGGTGGGTCTTGACGTCCACCAGCTTCGGATAGGCCGCGGTGTGGCAGAAGGACTGCATGACCAGATCGGCGGAGAAACCGAGGCAGGCCAGATCCTTCAACTCGTCGCGGGTCATCGGGCCGGTGGTGTCCTGCGAGCCGACCGTGGTCATCTTCGGCTCGCAATAGGTGCCCGGACGCACGCCCTGGCCTTCCGGCAGGCCGACCGCGCGGCCGACCATCTTCTGGGCGAGCGTGAAGCCCTTGCCGCTGTCGACCGGGGAGGACGGCAGGCGGAACAGGGTCGACGGGGCGAGGCCCAGAGCCTCACGGGCGCGGGCGGTCAGGCCGCGGCCGATGATCAGCGGAATGCGGCCGCCGGCGCGCACTTCGTCGAAGATCACGTCGGACTTGACGGTGAACTCGGCGATCACCGCGCCGTTCTTCAGCGCCTTGCCCTCGTAGGGGCGCAGCTCGACCGTGTCGCCCGTCTCCATCTGCGAGACGTCGAGTTCGATCGGCAGGGCGCCGGCGTCTTCCATCGTGTTGTAGAAGATCGGGGCGATCTTGGAGCCCAGGCAGACGCCGCCGAAGCGCTTGTTCGGGACGTAGGGGATGTCCTCGCCCGTCCACCACAGCACGGAGTTGGTGGCCGACTTGCGCGAGGAGCCGGTGCCGACCACGTCGCCGACATAGGCGACGAGGTTGCCCTTGGCCTTCAGATCCTCAAGCTGCTTGATCGGGCCGCGGACGCCGGCGTCCTCCGGCACGATGCCGGGGCGCGGGTTCTTCAGCATGGCCAGGGCGTGCAGCGGGATGTCCGGGCGCGACCAGGCGTCCGGGGCCGGGGACAGGTCGTCGGTGTTGGTCTCGCCCGACACCTTGAAGATGGTCAGCGTCAGGCTGGCCGGAACCTCGGGACGCGAAGTGAACCACTCGGCGTCGGCCCAGGACTGGATCACCGCCTTGGCGTTGGCGTTGCCCTTGTCGGCCAGTTCCTTGACGTCGTGGAAGTAGTCGAACATCAGCAGCGTGGTCTTCAGACCGGCGGCGGCGGCCTCGCCGCACTCGGCGTCGCCCAGCAGGTCGATCAGCGGCTTGATGTTGAAGCCGCCGAGCATCGTGCCCAGCAGTTCCGTCGCCTTGACCTTGGAGATCAGCGGCGAGGTCTCGTTGCCCTTGGCGAGCGAGGCCAGGAAGGCGGCCTTGACCTTGGCGGCGTCGTCGACGCCCGCCGGGACGCGGTGCGTGATGAGATCGACCAGGAAGGCTTCCTCACCCTGCGGCGGGTTCAGGAGAAGGTCGACCAGCTCCTCGGTCTGCTTGGCCGAAAGCGGCAGGGCGGGAATTCCGAGCGCGGCACGCTCAGCGACATGCTGGCGGTAAGCTTCAAGCACGGTGCGGTCCTCTCATCCAAGGTTGCTCAACAGTCGTCCGATTCCCCGACCCGGGGGCGCGCTCGCGGACCCGGCTTTTTTGCCCTTGCGGCGTCTTGCCACGCCGCTGGTCCTACCATTCCGGAAGGAACTTCCGCGGAACGGAGATGTCTTACGTCGCCACCTTGGGAGTCGTCAAGTCAACGCTCCGCCTGCGACACGTTTTCAGGTGCCGGCCATAGAAGTGGTATTACAACTTGCTCCCGCCGGGCCTGTGGAGGGGTGGCGATTTCCTGAATTTCTCATGGTCTTTGCAATGAACGCCCCGCCGGGGTTTCTGCGCGGGCCGCCGCATCACCATGTCTAAACCGCCGGAGAAGAGGTTGATGGTGAACAATTGGGCATGTAGGGTGTTCTGGCCGGCATCCACGGCACCGTGCAGGCCCCATGCCCTCAGGCCCCATGTCTCCTGGCCCCAAGCCCTCTGCCACAAAGCCTCTTCGGAACCGGGCCGCTGCCCGGTTTCTGGGCGTTCTTCTGGCGCTGGCGCCGCTCCAGCCGCTGCCCGCCGCCGCTCCCGCGGCGGTGCCCGCCGGAATGGCAGCGGCCACCGCCGCGCTGCTCTGGCCGCAGGAGGCGGAGGCGCGGGCCGGAGGGGGCCGAAGCTCCAGCGGGGGATACAGCCGCCCGGCCGTGCGCACCCCGTCCTTCTCCACCCGCTCCGCCCCCTCGCGCACGCCGTCCACCGGCAGCGGCGGCTACAGCCGTCCCCAGAGCGGGCCGTCCTACGGCTTGCCCGGCGGGTCGCCGTCCGGCGGCGGCGATCTGGGCGTGTCGCGGCGGTCGAGCGGAGAGGCGTTGGACCGCTACCGGGCGCAGCAGCAACAGCAACAGCAACAGCGGGAACGCACCCCGCCGGTCGCCGCGCCGGCTCCCCGTTCGGGGTCAGGGTCCGCTTCCGGGTCCGGCTGGGGCGGAGGAGGATGGCAGGGCGGCGGCTGGGGGTCGAGTTCCGGCTCGGGCTGGGGGCAGCGGCGCACCGGCGGCTATGGGCCGGGCGGCTGGTACGGCGGCTGGCGTCCGCCGGGCTGGGCCTATGGCAGCCGTCCCAGCTTCGGGCTGTGGAACGGGCTGTTCCTTTGGTTCCTGCTCGACAACCTGACGCGCCCCGGCTACGCCGACTGGTTCCACAACCACCAGGGCGACCCTGGCTACGCGGAATGGCGCGCTGAGGCGGAGCGGCGCGCGCAGGGCGACCCCGACCTGCGCCAGCGCCTGGACGATCTCGACACCCGCCTGCGCGCGCAGGAGGACCGGCCGCGTGATCCCGGCTATCTGCCGCCGGACATCCCGCGCGACGTCGCGCAGGCCGCGCCGGAGACGCCGTCCGCTCCCGAGAGTTCCACCGAGGGCTCGGGGGGTGGTTTGGGCACCCTGCTTCTTCTGATTGTGCTCGTCGGGGGGATGGTGGCGGGGGTGACCATCCTGCGCCGCCGCTCGTCGGGCTCCCGATCCGGAGGTTCCGCCATGACCCGTTCGCCCTGGGGCACCGCCGCCAGCACCGCCGCCGGCATCGTGAAGGCCAAGGCCACCGGCGCGTCCTACGAACCGTCGCTGTTCCGCGTGGGCATGACGCTGACGCCCGATCCCACGCCCTTCCTGCTGGGCGGCGGCGCGATCAAGGCCGCAGCGCCGGAGGGGGCCGGCTCGATGGTCAGCGTGGCGGCCGTCGGCACGCTGACGGGCGGCGGCGTGACCCTGCACCGGCTGTATCTTCCGGGCGGGAGCGGCTTCTACCAGCTTCATCTGGGAGCCGGCGGAGCGCCGGACGAATGCCGCTGGTTTTCCGTGTTGGACGAGGTGCACCCCACCGACAACGACGAATGGGGCTTTTGGCTGGACCCCGGCGACGGGATGATCGGCTATCCGCAGTTCCAGACCAAGGACGGCAAGCTGTACGGGCGGCAGTGGTCGCCCGGCGCGTCCCGCATCGCCCCCGTCACCTTCGACGAGACGCTGACCGACCACCGCGGCAGCCGCACCCGCCGCCTGACCGCCATGCTCTACGCGGCTCCCACCGGCGCCGCGGACCCGGCGCCGCGGACCGAGTATGTGCTGGTCACGGCGGTGGAGGACGGCGGCGAGGCGTGGGTGGAGGTCCGCGCCGGCATCGACGTCAACCCCGCCTCCCTTTCTCTCGCCTGATTTTCCCGCCCGATCCCGCCAGCCCGTATGGAAGACACCATGGACACCAGCGTCGCGCAAATCCTGCAGGGCCTTGAATCCGGCCTGCCGCTGCTGCTTCTGCATTTCGGAGCGACCCTGGCCCTGTTCCTGATCGGGGTGGCCGTCTACGTCGCGGTCACGCCGCTGCACGAGCGCGAGCTGCTGGCCAGCGGCAACCAGGCCGCCGGCGTGGTGCTGGGCGGCACGATGGTGGCGCTGGCGATCCCGCTGGCGGCAACGCTGGCGACCAGCCTCGTCCTGGCGGACATCCTGATCTGGGGAGCCGTTGCGCTGGTGCTGCAATTGATTACCTTCCTGATCGCCATCTGGCTGTTCCGCGACCTGCGCACGATGATCGAATCCGGCAATGTCGCCGCGGGCACGGCGCTGGCCGGACTCCAGATCGCCGTCGCGCTGCTGAACGCCGGAGCCATGGCGGGCTGAAGACCCGCTCAAACAGGCCCGCCCAAACAGAGAGGAACCGCAACCATGATCTCGTTCATCCGCAACCTCGTCGGGGTGAAGACCGATCAGGCCGTCCAGTCGGCGGTGGAGGCCCTGGTGCGCTGGGACCCCAAGGCCGCGACGGAGGCCGAACTGCGCACGATGGAAGAGCATCTGGACAGCCTCGGCCTTCAGGTCGCGCAGGCCCGCGCCGCCTATGAGAAGGAGCAGAAGGAGGCCGACGCCATCCTCCAGCTGTCGCGCCAGCGCATGGCCGCCGCCGAGCATCTGCAGCGCCAGATGGAGTCGGAAGCCGACGCCGGTCGCAAGGCCCAGCTCGAAAAGAGCCTGGAAACGCTGGTGGGGATGCTGGAACAGATGGCTCCGGACATCGACCGTGAAGAGCAGGACGCCGTGGACGCGCGCGAGTTCCTGACCATGCTGGAGACGACCTACGCCGAGGCTGGCGGCAAGCTGAAGGCCGCCCGCAGCGCGTTGCAGCGGGCCGAACGGGACATGGGCCGCGCCGCCCAGCAGCGCGACATGGCCGAGCAGCGGGCGGAGGCGGCCCGGCAGGCGGCGGGGCTGAGCGGCGCCACCTCCAGCCTCGGCACGGCGCTGAAGGCGATGCAGGACGCGGCGGCCCGCGATCTTGCCCAGGCGGAGGCGTCCAGCGCCAAGGCCCGCCTGTTGAAGCCGTCCAAGCCGGAAGAGGACGATCCCAACATCAAGGCGGCGCTCGATGCCGCCACCGGAGCGAAGCCGGCGCCCAGCAGCCTGTCCGACCGTCTGGCCTCCCTGAAAAGCCGGCATTGAGGAATGAATAGGATCATCCTATCGGTGAGATAGGATGATCCGTATCGATCCTATCGAACGTCTCCGCCATGATGCGAGCAGTGAAAGTCTGCTCGGTGGAGGACGACCATGCGCAGGTCCATGGCGGAGCTGTTGAACGAACTGGAACGGCACGGCGTGCGGCTGCTGCCGGGCGGGCGTCTGCTGGTGCCGGGCGACGTTCCGGCACCGCTGCTGATGCGCGCCCACCGCAACCGCCGCGCCCTCAGCGCCGCTTTGGCGCCGCCGCGCGGTTGACGACGCACTTGACCCCAAACCGCGGGGCGTTGTTCCTGCGCGGACGGCGCCCCACGTCAATGCAACGCCCCCGATGTTCCGGGCGATCCCGTGCCATACCAGGAGACCCTGTGTGACGATCCAACTGACCACCCTCGCCAACGGATTTCGCGTGCTGACGGACCACCTGCCGCATCTCGGCACGGTGACCAGCGGCGTCTGGGTCGGCGTCGGGGCGCGCAACGAACGGCCGGCGGTGAACGGCATCGCCCATTTCCTGGAGCATATGATCTTCAAGGGAACGGAAAGCCGCGACGCGCTGGGCATCGCGCTGGAGATCGAGAACCGCGGCGGCGAGTTCAACGCCTACACCGACTACGACGTCACCGCCTATTACACGCAGATGGCGGCCAAGCACGTCGACGTCTCCTGCGAGATCATCGGCGACATCGTCCTCAACTCCGTCTTCCCGGAAGAGGAGGTGGAGAAGGAGCGCGGCGTGGTCATCCAGGAGATCGGCCGCTACGCCGACGAGCCGGAGGACGTGGTCTACGAGGCGTTGCGCCGCACCGCCTTCGACGGGCAGGCGCTGGGCCGCCCGATCCTCGGCCCCAAGGAGAACGTCGCGGGTTTCGGGCGGGAGCATCTGTTCGATTACGTGTCCCATTACGACCCGCGCCGCATGGTCTATGTGGTGTCCGGCAACGTCGATCACGGCACCGTGGTGCGCCGGGCGGAGGCGCTGTTCGGCCATCTGACCGCCAAGGATGACCCCTTCCAGGAGACGGTCGTCAACAAGGGCGGGGCGGCGCTGCTGAAGCGCGACGCCGAGCAGGTGCATTTCATGGCGGCCTTCCCCGGCGTCGGCACCGAGGATTCGGCGAGCTACGCCCTGCGCCACCTCGCCAACATCCTGGGCGGCGGCATGACCTCGCGCCTGTTCCAGGAGATCCGCGAGAAGCGCGGGCTGGTCTATTCGGTCTACGCGGCACCCATCCAATACTCGGACGGCGGCGCCCTCAGCTTCTACGCCGGCACCGGGCCGGAGGAGGTGGCGGAGCTGGTGCCGGTCTTCTTCGAGGAACTGCGCAAGGCCCGCGACGGCGTGACCGCGGTGGAACTGGAGCGGTCGAAGGAGCAGATGCGCTTCTCGGTCGGCAAGTCGCTGGAATCGACGATGCGCCGCGCCGACCGCTTCGCCCGCACGCTGCTGCGCACCGGCGAGGTGCGGACCATCGAGCAGATCTTCGAGCGCATCGACGCCGTGACGCCGGAGGATGTGGCGGCGGCGGCCAACCGTGTGTTCGCCGGCCCGATGGCGGTGTCCGCGGTCGGCAAGCTGGACCATCTGCCGTCCTACGAGGACATGCAGGGGATGCTGAAGGCGGCGTGAGGGTGTTGCGTCGCGACGTCTTGCCCCCTCCCTAACCCTCTCCTGCGAAAGCGGGGGAGGGCCGGGGTGGGGGCAGGGCGTCGCCCTACCAGACCACCGCCGGCAGCGCCGCGACCTTCAGCGGCCCCAGGAACAGCCCGCGGTTCTGCACGGTGACCGGGGCGGTCAGCACCGGCTCGCCGTTCGGACCGGTAGGGCGGGCCAGCAGGCCCAGCATCGTGCGGGCCATCGCCAGTTCCTTGGGCCGGAACATCCCCTGGAGCGCGTCCAGAACCGCCTGATACCCGCGCACCTCCGCGGTCAGCGCGGCCTGCGGCTGCAAGGCGGAATCCAGCGCCAGCGTGCCGTTCATCGCCAGCTTCAGCGGTCCCCAATCCACATTCAGCCCGTCGATCTGGAGCGTGCCGCCGTCGCGGCTCCAGGCTGACAGGCTGACCGGCTCCGGCTTCGGTGGCTGGCCGAGGATGCGCGCGGTCAGCAGGAGCCGCTGCACCTCGCGGCCCAGCGAGTCCGGTGCGCCGTCGGGCAGGGTGGCGCCGCGCGCCTCCAGCGTGACCGACAGGCCGGTGTCGCTGTGGCTGGCCGGTGGCGCGGCGGGCTGGGTGGCGGTCAGGTCCAGGGCAGCGATGGGGACGGGCAGGGCGTCGGGCTGCGCCACGAGGTTGGTGAAGGCCAGCCGCGCCTCGACCGGCTGGCCGGTCAGGGTGAGGCCGACATGCCCCTGGCCGCCGTCGCGGGCGACCAGCGTGAAGGGAGGCTGGCTGGGCTGCACCACCGTCACCCGCTGCTCGCCGGGCAGCGACAGGGCGATGCGCGTGTGGTTCCACGGTGGCGCCTCCGCCACCAGCTGGGCGCCCCGCCATTCCACGTCGCGGGTGGCGAGGTGCGGCGCCTCCAGCGCGGCGCGGATGGTGAAGGGATAGCCGCCGACGCTCAGCCCGCCATGGGCCACCACGGCGCCCGCCGCCCGCTGCTCGTCCATCCAGGCGAGCACGCCGCGCTCCACCGCCGCCGCGGCTTGCCACCACCACACCGAATAGGCGCCGGCCAGCAGGGCCAGGGCGAGAACGGCGAAGCCCAGGATCTTCCGAACGCGCATCTGTGGCATTTCCGTTTTGTGGCACCCACCTTATAGCGGGCGGCCAGGGGCCGTGCTAGCATTCACCGTGTCGCCACCAGTCGGCGCACGCTGCATTACTTAAGGGTCATGCTGCTCGATACGCAATCGCCTGTTGCCGAGCTTCCGGTCACCGAACCGACGCAGCGCACGGCATCATCCGCCTCTTCCTGGTCCGCCGACATCGTCGTGACGCCCGGCGCCGACCTCTGGGTCTTCGCTTACGGCTCGCTGATGTGGAACCCGGAGTTCCCCTTTCTGGAGCGCCATCCGGCGGTGCTGGGCGGCTACCATCGCCGCTTCTGCGTGTCCTCCCACCGCTACCGCGGCACGCCCGAGCGGCCCGGTCTGGTGCTCGGGCTGGACCGCGGCGGCTCCTGCCGGGGCATCGTCTTCCGCGTGGCGGCGGAGCGGGTGCCGGAGACGCTGGACTGTCTGTGGGACCGGGAGATGCTGAACCGCGTTTATCGGCCGAAGCTGCTGCCGGTGCGCCCACGCGACGGCGGGGAGCCGGTCACCGCCTGCACCTTCGTCGTGGACCGCCGTCACCGGCAATATTGCGGCTGCATGGACGAGATGGCGATGGCCGAGCGCATCGCCTGCTGCCGGGGCGAGCGCGGCCCGAACCTGGACTATCTCGCCAACACGGTCGCCCATCTGGAGGCCATCGGCATCCACGACCGCGGGCTGTGCAGCCTGCTGACCGCGGTGCGCGCGCGGATCGGCTGACGAACAGTCACGCCAACGCCGCCCTCAGGCTCGCGTCCAGCGGCCGGACCGTGTAGCCCAGTTCCCGCATCGCCTTGCCGCTGTCGAACCCGCCACCGCCCAGCGCCAGCCGGACTCCGGTGACCGGCGCGGTCGGTGGGCGGCGGGTCACATGGTCGGACAGCCATTCCTCCACCCGCGCGGCCCCCAGCGCCAGGGCGGGCGGCACGGAACAGCGACGGAGCGGCGGGCGCCCGCAAAGCCGGTCGATCCGCCGCACCAGATCGCCCAGCCGGATGTCCATGCCGCCCAGAATGTAGCGCTCCCCGATCCGCCCTCCTTCCACGGCCAGGATCATCCCCTGCGCCACGTCGCGCACGTCCACGAGGTTCAGCACGCAATCGAGGATCAGCCGCGGCCCGCCGCGCCGGAACAGGCGCAGCATGGCGTTCGGCGGGGTGGGCAGCCGGTCGCCGGGGCCGATGGGCGCCGTGGGGTTGACCACCACCACCGGCAACCCCTGCGCCGCGGCGGCCAGCGCGTCCTTTTCCGCGAGATACTTGGACCGGCAGTAGGCACCGGCCAGCGCCTCCGGCCCCGGATCGGCGCTCTCGTCCAGCCGTTGGGGCAACCGGCGGGGCGGCGGGTGGCCGATCATCACGGCTTCCGTCGAGCAATGGAGAAAGCGCCTCAAGCCCGGCGTCCGCGCCGCCGCGTTCAGAACCGCCTTCGTCCCTTGCCGGTTCACCCGGTCGAAGACGGTCGGGTCGCGGTCCCACAGGGTTGCCACGGCGGCGAGGTGATAAACCCGCTCCACCCCCTCCAGCGCGCGGGCGACGGCCGCCGCATCGAGGATGGAGCCGCGGTGAAACTCCACACCGGTCGGCCGATCATGCGGCGGCTCCTGCCGGTCGAGGATGCGCACCCGCTCGCCCCGCGCCGCCAGCGCCGCCACCAGATGCCCGCCGATGAAGCCGCTGCCCCCGGTGACGAGGGTGATGCCCATGCGCCTCCGCCTCCGCCTCTAGGCCCCGCCGAGGATGCGGTCGGCGTTGCTGTTGAGATCGCGGGTCAGGGCGGCCAGCCCGCCGCCGCGCAGCGTGTTCTGGAACTCCGAGCGCTGGGTGGCGAGCTGGCTGACCGTGCCCTTCGCCAGCACGTCGAGGATGCGCCAGCGGTCGCCCTCCGGACGCAGCAGGTAGCTCAGCCGCACCGGCGTCTTGCCCGCGCGCACCAGATCGGTGTCGACCAGCAGCATCCCGCGCGGGGCGGGCCGCTCGCCGACGATCTCGAGCCGCTGGCCGTCGTAGCTGTCGAAACGGTCGACATACTGCGCCGCGCTGCGCCGGGCGAAGGCGTCCAGCGCCTGCCGCTTCTCCGGCTCCGCCGACTGGTCGAAATAGGGGGCGGCGGCGACGCGGAGCGCCGCTTCCAGGTCGAAGGTGTCGAGCATCACCGGCAGGAAGCGCTGGAGCCGCACCCGCGCCGGCTCCCGTCCCGCGGCCTCCCGCATCAGGGACAGGATGGCGTCGTTCAGCCGCGCCACCGTGGCGCGGGCGCCCGGCGTGGTGCCGGCTTGCTGAGCCACGGCGGGGACCGGCAGCAGGCCAGCCGCCAGAACGGCCAGCGCGAGCGCGGCGCGCATCCATGTTCGGCGTGAGAAAGACCCAGTCATCGCGGTGCGCCCCGTCCTGTTCCGGCAAGAGTCGATGGGAATCTGCCCGTTCGGGGCAGATGGATTCAACCGTCCGTATGGGATGTAACAGCGTCCGGGCCGGTCTATCCTCCTGCGCGGCGCTGTCGAAGGGAGGTGTCCGGATGGGTGGATCGGCGAAGAGGGAAAGCGGATGGATGCCGATCCCGGACCATCCGCTGTATGGCTGCGACGCCGTCACCCTGCTGACCGTGCTGGCGCGCAACGGCGGGCCGCGGGGGCATGGCTGGCCGACGGCCCTGGCGGCGCTGGCCTCGGCCTTCGGGCGCGCGCCCTTCTCCCTGGCCGAGGCCGGGTGGGTGGCGGCGCGGCGCCGGAAGTCAGCCGGTTTGCCGCCGCCGGTCTTCATCCTCGGCCATTGGCGCAGCGGCACCACGCATCTTTACAACGTGCTGAGCCGCGACCCGCAGTTCGGCATCATCGACCCCTTCGCGGTCGGCCTGCCCTGGGACATGCTGGGGCTGGGCTCGGTCCTGCGGCCGCTGCTCGCCCGCGCCCTGCCGGAGCGGCGCTACATCGACAACGTGCCGGTCAAGGCCGACAGCCCGCAGGAGGACGAGATCGCGCTGGCGAACATGTCGCCGATCTCCTTCTACCATGGCCTCTATTTCCCGGAGCGGTTCGACGAGAACCTGCGCCGCGGCCTCTACTTCGACGGCTGCACGGCGGCGGAGCGGGACGCCTGGAAGCGCCGCTTCCTCTATTTCCTGGAGAAGGTGTCGATCGCCCAGGGCGGGCGCTGCATCCTGCTGAAGAACCCGGTCTACAGCGCGCGGGTCGCCATGATGCGGGAGATCTGGCCCGACGCGCGCTTCATCCACATCCACCGCGACCCGCGGGCGGTGTTCGTGTCGACGGTGGGCTTCTACCGGACGCTGCTGGCGCGGCTGGCGCTCCAGCCGCATGAACACATCGACGTGGAACGGGTGGTGCTGGACCATTACCCGCGCATCATGCAGGCGCTGATCGACGACACGGCCGACCTGCCGACGAACTGCTTCGCCGAGGTGCCGTTCGAACGCTTTGAGCGCGCGCCGCTGGAGGAGGTGGAGCGGCTGTACCAAAGGCTGGAGTTGCCGGGTTACGCGGCGGCGCGGCCGAATTTCGCGGTGTATCTGGGGGCGGTGAGCGATTACGCGAAGAACCGCCACCGCCTGTCCGACGAGGGGCGGAAGCGTGTGGACCGCGAATGGGCGCCCTTCGTCGCGCGCTGGGGGGCCGGTGTGGCGTGATTTGGACCTCCCCTGCGAAGCGGGGGAGGGAGGGGACCCGCGAAGCGGGGAGGGTGGGGGCAATGACCTTGCTTCTCCTCACTCTCCTCACCCCCCCCGCCCAATCCGCCTGCCGCACCGTGTCCGTCACCGCCAACGGCACTCCCGTCATCGGTATCGAGGACATGGCGCTCGACGCCGGGCGCGGTCAGGCGGTGCTGTCCGCCTACGACCGCCGGGCCGGAACCATGGGCGGGCTCTATCTGCTGAACCTGCGATCCCTCGACGCACCGGCCGTCGCCGCCGTCCCCCTCGCCACCGGCTTGCGCCCGGCGGGCATCGACCTCCGCGCGGAACCGGACGGCGCGCGCTCCCTGCTCGCAATCAGCCGCCACGAGGACGGGTCGGCGACGGTCGAGCGTTACCGCCTGGACGGCGCCACCCTGACCCACCAAGGCACCATCACCAGTCCGTTGCTCTGCCGGGCCAACGACGTGGCCTTCCTCGACGGGGAGCGTTTCCTGTTCACCAGTAGCCACGGCGGCTGCGGTTGGGGCGCCGTGATCGAGGACAACGTCCTCGGCGGGCGTCATGGTTTCGTCGGTGTGGTGGACAACGGAACGGCCCGCGTCCTGATCGGCGGGATCGGCTTCGCCAACGGCCTGCTTCCCGACGAAGCCAGGGACCGGCTGACAGTCGCCGCCACGCGGGAGGACGCGCTGCTCGTCTATCGCCTGTCCGACCCACAGGCGCCACCGCAACGCCTCGCCGTGCCCGGAGGACCGGACAATCTGACGATGGGTCCGGACGGGCGCCTGCTGGTGGCGCTGCACCCGTCGCCGTTCCGGTTGGCGCTGCACCGCTACGGCTGGCCGGGCGGAGCGGCGGCACCGACCCGCGTCGCGGCGCTGAGCCCCGCCGGGACGGAGATCCTGCTGGACCAGGACGGGCGGCGCTTTTCGGCCGCCACGGTCGCCCTCTCCTGGAACGGGCGGCTGATCGTCGGCTCGGTCACCGCGCCGGGACTGCTGGTCTGCGACGAAGCCGCCAGCGGTGCCACAGGATCATCAGCGCCGGCAGAACCACCAGCGACGAGATGACCGTGTAGGTGATCGACACCGCCAGCAGCACACCCATGCTGGACAGCCCGCGGTGGTTGGACAGCGCCAGCGTGGCGAAGGCGGTGCTGGTGGTCAGTGTGCTGACCAGGACGGCGCGCGGCGTGCTGGTCACCAGAAGCTCGATGCCGAAGGCGCTGTCCGACGCGCCTTCCCGCACCAGATCCTGCCCGCGCGAGACCATGTGGATGCTGCTCGACACGCCGAGCGCGAAGAGCAGCGGGATGACGATGACGTTGGCGAAGTTGAAGGGGATGTCCAGCAGCCCGGCGGTTGCCATCGTCCACAGGGCGGCCAGGACCAGCGGCGCCAGAATCAGCACCATCCCGGTCACCGAGCGCTGAACGGCGACCAGCAGCAGGACCATCAGCACCAGCGTCAGCGCCGTCGCCTCCAGGAAGGCGGAGCCGACGACCCGGGCCGCCTCCGTCACCGTGACCGGGGCGCCGGTGGCGTTGGGCGCCACGGCCAGCACCGCGTCGGCGAAATCCGCCATTTCGCGGCTGTCGGAAATGTCGTGCGTGGGCAGCACCTCGACGCGGGCGCGCCCGTCCTCGGCGATCCAGCGCACCCTCAGGCTGTCCGGCACGTCGGCGGCCGTCACCGGCTGCTCCACCGCCATGCCCTCGCGCAGCCGGTTGAGCAGCGGCGGCACGCCCCCGGTCAGCGCAGCGTCGAGCGTGGCGAGCTGCCCCGGCCGGATGCGGGCCAGCGCGCCGTCGAAGCGCTGCACGGCGGCGCGCAACTCGGGCGGTCCGTCGCGCTTGTCCGTCCGATAGCCCCCCAGCACCGTCTTCAGCATGGCGAAGGCGCGCTCCAGCCCGCCCTGGTCCAGCGCCGCCGAGGTGGCGGGTGCGGCGAGGCTGGGGCCGAGCAGCAGCGACATGTCCGCCAGGATGGGCAGCTTGGCCTCCTGGTCCTTGGGGATGAAGCTGGCGAAGGTGCGCACGCCGCCCGACTCCGGCAGGGGGCGCAGCCGGTCGGCCAGCGCCTGCGCCGCCGCGAGATCCGGAGTCAGGACGTTGACGGAATAGGGGGACGTCCGCGGGGTGGTGGCGAGATCGCGGTAGGTGGCGACGGCCTCCGTCCGCTCGTCCTGCAGGTTCAGCGGGTTGACGTCCAACCGCACCAGCGGCAGCGCCGCCATGGACAAAACGGCGCTGGCCCCGGCCAGGGCGAGGATGGCGCGGTGGTGGCGGGTGACCCAGCCGGCGAAGCCGCGGTCCTCGCGCTCCGGCGCTGGGACGCCGGGGCCGGGGCGCAGCAGGACGATCAGCGCGGGCAGGAGGGTCAGGCTGATGAGCAGGGCCACCACCATGCCGACGGCGGAGATGATGCCGAATTCCGCCAGCCCCAGATAGGCGGTCGGGACGAAGGACAGGAAGCCGATGATGGCGCACAGGGTGCTGAGGACCAGCGCCGGCCCGACCGCCCGCACCGCTTCGATGGCGGCGGCCAGCGGCGGCAGACCGCGGCGCAGCTCCTCCTGGTAGCGCAGGCCGAGATGCCCGCCGTAATCGTCGCCCAGCCCGAAGAACATCACCGCGCAGGTGACGGAGATCAGGTTCAACCGCCCCACGGTCAGCGCCGCCGCCCCGGCGCTCAGCGTCAGGCCCAGCAGCAGGACGACCATGATGCAGGCGATCAGCCGCCCCGACCGCATTCCGGCGATCAGCACGGCCGAAACCAGGATGAAGGACAGGATGGTGGCGAGACCGGCGCTGTTGGCCACCGTGTCCAGCTCCGTCTGGCGCAGCGGCACGGCGCCGGTGACCCGCATCTCGACCCCTTGCCCGACCGGCTCCGCCATCACCGCGCCGATGGCCTCGTGCACCGCGGTGACCGCGGGGCGACCGCGCCCGAAGGAGCTGTTGTCCAGAATGGGCCGGGCCAGGACGAAACGGCGGTTGGCCGCCCGGTCCTCCTCCTCCGCGGCCTGCACCAGCCCGGTCCAGGACAGCGGCACGGGGCGGCCGTCCGCTACCGTCGCTGTGCTGACCGCCAGCCGGTCGAGAAGATTGGCGGGGGTGGCCGGCGATCCTTCGTCCGTATGGGTCAGGATCAGGTCCAGCAGGTCGGCCAGACCCTGAAGGTTGGGGGCGGCGTTCAGCGCGCCCAGCGCCGCCTGTGCTCCGGCCAGCCGGGTGGCCAGATCCTGCAATTTTTCCGTGTCGAGAAAGAGCAGGCCGTACTGGCGGAAGTACGGATCGGCGGACGGCACCTCCACCGCCGACAGCACGTCGCTGCGGGCCGACATGCGCTCGGCCAGACGTACGGCGGCGGCGTCCGACTGGTCGGGGGACGGGCTGTCCACCACGACGACGATCTGATCGTCGGCGAAGGGAAAGGCCTGACGGTATTCCTCCGTGTGCTGGCGGAAGGCTGTGTCCGGCGAGATCATATCCGCCGTGCTGGTGCTCATCGTCAGATTGTCGGCGGAATACCAGCCGGCCAGGACGGACAACAGGACCCCGACCGCCAGCGTCACCCGCGGCCTTCGGCAGGACAGGGCGCCCAGGCCCCCGATCATGCTGCGGCCGAGGTCCGCCATCCGGCCCAGGACACCTTGCCGTTCTGTCACGCTGTACGTCTCCCCTTGAAGCGTACGCAGTCTGCCAGGACAACCTCCAGCACCCAACGTACGCTACCGTATCTTACTTCCAACCAATGGGCGAAGCGCGGCACCTCGTTACCCTGATACCTCCATCATGGGGAACACCGGGGCAAAGCGGGAGCGCCGATGCAAGACCACAACGCAAGCACAACCTTGCGGGTCCAACGGGCCGAGCCGTCGGCCAAGACCGTGAGCGACGCCGTGGCCGAGGCCACGGACGCCCTGATCCGCCGCCAGCAGGCCGACGGCCATTGGGTGTTCGAGTTGGAGGCCGACGCCACCATCCCGTCCGAATATCTGCTGCTGCACCACATCCTCGACGAGATCGATCCGGAGCTGGAAGCCGGTCTGGCCGCCTTCATCCGCGGGCGGCAGGGCAAGGACGGCGGCTGGCCGCTGTTCTTCGGCGGCGCCATGGACATCAGCTGCAGCGTGAAGGCCTATTTCGCGCTGAAGGCCGCCGGGGACAGCCCCGACGCGCCGCACATGCGCCGCGCCCGCGAGGCGATCCTGGCGCGCGGCGGCGCGGCGCGCTGCAACGTCTTCACCCGCATCCTGCTGGCCCAGTTCGGGCAGATTCCCTGGCGGGCGGTGCCGGCGATGCCGGTGGAGGTGATGAACCTGCCGCCCTGGTCGCCCTTCCACATCTCCCGCATCTCCTACTGGTCGCGGACGGTGGTGGTCCCGCTGCTGGTCGTCATGGCGCACCGGCTGCGCGCCCGCAACCCGCGCGGCATCGGCATCGCGGAGCTGTTCACCGAGCCGCCCGAACGCGTGCGCAATTGGCACAGCAACAACAGCCGCGGCGGCTGGGCCACGCTGTTCCGCGCGCTCGACGCCGCTCTGCACGCGGTGGAGCCGCGCCTCCCGGCCAACGGACGCCAGACGGCCATCGACCGCGCGGTGCGTTTCGTGACCGAGCGCCTGAACGGGGAGGACGGGCTGGGCGCCATCTTCCCGGCGATGGTCAACGCCGTGCTGATGTTCCATTGCCTGGGCATGCCGCCCGACCATCCCGACGCGGCGACGGCGCGCCGCGCGCTGCGCGGGTTGGTGGTGCGGCAGCCGGGGCGGGTCTATTGCCAGCCCTGCCTGTCGCCGGTGTGGGACACCGCGATCATCTGCAACGCCTTGTTGGAAACCGGAAACCCGCAGGCCCGCGCCGCGGCCCGGCGCGGGGCGGACTGGCTGGTCGACCGGCAGATCCTGGACGTCGAGGGCGACTGGGCGTGGCAGCGGCCGGGGCTGGCCTCGGGCGGCTGGGCCTTCCAGTACAACAACGCCCATTACCCGGACACCGACGACACCGCCATGGTGGTGATGGCCCTGCAACGGCTGGACACCGAGCGCTATGGCGAACCGATCCGCCGCGCGCGGGACTGGATCGTCGGCATGCAGAGCCGCAACGGCGGCTGGGGCGCCTTCGACGCCGAGAACCAGCACGATTTTCTCAACCACATCCCCTTCGCCGACCATGGCGCCTTGCTCGACCCGCCGACCTCCGACGTGACGGCCCGCTGCGTCATGATGCTGGCCCGGCTGGGCGAGGGGCGCGACACCGTGCCGACCCGCCGCGGCCTGACCTTCCTGGAGCGCGAGCAGGAGAGCGATGGCTCCTGGTTCGGGCGCTGGGGCACCAACTACGTCTACGGCACCTGGTCGGCGCTGGAGGCGCTGAACGCAGCCGGGGTGCCACACTCCGCGGTGGCCGTGCAGCGCGCCGCCCAGTGGCTGCTGGCGCACCAGCGCCCGGACGGCGGCTGGGGGGAGGACGGGGCCAGCTACTGGGCCGGCAACCCGCGCGGCGAGGGGGCGGTCTCCACCGCCTCGCAGACCGCCTGGGCGCTGCTCGGGCTGATGGCCGCCGGCAAGGGCAACCACCCGGCGGTCGACCGCGGCGTGGACTATCTGCTGTCCGCCCGCGACGCCGAAGGGCTGTGGAGCGAGGAACCTTTCACCGCCGTGGGCTTCCCGCGCGTCTTCTACCTGAAGTACCACGGCTACGCGGCGAGCTTCCCGCTGTGGGCGCTGGCCCGATACCGGGCCCTGAGGGTGTGATGGGGCGGGTGTGATGGGGCGGGTGTGAGAGGAACGGCGGCGGTCTTGGCCGCGGCGCTGACCGTGACCGTCCAGGGCGTGCGCAACGGCGACGGGCAGATCGTCCTCGCCGTCTGCGAGGAGGCGGCCTACCCGGCGGGGCGCTGCGCCTTCCGGGTCACCGCCCCGGCGGCGGAGGGTTCGGTGCGCGTCGCCGTGCCCGACGTGCCGCCGGGGATCTACGCGTTGCGCGTCTATCACGACGAGAACGGCAACGGTCAATTGGACCGCAACCTTCTCGGCGTGCCACGGGAAGGCTTCGGCTTCGGCAACGATGCTCCCGTGCTCCTGGCGGCGCCGAGTTTCCGCGATGCCGCCGTGACGGTGGGGGAGGATGGCGTGGAAACGGCGTTGACGCTGCGTTACTGGATTTCGCCTTAGGGAGGCGTGATGGCCGCCGCGATCCTCACCGGCATGGCGTTGGAGGCCCGTATCGCCCGGCGCAGCGGGCTGCCCGTCGTTTGCGCCACGGGGGGCGCCGCCGCGGTGGCCGCGCATCGGCTGTTGGAAGGCGGAGCCTGCGGACTCATCAGCTTCGGCATCGCGGGCGGCTTGGCGCCCGACCTGCGGCCCGGCTCGCTGGTTGTGGCGACGGCTGTCGTCGATGAGGACGGACCCGTCTACGAGGCTTGGCAACCCTGGCGGGACCGCCTGCACAACGCCTTGCCGCAGGCACACTCCGCGTTGCTGGCCGGCGCCCGCATGCCCGCGGCGACGGTCGGTGACAAGACGAGGCTGAAGGCGCTGACCGGCGCCGCGGCGGTCGATCTGGAGAGCCTTGCCGTCGCGCGGGCCTGCCAGGCATGGGGGAGGCCCTTCGCCGTGCTGCGCGCGGTCGCCGACCCGGCGTGGCGGGCACTGCCCGCGGCGGCGTTGGCCGGGCTGGACGGGGCGGGGCGCATGTCCCCCGGCGCCGTGCTGGCGCGGCTGGCCGCCGACCCCCGCGAACTCGTCGCGCTGGGCCGGCTGGCCTGGGACCTGGGCCGCGCCCTCGCGGCACTGCGCGGGGCCGCCCAAACCCTTCCGGCGGATTTACTCGGCGGCGGTCCGCTCGGCCTCGATCCGGCGCAGCGTGTCCGCGACGTGGCGTGAGAAGACCTCCTCCGCCGGGCGCTGGCGGTCCAGCGGAATCTCCGGCGCCATCGGCCCGTCCGTGCGCGGCCCGCGCAGGCTGACCGCCAGCGCCGACAAGGGATTGCGCAACGTGTCCTCCACCGCGGTCGGCTCATAGCCGCTGTGGACCATGCAGTCGGCGCATTTCTCGTAGTTGCCGGTTCCGTAGGCGTCCCAGTCCGTTTCCTCCATCAGCGCCTTGAAGGTCGGGGCGTAGCCCTCGCCCAACAGGTAGCAGGGGCGCTGCCAGCCGAAGACGTTGCGCGTCGGGTTGCCCCAGGGTGAGCAACGGTAGGTGCGGTTGCCGGCCAGGAAATCGAGGAACAGGGACGATTGCGAGAAGCGCCACTTCTTGCCCCGCCCCCGCGCGAAGACGTCGCGGAACAGCTCCTTGGTCTTGCGGCGGTTCAGGAAATGCTCCTGGTCCGGCGCGCGCTCGTAGGCGTAGCCGGGCGACACGGTGACGGCGTCGATGCCGGCGGCCATCGCCTCGTCGAAGAAGGCGGCGACCTTCTCCGGCTCCGCCCCGTCGAACAGGGTGCAATTGATGTTGACGCGGAAGCCGCGCGCCTTGGCGGCGCGGATCGCCGCGACGGCGCGGTCGTAGACGCCCGGCTGGCAGACCGCCTTGTCATGCTCCTCGCGCCCGCCGTCCAGATGGACCGACCAGGTGAAGAAGGGGCTGGGAGTGAAGCGGTCGAGTCGCTTCTCCATCAGCAGGGCGTTGGTGCAGAGATAGACGAACTTGCGGCGCGCCACGATGCCGGCGGCGATGGTGTGGATCTCGGGATGCAGCAGCGGCTCCCCTCCGGCGATGGAAACCACCGGGGCGCCGCACTCGTCCACCGCGCCCAGGGCTTCCTCCACCGACAGGCGGCGGCGCAGGATCGGGTCGGGATAGTCGATCTTGCCGCAGCCGGCGCAGGCGAGGTTGCAGCGGAACAGCGGCTCCATCATCAGCACCAGCGGGAAGCGCCGGTTGCCTCTGATGCGCTGGCGCAGGACATAGGCGCCGACCAGCGCCGCCTGGATCACGGGAACGGCCATGGTTACGCCTTGCCCTTTCCATCGTGGATCGCCGTCTGCTTGCCCTTTCCATCGTGGATCGCCGTCTGGTGGTTCGCCGTCATGCGCCTATCCCTGAAATTGCGTCGCGCTCCAGTTTGGAGCGTCCCGGGACGCGCGGCAGGTAGATTACTGTATGATACTTGCCGGACTCTGGTGCGGTCCGGCTCCGCCTTTCATCCTTGGCAAGCCGCAAAACCACAGCGCGCGGGACCACCGCGCCGGCCGCTGCATTGGTTGACGGCCCATAATGGGGCCCATAATGGGGGAGGCACCGGCCATGAAGTCCAAGACCCCGAGCAGCAGGACGCCTCTGCTCGACCGGGTGCGCACCCCCGTCGATCTGCGCCGCCTGAAACCACGCCAACTGCGGCAACTGGCCGACGAACTGCGAACCGAGACGATCAGCGCGGTGTCGGTGACCGGTGGTCATCTCGGCGCCGGGCTGGGGGTGGTCGAGCTGACCGTGGCGCTGCACTATGTCTTCGACACGCCAGCCGACCGGCTGATCTGGGACGTCGGGCACCAGTGCTATCCCCACAAGATCCTGACCGGGCGCCGCGACCGCATCCGTACGCTCCGTACCGGTGGGGGATTGAGCGGCTTCACGAGACGTACGGAGAGCGTGTACGACCCCTTCGGAGCGGCGCACAGTTCCACCGCCATGTCGGCGGGGCTGGGCATGGCGGTGGCACGCGACCGGCTGGGCCGTCGCAACCATGTGGTGGCCGTGGTCGGGGACGGCGCCATGAGCGCCGGCATGGCCTATGAGGCGATGAACAACATCGGTTCCGGCGACAGCCGGGTGATCGTTGTGTTGAACGACAACAACATGTCGATCGCTCCGCCGGTCGGCGCCCTGTCGGCCTATCTCTCGCGGCTGATCTCCTCCAAACCCTTCCTCACCCTGCGGCACTTCGCGGAGGATCTGGCCGGCCACATGCCGCGTCCTCTGCGCACGGCGGCGCGGCGGGCGGAGGAGTACGCCCGCGGCATGGTCACCGGCGGCACGCTGTTCGAGGAGATGGGCTTCTACTACATCGGCCCGATCGACGGGCACAATCTGGACCATCTGCTGCCCGTCCTGCAGAACGTGCGCGATGCCGGCGACGACAAGCCGGTCCTGATCCATGTCGTCACCAAGAAGGGCAAGGGCTACGGCCCCGCCGAGGCCTCAGCCGACAAGCTGCACGCGGTCGCCAAGTTCGACGTCGTCACCGGCGCCCAGTCCAAGCCCAAGTCCAACGCCCCGACCTACACCCGCGTCTTCGCCAACGCCCTGATCGCCGAGGCCGAGCGCGACCCCGGGGTCCTCGCCATCACCGCGGCCATGCCCTCGGGCACCGGGCTCGACCTGTTCGGCCAGCGCTTCCCCGACCGCTGCTTCGACGTCGGCATCGCCGAGCAGCACGCCGTGACCTTCGCCGCCGGGCTGGCGACCGAGGGGTTCAAGCCCTTCTGCGCGATCTACTCGACCTTCCTGCAGCGCGCCTACGACCAGGTCGTGCACGACGTGGTGCTGCAGCGCCTGCCGGTGCGCTTCGCGCTCGACCGCGCCGGTCTGGTCGGGGCGGACGGGGCGACCCACGCCGGGGCCTTCGACGTGGCCTATCTGGGCTGCCTGCCCGACATCGTGCTGATGGCGGCGGCGGACGAGCTGGAGCTGATGCACATGGTGGCGACCAGCGCCGCCATCGACGACCGCGTCTCGGCGCTGCGCTACCCGCGCGGCGAGGGGGTGGGGCTGGAACTGCCGGAGCGCGGCGAGGTGCTGCCCATCGGCAAGGGCCGCATCCTCCAGGAAGGCACCAAGGTGGCGATCCTCAGCTACGGCACGCGCCTGGCCGAGGCGCGCAAGGCGGCGGCGGAACTGGGCGCGCGCGGGCTGTCGACGACGGTGGCCGACGCGCGCTTCGCCAAGCCGCTGGACGAGGATCTGGTGCGCCGTCTGGCGCTGGAGCACGAGGTGCTGATCACCATCGAGGAGGGCTCGGTCGGCGGCTTCGGCAGCTTCGTGCTGCAGCATCTGGCGATGGCCGGCCTTCTGGATGGCGGGCTGAAGATCCGCCCGATGGTCCTGCCCGACCGCTTCCTCGACCATGACAGCCCGGCCAGGCAGTATGAGGAGGCCGGTCTCGCCGCCCGTCACATCGTCGCCACGGCGCTGCAGGCGCTGGGCAATCACAGCGGGCGGATCGCGACGCTGGGATAGGAGCCTTACCGCGCTTCCGGCTTGCGCCTGCTCCGCGTTGCTTTTGCAGGTTTCGCCTTCACGGGCTTGGCGAGGTGCTTCAACTCCTCGTACCGGCTCAGAAAGAGGGCATAAGCTTGGTCGGGGCCGACCGGAACGATCCTGTCCGGGTGGGCGGCCGGCAGATGCCCCCAATCCAGCCAAGCCGGGGGCAGGAGGTCGCGCAGCTCCGTCGCCATGCAGACGAGGTCGGCCTGCTTGATGGCCGGCGCCTCGTCATCGAAGCCGAACCAGCGGCGCAGCGCGTCCTTGACGGGGTGAAGGCGCTGTTTGACGTAGTCGCGGTCCAGCATGACCTTCACCGGCGATGGCCAGTCGCCGAGGAATTCCTCGCAGTCGTGCATCAGGGCCGAGTAGGCCAGGGGCGGCGGCACCAGACGCGAGACCATCACCGAATGTTCGGCGACCGAATACCAGGGCCGCGCCGCGCCGCCCCAGCGCGGCTGGGACGACAGGCACTGGGCTATGTCCTCGATCGGCATGCCCGTGGCGTCCGGCGTCAGCAGATCGAGAACGAAGCCGGACGGCATCAGGATGGCCGTGCGCCCGTCCGGTCGCTTGAGAAGGTCGAGTTGCATGGATCGCTGCTGTTCCAAACCGCGGGCCGGGTGCGGTGCCGTTTTCAAGGGCCGGACCCGACCGCCAATCGGTCTGGGTTTAACAGATGGCCGACACCGCGGACAACGGGCCCCGGCGCATCGCCGCCATCGGCCGCAACAACGCGTCGCCTTCCTGTCCCTGCGGTTGAATAAATTACAGAATTAGCATCATTTACCGGCTTTTCCGGCATGGCCCGACGATGTAACGTGCTTCTGCATTTGCCCAATGCAACGACACGGATATGGGTGGCCGCGCCGATGCTGACTGACAATGCGAAGGATGGGCTGCCGAGCCGCAGCATCAACGACCTGCGCGTCCTGCTGATCGAAGACGACGACTTCACCCGCCGGCTGATGAGCCGCCTGCTTCAGGACCTGAAGGTCCGCCATGTGTGGGAGGCGTCGGACGGCATGGCCGCGCTGGGCATTCTGCGCGACCATGCGGAGGAGGTGGACCTCGCCATCTGTGATCTGGAAATGCCGCGGATGAGCGGGCTGGACCTGCTGCACGCCCTGCGCACCGCCACGGGCAACCCGCTCGCCGACCTTCCGGTGATCGTGCTGACGGCGCATCGCGAGGCCGACACGGTCAAGCGGGCCATCGCCTACGGCATTTCCGGCTATCTGGTGAAACCGGTGTCGAAGGCCGACCTCGTGAAGCGGCTGACCTTCGTCCTTCAGAAAGGCCGTTAGAAAAACCGTTGAGCAGGGGATTGGCAACCATAGGATGTGGTTGCCGAAATCTGACCCGGTCGGCGCAGTCAGGCGTTGCAGGAACAGGTGCGAGGGCGCACCTTTCATCCGAACGCCCCCTCGACCGGAGACGCCGCGCCATGCCGGAGACCGCCCGGCCTTCTCAGGACCCGATACGGATCGCCTCCAACCCCATTGCGGACCGCCGCGCCGAATTGGCGCGCGCCGTGGTAGCGATCCAGTTCGAGCGCTGGCCCGCGCTCTACGCCCGTTACGGCGAGGCCGGGCGGGAGCGGTGCGTCGAGGATGTCGGTTTTCATCTTCTTTATCTTGCGGAGGCCGTGGCCGCCGACAGCCCGGCGCTGTTCCGCGAGTATGTGGCCTGGGTCAAGGTTCTCTTCGCCGGGATCGGCATCCCCGACGAGGAACTGGGCGAAAGCCTGGAAATCCTCCGCGACGTGGTGGCCGCCCGGATCGATCCCGCCACGGCGACGCGCGTGCAGGCCTGCGTGGGGGAGGGGCTGGCCGCTTTGCCCGCCCTGCCGCGGGAGGTGCCGCCCTTCGTGCGGTCGGACGCGCCGCTCGGCGCGCTCGCCCGCGCCTATCTGGATGCGCTGTTGTCCGGTGACCGGCGCCGGGCGGCGCAGCTGGTGACGGACTCGGCGGCCGGCGGGGCGACGGTGCCCGAGCTTTATCTGCATGTGTTCCAGCCGGCCCTGCGCGAGATCGGACGCCTGTGGCAGACGCGTGCGATCACCGTGGCGCACGAGCATTTCGCCACCGCCGCCACCCAGGCGATCATGGGCCAGCTCTATCCGGCAATCTTCGCCGCCGAGCGGCGCGGCCTGTCCATGGTCGCCACCTGCGTCGGCGGGGAGCAGCACGAGATCGGCATCCGCATGGTCGCCGACTTCTTCGAGATGGCCGGGTGGGACAGCCATTATCTCGGCGCCAACACACCCGCGGACAGCGTCGTCCGGTCGGTGCGGGAGCGGGGCGCCCGCGTCCTGGCGGTGTCGGCCACCATCACCGCCCATGTCGGGCGGGTTGCGGCCCTCATCGCCGCGGTGCGCGCCGAACCCGGAGAGCAGCCGCATGTGCTGGTCGGCGGTTACCCCTTCAACCTCGTTCCGGACTTGTGGAAGACGGTCGGCGCCGACGCCTTCGCCCCCGGCGCGGAGGAGGCGGTCGCCATCGCGGAGCGGCTGATCGGCCCGGCGGCTCGGGACCGCGCCGTCGGTGTGGCGTGAGGCGTGTTCCGTGACCCACACGGCTTGAAGGAGGAGGCATGGACGGGCTGGTCCTGACCTGCGACCACGATGGGCGGCTGCGCGCCCTGCACCGGCTGGGCGCCGGTTTGCCGGGATTGGCCGGAAAGCCGGGCACCCCTTTCCCGGTTCTGTTCGGCCCGGACGCGGTGGCCGGCGCGCTGGATCTGTTCAGCGGCCTGCGGAAGTCCGGCCGGGTGGTCGACCAGCCCCTGTCCAGCCGGCTCGACCCCATGGGAGGATTCCATGTCAGCGGGCTCAGCGACGCGGAGGGGTTGGTGCTGGCCGTGGCGCGGGCGCCCGGCGGGCTGCCCGCCGTGTTGGAGGGGTTGGAGACGCTGAATCCGCGGCTGGCCCAGCGGCTTGCTCCGCTTCGGACGGCGGCGCCGGCGCCGGAGGTTCCCACCCTGGACGCGCTGTTCGGCGAAATGACCCTTCTCAACAACGAGTTGGCCAACGCCCAGCGGGCGCTTGCCAAGGCCAACGCCGAACTGGCCGCCAGCAACGAGCAGAAGAATCGGCTGATGGGCATGCTGGCCCACGATCTGCGCACGCCGCTCCAGGTCGTCGTCGGCTTCGCGGAGCTGCTGGAGCAGAGGCTGGACGGGCGCCTGGAGGCGGCGGAGCGTGCCTGCCTGGAGCGCATCCGCGAATCCAGCCTGTCCATGCGCCACATGGTGGAGGACGCGCTGTCCCTGGCGGCGCTCCAGGCGGGGCGGATGCGGTTGGCACGGCGGCCATCCGATCTGATGACGCTGGTCCGGCGGAACGTCTCGATGAACCGCGTGTTGGCCGAGGGCAAGTCCATAACCATCGAGCTGTCCGTGCCCGAACCACCCATGCCCATGGCCGACATCGACCCGGCCAAGCTGGATCAGCTTCTCAACAACCTTCTGTCGAACGCCATCAAATACTCCGACCGCGGCGGGAGCGTCCGTGTCGCCCTGAGCGAGGCCCCGGGCGAGGGCCCGGGCAAAGGTGGCGGCTGGGCGCGCCTGCGTGTGTCCGACGACGGCCGCGGCATTCCGCCGGCGGAGCTGGCTCAGCTCTTCCAGCCCTTCGCCCGCACCGGCCGGCTGGGCACGGAGGGGGAGGGAACGGTCGGCCTCGGCCTCTACATCTGCCGGTCCATCGTCGAGGGGCATTGCGGGCGCATCACCGCCGATTCGGCGCCGGGACGCGGCTCGACCTTCACCGTCGAGCTGCCGTTGGTGGCATCATCCCCTTGAGAAACGGCACATTCCACAGATGGGCTGGCGCACCGACCGGCGATGCTGTAAAAGGAGCCGGTACGATGTTGCGACGCGAAAGGTCCATGGGTTTACCCTTCCGCCGTTTCGGGCGGCCTCCGTGGGGAGCGCCGTGAGCGACGGCCGACCTCCCGACACGCCCCCGGACCCTCAGGCTCCGGAGGGCGTCGACCGCGGCGATGCCGCGACCACCGGTTTCCCGCCGGTGAACCCCGCTTCGGCGGTGCTGGACGATTTCCTGAACCACGACCACGGCGCGCGGATCGCGCTCGGCGACCTCGTGGGCATTCTGGGCGACCGCGCTTTCGGTGCCCTGCTGCTGATCCTGTCCATTCCGAACATCCTGCCGGTGCCGGGTCTGTCCACGGCGACGGGCCTGCCGATGCTGCTGATCGGCGCCCAGATCGCCGCCGGGCGTGACCGCCCCTGGCTGCCGCGCCGGCTGGCCGCCCTTACGCTCGACCGGGACGCTTTTTTGCGGGTGATCGCGAAGGCGAAGCCGCATGTCGACCGGCTGGAGCGGCATCTGCGCCCGCGTCTGCCGGCGATGACCGCCCCGACGGCGGAGCGTCTGCTTGGCGTGGCCGTGATGATCCTCGCCGGAATCCTGGCCCTCCCCATCGTCTTCGGCAACCAGCCGCCGGCCTTCGCCATTGCGCTGATCGCGCTGGGGCTGATCGAGAAGGATGGGGCCTTCGTCATCGCCGGCCTCGTGGCCGGGCTGATCGCCATCGTCATCGTCGCCGCCGTCCTGTTCGGTTTCGGGCAGGCCGGCATGCTGATCTTCGACAAACTGTTTTCATAAAAGGGAGCGCCCGCGGGCTCGACGCCATGATTTGGGAAGTACTGGTCATCATTTTGCTGATCCTGCTGAACGCCTTTTTCGCGATGTCGGAAATGGCGCTGGTGTCGTCGCGACGCGCGCGGCTTCAGCAGATGGCCGAGGAGACACGCAGCAAGGGCGCCCGCGCCGCGCTGAAACTGTCGGAGGACCCCGGCAACTTCCTCTCCACCGTGCAGGTCGGCATCACGCTCATCGGCATCATCGCCGGCGCCTACGGCGGTGCGACCCTGGCCGACCGGCTGGGCACGGTCCTGGACGCCAACGTTTCCTGGATCGCCCCCTACGGGCAGCAGGTCGGCTTCGCGCTGGTGGTCGCCGCGATCACCTACCTGTCGCTGATCGTCGGCGAGTTGGTGCCCAAGCGCATGGCCCTGGTGAACGCGGAGCGCATCGCCGCCAGCGTGGCCGGCCCGATGAGCGTCCTGTCGCGGGTCGCCATGCCGCTGGTCTGGCTGCTCGGCGTCTCGACCGAGGGCGTGATGAAGCTGCTGCGCCTGCCCACCGCGCGCGAGCAGACCGTCACCGAGGAGGAGGTCAAGAGCCTCATCAAGGAGGGCACGCAGACCGGCGTCTTCGAACCCGCCGAGCGGCAGATGATCGAGGGCGTGTTCCGCCTGTCCGACCGCACCGCGCGGTCGATCATGACGCCGCGCCCGGACCTCGTGTGGATCGACCTCGACGATCCGCCCGATGCCATCGCCAAGGAGATCCAGGCCAGCGGCTATTCCCGCTTCCTGGTCTGCCGCGGCGACGTGGACGAGGTGCAGGGCATCGTGTCCAGCAAGGCGCTGCTCAACCAGGCGCTCCAGGGCCGCAGCTTCGACCTGCGCGAGGCCATGGTGGAGCCGCTGATCGTCCATGACGGCACCCCCGTCCTGCGGCTGCTGGAGCTGTTCAAGCAGGCCAGCATCCACATGGCCGTGGTGGTGGACGAGTATGGCAGCGTCGAGGGCATCGCCACCGTGACCGACATCATGGAGGCCATCGCCGGCGAAATGCCCGAACAGGGGCAGGAGGGCGACGGCTTCGCGGTCCAGCGCGAGGACGGCTCCTGGCTGGTCGACGGCATGACCCCGGTGGAGGAGGTGGAGTCGCTGGTCGGCGTGAAGGGACTGAAGGGCGAGGGCGATTACCACACCATCGCCGGCTTCATGCTGGACCGGCTGGGCCATGTGCCCACCGCTGCGGAGCATTTCCACTGGAACGGCCTGCGCTTCGAGGTCATCGACATGGACGGCCGCCGCATCGACAAGGTGCTGATCCAGGAGAACGGCGAGGTCTCGGAGGGCTGAGGAAGCGCTCTCAAGGGCGGCGTCACAGCTCGGTGACGCCGCTCTTCGGAATGCGGACCTCGCGATGGACCGACATGCTGAGCAGAAGCCCCACTCCGATCATCAGCGTCATCATCGCCGACCCGCCGTAGGACACCAGCGGCAGCGGGATGCCCACCACCGGGATCAGGCCGGTCACCATCGACACGTTGACCATCACGTAGAGGAAGAACTGCGCGGTCATGCCGACCGCCACCAGCCGGGCGAACTGGCTGCGGCAGCTCAGCGCGATGACGACGCCGTAGATGAACAGCATCAGGTACAGCGCCAGCAGGATCAGCGCGCCGACCATCCCGAACTCCTCCGCCAGCACCACGAAGATGAAGTCGGTGTGCTTCTCCGGCAGGAACATCAGCTGGCTCTGCGAACCGGACATGAAGCCCTTGCCGAACAGCCCCCCCGATCCCAGCGCGATCTTCGACTGGAGGATGTTGTAGCCGGCGCCCAGCGGGTCGGTTTCCGGGTCAAGGAAGGTGTAGACGCGCTGCTTCTGGTAATCGTGCAGGAATTCCCAGGCGATGGGGATCGCCGAGAGGCCGCCGCCGATGACCACCAGGAACTTCCAGATCCTCACGCCCGCCGCGAAGAAGACGGCGCCGCTGCCCATAATGAGCAGCAGCGAGGTGCCCAGGTTCGGCTGCATCAGCACCAGCGCCACCGGGATGAAGACCAGCAGCAGGGGTGGGATCAGCAGCAGCGGGCGGCCGATCTGGTCCAGCGAGATGCCGTGGAAGTAACGGGCCAGCGCCAGGGTCAGGGCCGGCTTCATCAGCTCGGACGGCTGGAGCTGGAAGAATCCCAGGTCGATCCAGCGCTGGGCGCCCATGCCGATGCGCCCCATCAGCTCCACCGCGACCAGCAGGCAGAGCACGATCAGGAAGATGGCGTAGGCCGACTTCATCAGATGCCGCACGTCGATCAGCGCGATCATCAGCATCAGGACGAGGCCGGGGACGGCGCGCACCAGCTGCGGCTGCGCCCAGGGCTTCCAGTTGCCGCCGGCGGCCGAGTAGAGCAGGGCCACCCCGACCGACGTGATGATGCAGACCAGGAGCACCAGCCCCCAGTTGATCATGCGGAACTTGCTGCCGAGCGTCAGTTCCGGGCGCTGCGGGGCAAGCCCACCCGACCCGTGGTTCGAAAGGACCGCGACCATGAGGAAACGTTCGTTGTGTCCGGGGGCGTCCGTGCCGGAAGGGCAAGCGGCGGCGCCTTGCGCGGCGGATACTGCACCAGCGCCGCCCTCCGGTAAAGCCGCCCGGCCCCCCGGCCTTAAAACTGCTTCAGCGGCCGCTCAGAACTGCTTCAGCAGCCGGTCGATGTACTCGCGCTCCATCTGCGGGCGGCCATACTGGCCGGAGCGGCGGCGCAGCTCGTCGAGGATTTCACGGGCGCGCTGGAGTTCGGCCTCCTCGGGGATCTTCACGTCCTCATTGTTGTAGTTGCCGAAGCCGGAGGGGCGGCGGCCCAGCGGGTCGCGGTTGCGGCCCTGGCCCTGGCGCTGCTGCGCCTGTCCGGGCTGCTGCCCGCTCATCGCCGGACCCTGCTGGCCCATCATCTGCTGCATCATCTGCTCGGCCATCGCCTGCATGCCCTGCTGCAGCTCGTCCATCGCCTGGGTCTGCGGCGGAACGGCGGAGCCGGGCTGCCCCTGCTGGAGCGCCTGACCCGCGTCGCGCATCGCCCGTTCGGCGCGGCCCAGCGGGCGGGGAATCTCGCCGCCCTGCTGTTCGCCCATGCGGCGCATCAGCTCGCCGAGCTGGCGGCGCAGCGCCTCCTGCTGTTCGGCCTGCTGCTGCATCAGCGGGCTGCCCGACTGACCCTGCTGCCCTTGCTGCCCCTGCTGCGGACGGCCCTGGCGGTTGCGCGGCCCTTGCTGCTGGCCCTGCTGCCCGTCCTGCCGGCCCATCTGCTCCTGCGACTGGCGGAAGGTCTGGTCGAGCAACTGCTGCTGCCGCTGCGTCAGTTCCTGAAGCTCGCGCATCATCTGCGCCGCCTCGTTCTGGCCCTGCTGCTGCATCTGGGCCATGGCGCCGTTGCGCATCTGCTCCATCATCTGCTGGAGCTGGGACAGCATCTGCCGCGCCGCGTCGCG
Organism: Azospirillum baldaniorum; assembly: GCF_003119195.2. NCBI lineage: Bacteria > Pseudomonadati > Pseudomonadota > Alphaproteobacteria > Rhodospirillales > Azospirillaceae > Azospirillum > Azospirillum baldaniorum. The sequence continues at coordinate 849,419 of NZ_CP022254.1, read as the reverse complement.
GGCGCCGGTCTCGGCCATCTGCCGCATCTGCTCCATCATGCGCTGAAGGTCCTGGCGGTCCATCATCTGGTCGGCCATTTCCGGCGGCACCATGGGGATTTGCTCGCCGCGCTCCAGCGCCTCGCGCATCTGCTGCTCCATGGCGTCGAGGAACTTGTCGAGCGCCGCCTGAAGCTCGTCCATCAGCTTCTTCAGTTCCTGGTCGTCGGCGCCGCGCTCCAACGCCTCGGCGAGACGGCTCTCGGCGTCGCGCAGGTCGCGCTCGGCCAGCGACAGCCCGCCGTCCTCGATGCGCAGCGCGGTTTCCCACAAGAGTTGCTGGACGGCCGGGACCGATGCCCCCTCCTCGTCGAGCAGCAGGCGGTTCACCGCGGTGCGCATGGCCAGGAAAGCCACCAGATCGCCGCCGAACTGGCTGGGTCTGGACGAGATTTCGGCCAGCGCGCGGGCCACTTCGATGCGGAGCTGCTGGGGCCGCAGGGTCAGCTTCTTGCGCTCCTCTACGATGGCGCGGGCGACCGGGTGGTTGAAGACGCGCTCCGGCAGGACCATCGCCACGTCCTCCGTGCTGCCGGTCTGGCCGGCGCCGTCGAGCGCGCTCAGGCGGATCGTGACGTTCAGCCCGGCCCAGGGATGGGCGGTCAGGTCGTGGAAGGCGGCGTTGCGCGCCTCGCGCGGGCGGACGCCGGGCAGGGCCAGCGGCAGCTCCAGCGGGCTGCGGTCGAGCGCCGGGGCCTCGCCCTCCGGCAGGTCCAGCCGGACGACGGCCTTGGCCTCGGCCAGCCCGTAGTCGTCCTGCGCGGTGTAGTCCAGCCGCAGCGCGCCGCGTTCCCCCTTGGTCGGGGGGCTGGCGTAGGCGATGGTCGGCGGGTTGTCCGGGATGATCCGCACGTTCCAGCCGCCCAGCAGGTTGGACCCCTGGGTCACGGCGATGCGGGCGCCGTCCTCGATGGGCTGCTGGATCTGGAAGGTCGCGGAGTCCACGGCCTCGAAAGCGGCGGTCCTGCTTCCGGCCTCCAGCGACGGCGTGCCGCTGCCGCCGGTGACGCGGGCCAGCACGAGGCTGCCCTTGGGAACCGGCACAGGATCGGCGAGGCTCGGCGTGTGGGCGGGGTTGGCCGACTTCAGGAAGACCGGTGGCAGGCCGGTGTATTCCGGCGGCGTCACCCAGAGGTCGAGCGTCGCGACCGACGCCGTCGCCGGTCCGCCGAAATGCGGGGTGATGGCGGCGGCAAGACGCGGCTTCCAGTCGCCCCAGGTCGCGCCGCCCGCGGCGATCAGCACCAGCGCCACCAGCGCGCGCAGGGCGTAGCGGTCCTGGGCGGCAAGGCCGTCGGACAGCGGCATGGCGACGCGCAGCCGCCGCATGGCGGCGCGCACCCGCTCCTGGTGCAGGCGCCACAGCTCCGCCGCGACGGGGTCGTTGCCGGCGGGCGTGTCGCGTAGCGCGTGGAGGGGGCGGTGGGGCAGGCCGCTGTCGCGCTCCAGCCGGCGGCGGGCGGCGTCCTCGTCGGGCAGACGGAAGGCGCGCAGCCCACGCCACCCCGTCCAGCCGATGGCGGCGACGAAGAGCAGCAGGACCAGGGCGTGCAGCCAGCCCGGCAACAGCAGGAAGACGTTCAGCAGGGCCAAAGCGAGGAAGGCCCCGGCGATGGTGATGGGCGCCCAGAGCGCCGGCCACAGCCGTTCCCAGAGCAGGGCGGCGCGGGCCTGCCCCATGCGGAGGCGGGGTTCCCGTGGCGCGGGCGCGGGTGGTGCCTCCTTTCGCAGGGGGAACCGGAACCCGTCCTTGCTGTCGCTCATGCCGCTCTCCCGTCAGGTCAGGCACCGGGCGGGAGGAGAAGCCGCCGCCGGAACATCGTCAGGATATAGGCTCGGCTGCGCCGTCTGTCGCGGTCCGGCATGCCGGTTCCTTACCGAAACATCGGGGCATGTCCAAAATATGGCGGGCCAATGGATGACTCAGGGCGCGGTGCCCACCCATTTCACGGCCGTGGACGGTGGGGCGTTCTCCAGAAGGCGAGGCGCATCGCGCCCGTCCAACAGCATCCGATCAGGAGCGGCCCCATGCCAAGCCCCAAAACATTCTCGACCGCGAACGCCACCGGGGAACGATACACGCTCGACCCCGCCAAGCCTGGACATGTCCTTGTCTATCGGTTCGCCGACAAGGCCAAAGCGACCGACTGGAGGTCCCGCCGCCGCAACACCGTCGGCGGCGGCTTCGTCAAACCCAGCGATTCGGTGTTGAACGACTGGGCGCTCAAGCAAAGCTCGTACGGCAGCCAGTCGGAGAACACGAACGACAACCCCTTCCTGTCCGTCGCCACGGATTACGAGGCCCTCTATGGCCGGGCCGAGGGCTGGGTGAAGAAGATCCTCGATACGGCGCCCGATCTGGGGGTTTTCTCGGTGCCTTACGACAAGCTCTATCGGCCGTCGCCGACCAAGTCGTTGTCGAAGGAGGAAACCGAGTGGCTGTACTATGACGGGGACGCCGAACTCGTGTCCTACCTGAAGACGTGGGCGGCCAATCCCTACAAGAACTAGACGGCGCCCGGTCCGGAGGCTCTGAGCGCCGGGCTTCCGCGGCCCGGCCCTCAGGCCGTCGGGGCCGCCGTGCCGGAACTCCCGCCCCGCCCGTCCAGCCATTCGCCGAACCATTTGTCCATGACCAGAATATGGCCGCACAGCCACATCTCGACGTAGCTCTGGAGGAACTGCACCTCCTCCGGATCGCGCGTCCCGGAGTCGGACTGCCGGCGGACGAAGTCGGCGAAGGTGTCGTGCATCGTCTTGTGCTTGGTGTAGTCGGGGTAGCCGACCGCGCGCATCAGCCCTTCCTCGCGGCGGAAATGATAGGCCGAATAATCGGCCAGCTCGCGCAGGAAGCGGTTCGCGGACTCCCGCGTTTCCCCGGCGGCGATGGCCGCGCCGAACTGGTTGAACAGCTGGAACAGGCGCTGGTGGTCGCCGTCCACAGCGCTCTGTCCGATGGCATAGGCCGCGTCCCACTGCATGATGTTCCCCGCCCGTTTCGCGAACGGGGAATCATACGCCTTATGGGTGGTTCTGTGCAGCGGTTATTGCAGGCCGGCAACCGTCGCGGATCAGTCCTTCAACCAGTCCGGCACGCGGTCCAGCGCCAGCAGTTCCTCCACCGACACGCGCGGGCGGATGACCGAGAACTGGTCGCCGTTCACCAGCACCTCCGGGATCAGCGGGCGGGTGTTGTAGGTGGACGACATGACCGCGCCGTAGGCCCCCGCCGACAGGATCGCCACCAGCTCGTCCGGCGCCATCGCCGGCAGGGCGCGCTGGAGCGCGAAGGTGTCGCCGCTCTCGCAGACCGGACCGACGACGTCGTAGGGCTCGGTGGCGGCGCCCTTGGCCGGCTCGGTCACCGGGACGATGCCGTGGTAGGCCTCGTAGAGGGTGGGGCGGATCAGGTCGTTCATCGCCGCGTCGATGATGACGAAGCGGCGGTGCAGCCCCTGCTTCAGGTAGATCACCCGCGACACCAGGATGCCGGCGTTGCCGACCAGCGAGCGGCCGGGCTCCAGCGAGATGCGGCAGCCGAGGTTGCCGGTGATCGACTTCACCATGGCGGCGTAGTCGGCGATGTCCGGCGGCGCCTCGTGCTTGTAGACGATGCCCAGCCCGCCGCCGAGGTCGAGGCGGGTGATGTCGTGCCCGTCCTCACGCAGGACGTGGAGCAGCGCCGCCACCCGCTCGTAGGCGGCGCGGAAGGGGGCGAGGTCGGTCAGCTGCGACCCGATGTGCACGGCGATGGCCACCGGCTTGATCCCCGGCAGCTTGGCGGCCTGGGCGTAGACCTCCCGCGCGTGGTCGTAGTCGACGCCGAACTTGTTCTCCTTCTTGCCCGTCGCGATCTTGGCGTGGGTCTTGGCGTCCACGTCCGGATTCACGCGGAAGGCGATGGGCGCGGTGACGCCCAGGCTGACCGCCACCTCCGACAGGGCCTCCACCTCGGGGATGGATTCCACGTTGATCTGGTGGATTCCGGCCTCCAGGGCGGCGCGCATCTCCTCGCGCGTCTTGCCGACGCCGGAGAAGATGATCTTGCCCGCCGGGATGCCACCGGCCAGCGCGCGGCGCATCTCGCCGCCCGACACCACGTCGGCGCCGGCGCCCAGCCGCGCGAAGGCGCGGATGACGGCGAGGTTGGAGTTGGCCTTCACCGCGTAGCAGACGTCGGCGTCCTGCCCCGCGAAGGCCCCGGCGTAGGCGCTGTAATGCGCCTCCAGCGCCGCCGTGGAGTAGCAGTAGAAGGGCGTGCCGACTTCGGCCGCGATGGTGGACAGCGGCACGGATTCGGCGTGCATCACGCCGTTGCGGTAGGCGAAGGCGCTCATGGGAAGCGGGCTCCGGAGGACGGCTGACCGGGCTTGGGGTCGGTCTTCGGGTTCGGGTAGGTGCCGGGGAACGTGTCGGCTTCCTTGCCCTGCGGGGGATCGACGAAGCTCGGCTTCTTGCCGCAGCCGGCCAGCGTCAGCGCGACGGCGGCGGTCGCCAGGATCAGCAGCGGGCGCCTCACAGGAAGCGCTCCCGCGCCGCCGCGACGGCCTCGCGCACGCGGACGGGGGACGCGCCGCCGAAGCTGCGCCGGCTGTCCAGCGACGCCTCGATGCTCAGCGCCGGGAAGACGGACTCGGTGATGCGCGGCTCGATGGCCTGCAACTCCTCCAGCGTCAGGGCGGTCAGGCCGACGCGCTTGTCCTCCGCCGCCTTCACGGCGCGCCCGGTGATGTGGTGCGCCTCGCGGAAGGGGATGTTCAGCTCCCGCACCAGCCAGTCGGCGAGGTCGGTGGCGTTGAGGAAGCCGCGGTCGGTAGCTTCGCGCAGCGCCGGCACGTTCGGCTGCATGTCGCGCACCATGCCTTCCATGGCGGCGATGCAAAGCGCCAGCGTGTCGTCGGCCTCGAAAACCGGCTCCTTGTCCTCCTGCATGTCCTTGGAATAGGCCAGCGGCAGGCCCTTCATGGCGACCAGCAGGCTGTTCAGGCTGCCGATGACCCGCCCGGCCTTGGCGCGCACCAGCTCTGCCGCGTCCGGGTTCTTCTTCTGCGGCATGATCGAGGAGCCGGTGGTGAAGGCGTCCGTCAGCTTGATGAAGCGGAACTGGGCCGAGCACCACAGCACGATCTCCTCCGCGAAGCGCGAGAGGTGCATGCCGCAGATGCTGGCGGCGGCCAGATACTCCAGTGCGAAGTCGCGGTCGGACACGGCGTCCAGCGAGTTCGCCGTCGGCCGGTCAAAGCCCAGCGCCTCCGCCGTCATGAAGCGGTCGATGGGGTAGGGCGTGCCGGCCAGCGCGGCGGAGCCGAGCGGGCACTCGTTCAGCCGGGCGCGGGCGTCGCGCAGCCGGCCGCGGTCTCGCCCGAACATCTCCACATAGGCCAGCAGATGGTGACCGAAGCTGACCGGCTGGGCAGCCTGGAGGTGGGTAAAGCCCGGCATCACCGTGTCGGTGTGCTTCTCCGCCAGATCGATCAGCGCGGCCTGGAGCGCCTTCAGCCCCTGGTCGGCGCGGTCGAGCGCGTCGCGCACCCACAGCTTGAAGTCGGTCGCGACCTGGTCGTTGCGCGACCGCCCGGTGTGCAGGCGCTTGGCCGGCTCGCCGATCAGCTCGGCCAGCCGGGCCTCCACGTTCATGTGGATGTCCTCCAGTTCCACCTTGAAGGTGAAGGCTCCGGAGTCGATCTCTTCCTTGACCCGGTCCAGCCCTTCGCGGATGGCATCGGCGTCGGCCTGGGTTATGATGCCCTGGCGCGCCAGCATGGCGGCGTGGGCCTTCGACCCGGCGATGTCTTGGTCGGCCAGCCGCTTGTCGAAGCCGATGGAGGCGTTGATCCTCTCCATGATGGCGGCGGGACCGCGGGCGAAGCGGCCTCCCCACATCTGGCTGGCGGCCGGGGCCGAGACGTTTTGGGCGGCGCGGTCTTGTGAGTTCGGCTTGGGCTGTTCGGCGCTCATGGCGGACACAATACGGATGGGAGGACGGGAAGCGTGAGTATGCGGACTTTGGCGGCCACCGCAATCTTTTGTGTGACGCTGGGCGGTGCCGGGCTGTGGATGGCGCTGGCCGGCCCGTCGGCCCCACCGCCGCCCGCCGTGCTGACGCTGGACCAGCCCTCTCCCGGCGCGACGGCGGTGGGTCTCGACAAGTTCCGCTACATGGAACCGCTGACGCCGGTGCCGGAGCTGCCCTTCCTGGACGGGGAGGGGCGCCGGGTCGACCTGTCGGAGTTCAAGGACCGCCTCGTCCTGCTGAACCTGTGGGCCACATGGTGCGCGCCCTGCGTGAAGGAGATGCCGGCGCTCGACCGCCTCCAGGCGCAGCTGGGCGGGCCGGGCTTCCAAGTGGTGGCGCTGTCGGTGGACCGCGGCGGCAAGGATCAGGTGCAGCCCTTCTACCAGCGGACCGGCGTGAAGAACCTCGCCCTCTACCTCGACCCGTCGAGCGTCTCCATGCAGACTCTGAAGCTGCGCGGCCTGCCGACCACCCTGCTGGTCGACCAGGAGGGCCGCGAGCTTGGCCGCATCGAGGGCGCGGTGGAATGGGACTCGCCCGAGGTCATCGCCTTCCTGCGCAAGCACATGGGCCACGGCGGCGGCCCCAACCGCGACAGCCGCGGCGGCGTGGTGAAGACGGGCGGGTGATGCGTCCAAGTCCCTTCTCCCCAGAGGGGCGAGGGAACTTATGTCACTCCGACGATCCTGAGGTTCCCGGCGGGGCATCTCCCGGCGGCGCCTGGGTCTGCGGCGGGGCCGGGCCGCGCGCCAACTCGGCCATGATGCCCCGCGCCTCCTCGAAATGGCTGTGCAGCATGGGCAGGGCGTCGCGGGCGAAGTCGCCCGTCTCGCCGCCGCGTTCGGCCTGCGCCTCGTACAGCTTGATGGCGCGGGCGTGGGTTTCCTCCTCCGCGGCCATGTAGCGGCGATCGAAGGCGCCCTCGGGCGTGTCGCGCAGGCTGGACATGTGGGAACGGGCGGACAGGCTCGGGTCGCGGGGGATGGGGATTCCGTGGCGCAGCGCCATGCCGGCCAAGCGGTCGGTCTTCAACCCGTGATCATCGGCCATACGGCGGGCGAAGCGGCGGACCGGCTCGGTTTCCGCCCGGTCCTGGGCCAGCTTGCCCAGCGCCTGCTCCGCCATGCCGTCGGCCAGCGCCTCGGCGATGAAGTTGCGCTCCTGCCGGGACAAGGAGGACGGGGAGGCCGGGACGGAACCCGGCGCCTGCGCCAGGGCCGGGGCGGACAGTCCGGCCACGAGGATCACCGTCAGGAAGCCGCGCCGCATCGCCCCCATCCTTTCCGCTGTTCGCCCCTTCCCCTGCGGGACGAACAGAGCGCGAGCGCAGCGGTTCCGCAAAAGCACGAAGCCCGCCGCGGTTTCCCGCGGCGGGCTTTGCAAAAAGCGTCCGTTCGGACCCGCCGCGTCAGCGGGTCGGGACCGGCGGGTTCTTGGAGTAGTCGTAGAAGCCGCGTCCGACCTTGCGTCCGACCCAGCCGGCCTCGACATACTTCACCAGCAGCGGGCAGGGGCGGTACTTGCTGTCGGCCAGACCCTCGTAGAGGACCTGCATGACCGCCAGACAGGTGTCCAGGCCGATGAAGTCCGCCAGCTCCAGCGGGCCCATCGGGTGGTTGGCCCCCAGCTTCAGCGCCGTGTCGATGGCCTGGACGCCGCCCACCCCCTCATAGAGGGTGTAGACCGCCTCGTTGATCATCGGCAGCAGGATGCGGTTGACGATGAAGGCCGGGAAGTCCTCGGCCACCGCCGCGGTCTTGCCGATGTTCGCCGTCAGCTCGGCGATCGCGCTGAAGGTCGCCTCGTCGGTCGCGATGCCGCGGATCAGCTCGACGAGCTGCATCACCGGCACCGGGTTCATGAAATGCATGCCCATGAACTTGGACGGGCGGTCCGTCGAGGCGGCGAGCCGGGTGATCGAGATCGACGAGGTGTTCGTCGCGATCAGCGCCTCGGGCTTCAGGTTGGGGACCAGCTTCTTGAAGATCTCGCGCTTGAGCGCTTCGTTCTCCGTCGCGGCCTCGACCACGAGATCGGCGTCATGGAACACGGACAGGTCGGACCCGGTGGCGATGCGGGCGATCGCCGCCGTCTTGTCGGCCTCCGTCAGCTTCCCCTTCTGAACCTGACGGTCCATGTTCTTGGAGATGGCGGCCACCGACTTCTGCAGAATCTCCGGGCTGATGTCGGAGATGACGACCTCGTACCCCGCCTGCGCGCAGACGTGGGCGATGCCGCTGCCCATCTGGCCGGCACCGATGATGCCAATCTTCTTGATCGTGGACATATGAGCTTTCCCGCTTGTCTTTGGGCCGCTGGTCTTCCGAGGAGGACTGGCCGGTTACGCCTTGTCCAGCGCGGCCGTCAGCTCCGGCACCGCCTTGAACAGGTCGGCGACGAGGCCGTAGTCGGCGACCTGGAAGATCGGGGCCTCCTCGTCCTTGTTGATCGCGACGATGACCTTGCTGTCCTTCATGCCGGCGAGGTGCTGGATGGCACCGGAGATGCCGACGGCGATGTACAGCTCGGGCGCCACGATCTTGCCGGTCTGGCCGACCTGGTAGTCGTTGGGCACGAAGCCGGCGTCCACCGCCGCGCGGCTGGCGCCGACCGCGGCCCCCAGCTTGTCGGCCAGCGCCTCCAGCAGCTTGAAGTTCTCGCCCGACTGCATGCCGCGGCCGCCCGACACGACGATCTTGGCCTGGGTCAGCTCCGGACGCTCCGACTTGGTCAGCTCCTGGCCGACGAACCTGGCCGAACCGGCGTCGCCCGTCCCGGCGATGCTCTCGACCGTCGCCGAGCCGCCCGTGGCGGCGGCCGCCTCGAAGGCGGTGGTGCGCACCGTGACGACCTTGATCGGGTCGGCGGACTTCACCGTGGCGATGGCGTTGCCGGCGTAGATCGGCCGCTCGAAGGTGTCGGCGGAGACCACCCCGGTGATGTCGGAGATCGCCGCGACGTCGAGCAGCGCGGCGACGCGCGGCAGCAGGTTCTTGCCCTCCGACGAGGCGGCGGCCAGCACATGGCCGTAGCCCTTGGCGAGATTGACGACCAGCGGCGCGACGTTCTCCGGCAGCGGGTGGGCGTAGGCCGCGTCGTCGGCCAGCAGCACCTTGGCCACGCCGGCCACCGTGGCGGCGGCCTCGGCGACGGCCTGGGCCCCCTGGCCGGCGACCAGCACGTGGATCTCTCCGCCGATCTTGGCGGCGGCGCTGACCGCGTTCAGCGTGGCCGCCTTCAGCGCGGCGTTGTCGTGTTCGGCAATGACGAGAATGGACATGTCAGATCACTTTCCCTTCAAGGCGCACTGGCCCCTCAGATCGCGCGGGCTTCGTTCTTCAGCTTGTCGACCAGGGCGGCGACGTCGGCGACCTTGACGCCGGCCTTGCGCTTGGCCGGCTCGGCGACCTTGAGCGTGGTCAGGCGCGGCGCCACGTCGACCCCCAGCGCGTCGGGGGCCAGCGTCTCGATGGGCTTCTTCTTGGCCTTCATGATGTTGGGCAGCGAGGCGTAGCGCGGCTCGTTGAGGCGCAGGTCGGCGGTGACGACCGCTGGCAGCGTCAGCTGCACCGTCTCCAGGCCGCCGTCGATCTCGCGGGTCACGGTGACCGAGCCCTCGCCCGGCACGACCTTGGAGGCGAAGGTGCCCTGCGGCCAGCCCAGCAGGGCGGCGAGCATCTGGCCGGTCTGGTTGCAGTCGTCGTCGATCGCCTGCTTGCCGAGGATGACCAGCGTCGGGCCTTCCTTGTCGACCAGCGCCTTGAGCACCTTGGCGACGGCCAGCGGCTGCGTCTCGGCGTCGGTCTGGACCAGGATGCCGCGGTCGGCGCCCATGGCGAGGCCGGTGCGCAGCGTCTCCTGCGCGGCCGTCGGGCCGACGGTGACCACGATGACCTCGGTCGCCGTGCCGGCTTCCTTGAGGCGGACGGCCTCTTCGACGGCGATCTCGTCGAAGGGGTTCATGCTCATCTTCACGTTGGCGGTCTCAACGCCGGAACCGTCCGCCTTGACGCGGATCTTGACGTTGTAATCGACCACCCGCTTGACCGGGACGAGGACCTTCATATCCCACCCTTTTCTTGAATTATGCAGGCGCACCTTCGCCGCTGGCGCCGAATCGGGCAGCTTGTGACAGCGCTGCGACCATAGGAGTTGACGTTTTGGCTGTCAACGCCGCCTACGCCGCAAGCGCGAAGGA